>JALGVU010000506.1 GCA_025774545.1 bacterium | reverse complement strand
CGTTGTCGTAGTCGGCCCAGGCGGCGGCGCGCCCCTGGCCGCTGTCGTCGATCGGACCGCTCGTCGCGGTGACATCGAGAAAGGCCCCGCCGTCGTTCCTGAGGAGCACGTTCGGCGTGCCGTCATTCACGAGGTAGACGTCCTGGTCGCCGTCGTTGTCGTAGTCGCCCCACGCGGCATCCGTGGCATGCCCGTCGCCCGCGAGCGCGGCGCTCGTCACGTCGACGAAGACGCTGTCACCGTCGTTCCGAAGGAGCCTGCTCGAGTCGTCCCCGGCGTTCGCAACGTAGAGATCGATGTCGAGGTCGTCGTCGAAATCGACCCAGGCGACGGCGCTTCCGTGGCCCGCGTCGCCGAGCAAGCCCTCCGTCACGTCCTCCCAGGGGATCGACGGCGGGATCGCCACCGCGGCCGCGTACCGGAAGTGGTTCGGCTTCGTCACGACGACGAGCACCGTGGCGGGACCCGGCGCCGGCTCGACGGGGATCGCGAGCGGCGCGCCCGTCCCCTCGCCGACCCCGATGATCCGCTCGTCGACCGTGAGAGCAATGACCGAGCCCTCGTCGGCCGTGACGACGAACTCGGACGCGCCCGAGTCCATCTCGTCGTCGTGCGCGACGGTAAGCTCCGCAGGCATTTCGGAATAGAGCGTCGTGAACGCGTCGCAGTGCGCGTGGAAGAGGTGGTACGTCAGGGGCTTCAGGCTGTAGTTCGACCAGTCCTTATCGTGCAGGTAGTACTTCGCCGTCGTCGTCCCGAAGGCCGGACGAAGGTCGCCGCTTCCGATGGACCTGCCCGGGTCCGGATAGTAGGGATCGAACTCGGGCCACATGCCGTCGTAGATGCCACACGTGAAGACGTCATTGTAGATGGAGTACGAGACCTCGGTCGCGCCGACCACGCCTAGCGCGCGGTTCGGATACCGATGGAGCGCCTCGACGAAGCAGTCGCCCTCGATGAGGTACTTCCCCGTCAGGCAGTTGATCGAGAAGACGAACGGCAGGTCGTCGTTCGTTAAGGCAGGCAGGTCCCAGTTGTGATAGCTCGGCTCCCCCCACCCGGACGTGCCGCCGTGGTCGCGATGCTGGAGGATGAAGGCACCGGAGTTGATATCGGCGTTCAGTCGGGACGCGTTCCCGCCCCAGTCGGTCAGATGCTCGGGCGTCGCTGGAATGTAGCCGAGCCCCGCGGGTCCGAAATACTCGACGATCAAGGGCGTCCGCCAGTAGAGGGACCACTCCGTGCCTGGGGCGCGTACTCGCGAACCGGGCTCTTCCCCAGGACGTTCGTCCAGAACCCGTGGATGATCTCGGCACAGAGGATGAACCAGCGATCGTCCTGCCACCCGCCGGCAGCGATCGGATGATCGTAGAAGTCGGGGTTCGTCGACGGGGTCCGCTCGTAATCGATCGCCTTCCTGACGAGGTCCTCGATCGTCGACGGCGTCGCGGTCATCCTCGAGACGATGATGTCGGGAAGGTAGTTCCCGTCGACGTCGGCGTAGATGTTGTCGGAGATGCAGTAGTGATCCCACACGGGCGACGTGATGCCGTCGGTCTCTCCCGACGGGACGTAGTCGGCGAGGAAGAGTATCGCGGCGGGAGGCGTCGCCCACGTCGCGTACGCGTCGTCGATCCAGTCCTCGATTGCGGTCGTCGTGGCCCCGCCGATGTCGGTGAGCGTGACGACGCCCGTGTCGATCCCCTGAAGCGTCCGCCAGCGCCTGAGGCTGTCGGCCCACGCCGTGTACGCCGGGTCGTCGGGGACGATGATCACGTACTCGTACTCCTCGTCCCAGGTGACCGGTGCGTCAAAAACCGTCTTCGGCAGCGATTCGTAGTTCACGATGAACTGCTCGAGGATCGGCTCCCAGTGGCGGCTCCGGAGGCGCTCGTCGCCGAACCGCCCGGTTCCGCCATCGAACTCCACGCGAAGCGTCAGCTCCGTGTAGACGACGAGCTCCTTCGCGACGGGGTTGTACTGGAAGGGCGTCATGCGGACGGGAACGACGTCGACGCCGCGGATCTCGGACGGAGCGCCGAGCGTCACAGGCACCTCGGGATAGAGAGCGTCCCGCGTGTAGATCGCGGGGTCCTTAGTATAGACAAGCGGGGAGTCGTCGGTCTCCGCCGGGACCTTGACCGCGGGAGCGAGATTGACGTCGCCGATGATCTCGGTCCGCACGCTCGTGACCGTGAGGATCGCGCGCGCGCCCTCCGGGATCGCGATGAAGCGGCTCAATCCCGGAAGGTCCGGCGCCCCCTCCGGTGCAGGAAGCGACACGCCCGGCATCGAGAGCTGCTGGAGCACCTCGTTGCCAAGCGAGACGTCATCGAGCCTGAGCGAAGGAAGCCGGTACTCAATGTCGACGAACGACTGGTTCTGATCGAGAAGGTGAATTCCCCCCGAGTCGCCGTTCTCCGCGAACTCGACTGTCTTCGCATCGGACGGTGACGGAGAGAGTGTGAGGATCGAGGCGATGCCCAGCGCCGAGGCGATGCCCAGCGCCAGCGTCGCCGCCAGCGCCCTCCGTGCTGCTGCCATCCTTGCCTCCCGGCCAAAGCAATCCGACGGCTCGAGCGTAAGCCCGTGCCCGTACGAGCCAATGCCCTCATGACGATGATAGCAAGCTCGGTGGCGTCTGGCAAGGAAGACGTCGCGGGCTGGCTCGTGCGGACGCCTCTACGATAGAACGGCGCCGGCCTCGGCCGGCGCCGTTCGAGCAGCGTCTGAATCGAGGATCGGGCGGCACTGAGCCGCCCGATTCTCGTTGGCAGGTCGACCGGGCGGAACGTGCCGCCAAGTTCCCGTTAGTACGTCCCCACGATGTCGATGAACCACCCGTGGCTCTCGTAGTTCAGGCGCGTGAGATCGTCGCTGAAGTCGGTGAAGTTGTACCCCAGGCCGAGCCTCAGGTTGTCGTTGATCGAGCGGTAGAGCCCGATGAGGACGCCACTCCGACGATCGTCGGTCTCGTTCACCCGGAGCCAGCGGAACTCGGCGAGCCCGTCCCATTCCTGCGTCAGGTGGTAGCGGGCCCGGGCGGCGGCGAAGCCGACGTTCGTGTCGATCCAGTCGCCGGCGTCCCTGTCCTCGCGGATCTCGCCCCGCTTGTGCGCGTACTTCGCGCCGACCTCCCAGTGATGGCCGAGTTCGTGGATCCCCTCAAGCGAGAAGACGTGCGAGCGCTCATCGACCGCCGAGCCGTCACCCTGACCCTCGCTCGGGAGATCGTACAGATACGTGTACTTGCCGAGCAGGTTCAGCCGGTCGTAGTGCACCGGGCGGTACGCGAGCCCTGCGTCCGCTTCGACGAACTTCGCGCCGCGGTCGTCGTTGGTCCAGTCGCGGGTGTGCGACAGGCTCACCTTCCCGATCGCCGTCAGCCACTCGTAGGCACGGTACGTCATCGAGTTCGTGGTCAGCCACTGCCGTCTCTCCTCGGCCCCGATGTCGCGGCGGTACTCGACCATCGACCCCATGCGCGCTGCGTCGCCGACGTACGAGAGTGAGAGCGTCCCGACGTCGCGCTCGGTCGTCCCGGCGTCGGTCTCGATCTCGCTCAACTGCCCCGAGACTCCGATCGTAGTCCGGTCGGTCGGCGAGTAGTCGAAGCCGTAGACCTGCGCGAGTCCTGCCCGCTCGTCCTCGTGCTGGAACTGGTGCTCGGTGAAGACGCGCAGCTGATCGCTCACCTCGGTCCGCTGGCCGACCGTGAACACGCTGCGCGGCAGACGCGTGTGATCGGTTGAGAGGCTCGCGGCGTAGTCCGCGCCGACGTTGAGCGCCTGTCCCCGGTCCCCGGTGCTCGCCTCCCCGCGGAGGTGCAGTCCGTTCATCACGCGCGCCCTGAGCCCAAGCGTCGAGAGATCGTTGTCCTTGAGCCCTGTCGTCTTCTCGAGCGTGATCTGCTGCGCGCCGAAGACGTTCACGTCGGGCGTGACGTCGACGCCGAGCCTTCCGGCACCGAGCGTCGTCTGGGACCGCCCGCCGGCTGCGGGCCACCGCGTCGTGCGGCGCGCCGCCCCCGACAGGGTCCACCGATCGAGGAACCGGTAGCCGGCCTCGACGTCGATCGCGCGGTCGCGGCTGACGT
>JALGVU010000204.1 GCA_025774545.1 bacterium | reverse complement strand
GACCAGCGGGACACGGAGCCCTCGCCCCACGGCGAGGACGAGCGCGCGCAGACCGACGGCAGGAACTGGGTCCCGGAGACGATGTTGACGTTGTGGCAACCGGCCCCCGCGAGGTCGAGCATCATGTCCGCGAGCTCGGCCGGAGACCGGTCGTGCCCCTCCCCGCGCCGGCTCATCCGGTAGTTCTGGCAGTAGACGCACGCCATCGTGCAATGGCTGAAGAAGATGGTCCCCGAACCCCGCGACCCCGAGATCGGTGGCTCCTCCCCCGGGTGAGCCATGTGGCGGTAGACTCGGGGCCCGGATCCCGCCCCGCAGAAGCCGCGCTCGCCGCCCAGGCGGTCGACGCCGCACTCCCGCGGGCAGAGGGCGCAGCGTGCGAGCGACGCCTCGGCCGCAGACGCCCTCCGCTCGAGTTCCCCGGTGGCCGCGAGCTCCACGACACCCGGGGACCGCGTCAAGTTCTGATCATGGACCGCCATCGAACGTCCCTCGGAGAGGGGCCACCTGGGCTCCGCGGCCCCCGATGCAACACATCAAAGCGGAACAGTTCCTGCACTTCGTTGGCCAGCCGCAAGGAATACCACCACGACGCGCGGAAATCAACACGCCGCGCGTGGTGGTGTCCGTTCATCGGAAGACGGGCGAACACGACCCGTCGAGAGGAGGAACCCGCATGCCGCCGAAGGCTCTTGCCGTTGTACTGGCGTGTCTGCTCATCGCCGGCCTCGCGGGCGCGAAGGAGTGCAGGGTCGAACCGCTCGCCGCGCGCGCGCTCAACGAGTCGGGGCAGGTCGAGACGCGTGACCCCGACAACCTCTGTCGCGCCGGCGTCACGAACTACTACTGGACGGTCGCAGACTGGATGTCCGGGGACGAGACCTACATGGTCTACTGCGACCCCGCGGACTGCCAGACCTGCGAGAACGGCTGGAAGCCGATCAGCGTGACGATGTACCTCTTCTGGGAGCAGGAGAACACGTGCGCGCTCTCCGTGACCGCGTCCATCGAACGCGTCGAGCGCGCCGACCCGGATTGCCCGAGGCCCGGCGCCACCGTCTGTGTGTCCAACCCGGCGACGGTCGGGCCGTTCAGCCCCGCGGGGCTCTGGGCGGTGACGATCCCGTTCCCCGAGCACGTCGAGTCGCTCACCGAGCCGTTCTTCGCCGCGATCCACTTCGAGGGAGGGTGTGACGAGCTCCCCGCCCTCGTGACGGACGGCGGTCCCTGCGAGGAATGCTCGGCCTTGAACAACTGGGGCGACGGCTGGCACAGTCCTTGCGACCATGGTTTCCCCGGAAACGTCACGATCTACGCAACGATCGAGTGCCTCGGATCGACCCCCGTGGATGCGATCTCCTGGGGCACGATCAAGGCGAACTACCGATAGCGACCGGACGCGCTCGCCGGCCCTGGGCCGGTGTCCGCTCTGCATCCCCCCCTTGCAGGCCGGTCGAAAGGAGAAGGCAGGTCGTTGATCGACCTGCCTTCTTCGATTGCTGAACCGGATCCCGGCCGTCGAGCTGCCGCCCGCGCACGGCGGGTGGTCCCGCGGCTGAGCGCCTCCCCGGGCTATCGGTGGATCACGACGGCGGTCCCGTTCTCCCCGACTATGACGACGCCTGCCGACGCTGCGACACGCACGCCGGACCCCTCCAACACGAACGGCCGGTCCAGGTGATTGACCCCGGGCTGAAGCTGCTGCGAGCGTCCCCCGACGGTCAGGCGGATGTCGTCCGGAGCCTCGACCACGAGCTGCCGGTAGTCGAACTCACCGTCGCCCATCGACGCGGCGACGGGTCGTCCGGTGAGCTCGATGAGCGTTCCGCCCGAGCACTCCATCTTGAGAAGCCGCGGGTGCACCTCCCGGTGCGCGTCGATCTTCTCCATGGTGTTCGGATCGTAGGTGACGCTCACGCCCTGAAGGAGGCCGACGTTGAGCGTGAGGAGCCGCTCCTGGCTTCCCGTGATCCGCTCGTAGAGCTTCTCCGGCTCGCTCTTCCGCTCCTCGATGAACGTGGAGGCCTCAGCGACGAGCACGCTGAAGCCGTGGCGAGCAATCAGCTCCGACGCGCGAGGCGTGTGCCGGCGCGTCAGTTCGTAGAGGATCGAGAAGGGATCGACGCAGTCCTCGGCCACCGTGCTCTTCCAGTCCGGGTGATACCGATCGAGCAGCATACAGACCGCCGCTCCGGTCCACAGAAACCGCTCGCCCCGGTACCAGCTCACGTCGGTGATGGCCGGACGGCACTCGTCGATGCGGGGGGCGGATCCGAGGGCGTCGGACAGAAGATCCGCCTCGTCGCCGTCGAGGTGCGAGCGCGCCAGGGCGCGAACGCTCTCGGCGATGTACGCCGGGATCCCCTCGTGGAGCTCGAGGCTCTCCTCGTACTCGATCTGCCACGCCTCCATCCCGACCCGCCTGAGCGAGCGGACGCTCGAGAACTCCAGCACCAGCCGTTCGAGGGAGTCGGGGGCAGCCGCGAGGGCCCGCCTGAGCAGTCCGCACTCGATGTTGACGAGCGCGAGGTTCCGGGCGTCCGCCGGGAATCCCGCCCGGGCCTCGACCCGGGGCGCGACCTCTGCGCAGCTCCTCACCTGGTGCAGCCGGAAGGCCTCGCGGAATGTGATCGGAAGGGGGGCGGTGGAGAGCTCGCTCAAAGGCGCGAATGCCGTTGGTGTGCTTCCCACCTCGCCCGATGCGGGATCGATCCCGACCTCGTCGAGTGACGCCGCGTGGACACCCTTCCGTCCGCGCCGCCCGCGCCCGACGCGGTCGAACGACGACGGGGGGCGAGGATGGTGAACGAGATAGCAGGTGTCATCGGTGAGGAGTGCGAAGGGGGTCCTCGAGATGTCCCACCCGGGCCAGAGCTCCTCGGAGAGATCGGCGAGCCCGAGCGCGGCTTCGACCTGCGCGACGACCCGCGTGACGTCCGTCTCGGGCGCCTGCGCGGCGGCGGAGCCGAGGAGGACCGCGAACGTCAGACCGACGATCCATCCCAGCTGATGTGGAAAACTGCGGCTCTTCATGACACCGCTCCAGAGACGACGGGCGCCGAGCGGGGTACGCGCCCATTGTAGGTCGGGCCGTGGGCTCCTGCAACCGCCCCCGTGACGGTCTCCTTGACCAGAGCCCCTGACTGCGATATAATAGAGTAGCAGCATTCAAAACGCATCATGCGACCCAGCCGCCCCGCTCCTGCGATGCCCCCCGGCACCAGAGGAGGACCCCCATGTTGAGAGGCACACGATGCCTGCTCGCGATGCTCGCCGCTTCCCTTGTCGCGGCGGCCGTCGGGTTCGCCGCGGCCACAGCCGGCGCGGCGCCGCTCGAGACCGACCATGCTCTCCCAAACCCGACCGACCGCGCGAGGTTCCTCTGGGAACCGAAGCAGGCGGCCTTCGAGCGTCTCGAGGAGACGCTGGCCGCCCCGCGTGACGCGGCGGAACGGTCGCAGGACGACTTCGACGTCGTCTTCTACGACCTCGACCTCGTGGTCGACTTCCCCTCGGAGGGCGTCGGCGGCGACGTGACGATGCGGGCCGTCAGTCTTGTGGATGGGCTCTCGACGGTGATTCTCAATCTCTATGACAGCATGACCGTCGCGTCGGTTACAGGGAATCTGACTTCGCTCGCGTACACGCACAGTGAGGATCTCGTCACGATCGTCCTCGACGAGCCGGTCGACACGGGCGAGACGTTCGAGGTGACCATCGAGTACGGCGGCGTTCCGGCGGGCTACGCCTTCCAGTTCCGAACACACGAGGACGCGCCGATCGCCTCGACCCTCTCGGAGCCCGAGGGCGCCCGCGAGTGGTGGCCGTGCAAGGACACGCCCGCGGACAAGGCCGACTCGGTGCGGATCGCCTTCACGGTTCCCGACGATCTCGTCGCCGTCTGCGAGGGGCTCCTGACCTCTGAGATCGACAACGGCGACGGCACGAAGACGTTCACGTGGTACGAGAGCTACCCCATCACGACCTACCTCGTCTCCACAGGGATCACGAACTACGCGAGCTGGGTCGACTACTATCATCCGGCGCGCTCCGATTCGATGCCCATCACGAACTACGTCTACCCCGAGGACCTCGCCGATGCGCTCATCGACCTTGATATTACACCCAACGGCATCGGTTTCTTCGCGTCGATCTTCGGTGAGTACCCGTTCATCGATGAGAAGTACGGGCACAAGGAGTTCCCGTGGGGCGGCGCGATGGAGCACCAGACGTGCACGAGCTACGGCCGCATCCTCATCACGGGCGACCACCACTACGACTGGGTGCTCATTCACGAGCTGGCGCACCAGTGGTGGGGCGACTGGGTCACGTGCCGGACCTGGGACGACATCTGGCTGAACGAGGGGTTCTCCGTCTACTCCGAGGCCCTGTGGTTCGAGGACCTCTACGGGTTCGAGTACTACAAGGACTACATGCTCGCCGACGACAGCTTCGGGTACTTCGACGGTCCGATCTACGATCCGTGGGCGACCTTCAGCCGGACGGTCTACTCGAAGGGCTCCTGGACGCTCCACATGCTCCGCCACGTCCTCGGCGATCGCGACGACATCCTCGAGACCCTCGCCCTGTACGCCTCCGAGCACGCGTACGGCACCGCCGTCACGAGCGAGTTTCAGGCCGCGGCCGAGACCGTCTACGGCGGCAGCCTCGATTGGTTCTTCCAGCAGTGGGTCTACGGGGAGAACCGGCCGTACTACGAGTACGCCTGGGTCGCGACGTACTACGAGTACGCCTGGGTCGCGAGCGACGCGGGGGACCACTGGAACGTCATGCTCCACGTCGATCAGGTCCAGGAGGACGCCGGCGTCTTCACGATGCCGATCGACATCGTCCTCGAGACGGCCGCCGGTGAGACGACCGTCGTCGTGTGGAACGATCAGTGGAGCCAGGACTTCTTCTTCGCCGTCGACGACGAGCCGACGGCCCTCGCGTTCGATCCTGACCACTGGATTCTGAAGCATCTCGACGAGGGCACGGGCGTCGCGCTCGCGGTCTACGACGTCGCGGGCAGGCACGTCGCGACGCTCGCCGACGGCCCGGCGGCTCCGGGCGTGCACGAGGTTTCCTGGGACGGGAGGGACGCGGGAGGAGCCCAAGTGGCGAGCGGCGTCTACTTCGCGCGTCTCGTGACCGATGCCGGCGACGCCTCGCACAAGCTCCTCCGGGTGAAGTAGCGGGAAGGAAGAGAGCCGATGTTCAGGGCGGGGGCCCCACGGGGAGCCCCCGCTTCGTCGTGCGGCTAGAAGAGCTCGTCGAGCGTGAGTGTGATCTCCTTCTCGGCGCCGTCGCGGACGATGCCGATCCTGTAGCTCGTTCCCGGCTCCTCCCTACCC
>JALGVU010000203.1 GCA_025774545.1 bacterium | reverse complement strand
ACGCGCACGATCGGGCGGCCGCGCGCAAGCTCACGGCGGCGACGGAGCATCCGCCGGCACACGTGGCCGCGGAGCGGGCGCCGAGCATCCACACGTTGGCCGAGCTCGTGCTGCAGCTCGATTGGGAACGCACTTCCCCCGCGGCCCTGGTCGACTGGGCGGTGGCGAAGCTCGAGGAGGGGCTCGACTCGCGGCCGCTCGTCCTGCTCGCGGGGCTCACTGCGGCCGAGCACGATGAGGCGCACGGTCTGTTCCGCGAGGTGCTCGCCGAGCAGAGCGTCGATCTCCTGCACGACCGGCACATGCGGGGAGTGCTTGCTGCCCGCCTCGTCGCGGAGGCTGGTTGGCTCCGCGATCGCCTGGCGCTGTCCGGCGATCTTCGGCTGCAGTTGTGCGGTCTCGTTGCCGCGGGGGTCGGGGAGGGGCAGACTGACCCGCTCCGCGGCTGCGTGGCTGTCTGGAGTCTGGCGCATCGTGCGGAGTTCGCCGACGCACCGAGGTCGCTCGGTACGCTCGATCTCTACGGGCAGGAGCTGATCGAGTCGTGGGAGCTGGGACACGAGGAGGACGAGCGCCGACGGGCGGACATCGTCCGGGCGGCCCGCGAGCTGGCGGAGGCCCTCGGCTTCTGATCGGCCCGTGATTGAGCCCCGGCCGCGCCCAACGGAACGGTCGAGAGGATCGCCGACAATACGAGATGGGTGCGGACGGCCGGCGAGCTGGCCGCGCCCTGTCAGTGAGAGGAGGTGACGCGAGTGGATCTCGTGTTTGCGGAGGTCCAGACGTTCGTCTCCGATCTGGGCGCTTCGAAGCGGTTCTACGCGGAGCTCCTCGGTCTCGATCTCGTCGAGGAGACCGACCGCTGGCTGATCTTCGACGTATCGGGGACGACGCTGATCATCATGTCCGGGGCGCAGCCCAGGACCAACGACGGGGAGTACGGCAGTGCGTCCGGCACCTCCCTCTGCCTTCTGAGCGACGACATTGATCGGGACCGCGCGGACCTCGGGGCGAAGGGCGTGCGGTTCTTTTCCGAGGTCAACAAGGTCCCAGAGGGCAGGTTCGTGGGATTCCAGGATCCGGACGGGAACCTCCTCGAGCTGATTCAGAAGTGAGGGGCCGCTCGCCCTGGGGAGGAGGACGGAAGCTCGTGCTGTCCAAATGCAGAGTCACCGTGCTGAGGCGATCGCTCGATCAGGAGCTGATCGTTGAGTTCCTCGACAGCACCTACGCCGACATGAAGCCCTGCGAGTCCTTCTCGGACGGGCAGGAGTTCCTCGTGGAGAAGCTCTTCCGTCCTCCCGACGGCTTCTGCTCGTGGGCCTGGGCCGACATCAGGCACGTGATAGCGCGTGTGGCGTCCGGCGGAGAGATGCCGGGGATGCGACGGGGCGGTGTCGAGATCGCGGGGTGCACCGACTGGTTCCGGCCGGTGCTCTTCAAGATCGAGCGCGTGGAGTAGGGCCGTGATCAGACACGCGCGGGGCGCGCCCGCACACGGTGTGTGCCCGTCCGGTGCGGACAGGAGGCCGCGGGCATGTACCCGAAGTTGATACTCCTCTCCGGCGCACCAGGTGTCGGCAAGACCGAGGTTGCCTCGCGCCTCGTCACGAGACTGGGCGATTGCGCCTGGCTTGATGGGGACGACGTGTGGCGGATTCACCCCTTCCGCGTGGATCGCGAGAGCGTGCGCGTCGCGGAGCGGAACATCGTCTCGGTGCTCGGTAACTTCCTCTCGGCAGGATTCCCCCACGTCGTCCTGTCGTGGGTGCTTCACCGCCGGGCGATCGTCGACCGGATCATCGAAGGGATCGATGGGCCGGAGTTCGCCGCCGGTCTCTTCACGCTGACCTGCGACGAGGCGACGCTCCTCGAGCGATGGCGCGAGACGCACGCAGGCGAGGTCGCCAGCGACCTGCCGCTCAAGCGGCTTGAGGAGACGAGGGTCCTCGACTCGGTTCAGATCGACACGACCGGGCTCGATCCGTCCGGCGTCGCAGATGTGCTCCACGCGATGATCGTGGGAGACAAGGTGGCGTGGCAGATCCGCCGCGACGGCGGGGCCTTCTGACCTGGCGCCCCGGGAGCGCGATGAGAATCGGAGTGATGGACGAAGCAGAGACCGATGCCGTGAGCGACGTACTCTGTGCCTGCTATCGATGGCTCGCTCCGCGCGAGGGATACACTCCTGAGCAGGTGGGGTTCCTGCTGAAAGCACGAGGCTCGCCCGAGACCGTGCGGAGAGAATCGCAGGAGCAGCTC
Organism: bacterium; assembly: GCA_025774545.1. Classification (GTDB taxonomy): domain Bacteria; phylum Joyebacterota; class Joyebacteria; order Joyebacterales; family Joyebacteraceae; genus JALGVU01. Next base: position 2,587 of record JALGVU010000203.1, on the reverse strand, counting down.
TATCTCGTGGCCCGCGAGGACGGAGAGGTGGTCGGCATGACCTCCGTCGCGGGCAACCAGGTGACCAAGCTCTACGTGACGCCGTCGCGGCACCGTCGGGGTATCGGGACCGGGCTCCTCAGTGCCGCCGAGGCTGCGATCAGGGACGCCGGACTCGGTACCATGTGCCTCGGCACGACGCCCGGCGCGGTCGCGTTCTACGAGCGCATGGGCATGACGGTGGCCGGGCGCAGGCGACCGAGAGCGGGACCGTTCACGGATCGCGAAGTCGTTCTCATGGAGAAGGCGCTCGCTCGGGACGCGGGTGCTTGAGGAGACCGAAGAGCGAACGCGCACCCCGAGATCGTCGACGGGTTCATGTCCGGGGATCTCGTGAAACGAGTTCGGTGGGAGGAACCGATGAGAGGTATCGGGCACAGAGCGAGGCGCGGGCGTTCGATCGTCGTCGGGGTCCTCGCCAGTCTGGCGGTGATTGTCCTGGCGGGATGCGCAGCGCGGGATGACTCCGTGAGCGGGCGGGTCGGGATACTCCACTCCGAGGAGTGGGCCGAGGAGGATCTCCTCGAGATGCGCGGCGTCGGTAGCGACCCTCCGGAGCCTCGCTCCAGGGGAATCTCGCCTGTCGCTGACCCGGTCGTCAGGCCGATCGTCACGCCTGCCGGCTCGATGGATGGCTCGACGGGCGGTTCGACGGTCGGGTCCGCGACGTCGGCTGAGCGCGGGATCGCGACGGTGCTGGATCGGTCGCTCGGCTCCGTGCCGTACACCCATTCGCTTCGTGTTGAGCTGGAGTTCCTTCGACCGATCGTGGGTCCGACGTGGATCGGGCACTACGCGAACGAGGAGGACTCTCATCTGGAACACGTGGTGCGGTGGGAGCCGGCTCTCCAGGGACAGGCCGTGCGCGCGACGAAGCACGTGGAGGGACTCGACTTCTCGAGCGAGACGCTCTACCACTGGGATCCCCAGTCGCAGGACGTGGCCTTCGTATCGATCACGAACCGGGGGCAGCTCAGTCGCGGTGTCGCCCGGCTCGAGGATGGACGGGTTGTTCTCGATGGGCAGCAGATGAGCGTCTCGGGAGCGGTGCCCTACCGACGGACGTACGAGGTGCTTCCCGACGGGACGCTCACGGACAGGTTCTACCTTGAGGTCGAGGGCCAGTGGGTCGAGCGGCATGTCATCGTGCACTTCCGGCGGTGAGCCGGGGAGGACGGCACGGAGTCGTCCGGCCGGCTGTGTCCACCTGTCCGGCGGGTTGCGCATGGGAAGGAGGCAAACGTGGGCCTTCGCACTCTGATCGCGACGACGATCGCGTTGCTCGCAGCGACTGCGATCGTGGGAGCAACGGCGATCCACGTCCCCGACGACGAGCCGACGATTCAGTCGGGAATCGACGCGGCGTCTGCCGGTGACACGGTGCTCGTCGACTGCGGGGTCTACTACGAGCACGACATCACGATGCGCCCGGGAGTGTGCCTGCGGAGCGTCACGGGCTCCGCCGACTGCGTCACCATCGACGCTTTGGAGCAGGGCCGCGTCATGCTGTGTCAGGGCGGCGACAAGGAGACCATCCTCTCAGGCCTCACGCTCACGGGCGGGCTTGCGACCTACCGCGGACACGAGAGACAGGCCCACCTCGGTGGCGGGCTCTACTGCCCCAACTCGCTCGACGGCCCCAAGGTCGTCGAGTGCGTCTTCCTCGAGAACGACTCCACGAGGAACGGCGGCGGGGTCCACTGCGGAACCTCGGGAACGCCGGTCTTCCGCCGGTGCGCGTTCGTTCGGAACTGGGCCCTGAACCACGGGGGTGGCGTCTACAGCACCATGGGATTGGGCGACCAGTGCGCTCCGTCGTTCGAGGATTGCGTCTTCGAAGGCAACGAGGCGGCCGAGCTCGGCGGCGGATGCTGTCTCTACACGGACGGCGGTGCGATCCTGAATCTTGTCGGCTGCGAGTTCATCATGAACGTGGCCGGTGGGAGCGGCGGGGCACTGCACGTCGTCAGGTCCCATCTGACCGTCGACGGATGTCTCTTCGTCGGGAACAGCGCATCCTACATCGGCGGTGCCTTGAGGGTCTACCACGGCGAATCGGCCGAGCTCACCGGCTGCACGATGGTCGGCAACGACGCGATGCAGGGAAGCGCCGTGCACACAACGAAGGGCGACGTCGATGTCGACCGGTCGCTCATCGTCTTCGGTCTGGGCGGCGCGGCCGCGTCGTGCTCGGTCGACGGTGGCGTGACGTTCTCATGCTCGAACGTCTACCGCAACGAGGGTGGGGACTGGGTCGGGTGTGTCGAGGGACAGAACCTGCTCGAGGGCAACATCTCCACCGATCCGTTCTTCTGCGGGGAACAGCATCCAGACCTCCCGTACTCGATCCGGCTCGATTCACCGTGCGCGCCCGACGGCAACGAGTGCGGCGTTCTCATCGGGGCTCGAGGCGTCGGCTGCGGCCCCACCGCCGTGAGGGCAACCACCTGGGGGAAGCTGAAGGCGCTGTACCGATGACGCCCTGAGCGGGCGACTGCTGCGAGCCGACCCGGCCGCGGGGTCAGGAGGACCGGGCCAGCGGCGCGCG
>JALGVU010000202.1 GCA_025774545.1 bacterium | reverse complement strand
ACGACCGACTACGCGGTCAAGATCTACTACAAGGCGATCGAAGACGGTCGCTACACGTGCTTCGTCAGCGAGGGCACGAGGCTCCCGATGATGTACATGCCCGATTGCATCAAGGGCACAATCGACCTCATGCAGGCCGACTTCGACGGGCTCGTGCATCACGGGGATTTCAACCTCGGCTCCATGAGTTTCTCCGCGGGCGAGCTGGCCGCCTCCATCACGAAGCGCGTTCCGGACTTCGAGGTCACGTACGAACCCGACTACCGCCAGGCGATCGCGGACTCGTGGCCCTCGTCGATCGACGACACCGCTGCGCGCGAGGAGTGGGACTGGTCACCGAGCTTCGGCCTGGATGCCATGACCGAGGACATGCTCGCGAGGCTCCGGAAGCGCCACGCCGAAGGCAACCTCTACCGCGGGCAGCCGGCCTAGGCTCGGCCCGCGCGGGCGCGACCGCGGTCATCCGGTTCGCGGACCGATCGACGAGACGACGCCGGGGCCGCGCATCGCGCGGCCCCGGTTCGCCTGCTGCCCTCTCTCCGCCGTGCCGCCTCTCTCGGTCCTATGTGCTCCACCTCGTGCGCCGCCGAGAGCTGCACGCGGATTCGCGCCGCTCCGGCCGGAACGACCGGGAAGAAGAAGCCGATGACGTAGATGCCCTCCGCGTACATGTCGCGCGACATGTCGTTCGCGAGCTTCGCGTTGTACAGCATGACGGGGACGATGGGCGTCACGCCCTCGCGCACGTTCAGCCCGGCCTCGGTGATCTTCTCGCGGAAGTACTTCGTGTTCGACTCGAGCTTGTCCCTGCGCTCGGTCGTCTTCGTGAGGAGATCGACCACACTGATCGTCGCGCTCACGATGACCGGCGACAGCGAGTTCGAGAAGAGGTAGGGCCGCGCCTTCTGGCGACAGAGCTCGATCAGCTCGCGACGCCCCGAGACGCATCCGCCCGACGCGCCGCCGAGCGCCTTGCCGAACGTCGTCGTGATGACGTCGACGCGGTCGATCACGCCGAAGTGCTCGTGCGCTCCCCTCCCCGTCTTCCCGATGAAGCCCGTCCCGTGCGAGTCGTCGACCAGGAGCATCGCGCCGTACTCGTCGCAGAGGTCGCACATCTCGTCGAGAGGCGCCAGGTCGCCGTCCATCGAGAAGACGCCGTCGGTGACGACCATCATGCTCCGCTTGTCCCGATGGAGCTCGAGCTTCTTCCGGAGATGCTTCATGTCCATGTGCTTGAAGGTGTCGTACGCAGCCTGGCACAGCCGGATGCCGTCGACCAGCGAGGCGTGGATGAGCCGGTCGGCGATGATCACGTCGTCGGTCCCGAGGACGGCCTCGAAGACGCCGGCGTTCGCGTCCATGCACGACGGGAAGAGCAGCGTGTCCTCCATTCCGAGGAACGCCGACACCTTGTCCTGGAGCTCCCTGTGAATGTCCTGAGTCCCGCAGATGAATCGCACGGAGCTCATCCCGTAGCCGCGCGACTCCAGGCCGTCGTGAGCGGCCTTGAGCACGTCGGGGTGGCTCGAAAGCCCGAGGTAGTTGTTGGCGCAGAAGTTCAGCACCTTCTCGCGCGACGCGCCCTCAGGGAACTCGACCTCGATCTCGGCGCCCTGGGGCGACCAGATGAACCGCTTCTCCTTGTACAGGCCCTTGCCTCTGATCTCCTCGATCTCGCCGGCGAACACCTGGCGCGTTTTCTCTGAGTATGCCATTCCGTAGTGCTCCTCGTGGGGTCGATCAGCCCAGGTGTTTCTGCACGAGCGCGATGATGGAGTTCACGGTGTCGAACGCGTCGGGCGTGGCTTCACCGTCCGGCAGCCTCACGTCGTACTTCTTCTCGAGGAACGCCCTGAGCGACACCATGGAGAAGCTGTCGACGATCCCGGAGGAGATGAGCGCCGTGTCGGCCGTCAGTTCGATCTCGTCATCCTCGTCGATGTACTCGTCGGCCACGTACTCGAGGATCGCATCCTTCATCTCGTCCATGAGGTACCCTTCCTTCTCGGTTTGCGAGGGGCCCTCAAGCCCCGTCGTCCGCAACGCCCGTCGGCCCTGATGCCCGTCGGTCGTCGCGTCCCGTCTCGGACGCTGATCCGGCGTCCGATCTCGCCCGGACGCCGCCCGCGCCCGGCCTAGTCGTCCTCGAGCGTGGAGAGATCGCCCACGTCCTCGCCCCACTCGAGCGCGCGCAGGTAGCGTCTCAGGATCTTCCCCGAGCGCGTCTTCGGGAGCTTCTCCACGTACTCGATCTCCTGAGGCATCGCGAGGGGCGAGAGCCGCTTCCTGATGAAGTTCATGATGGCGAGTTCCAGGTCCCCGGAGGGCTCGTACCCCGCGTTCAGCGTCACGAAGACCTTGACGACCTCCATGTTGACCTCGTCCGGCTTCCCGATCGCCGCCGCCTCCGCGATCGCCTCGTGCTCGACGAGCGCGGACTCGATCTCGAACGGGCCGACGAGATGTCCACCCGTGTTGATCACGTCGTCGTCCCGTCCGACGAACCAGTAGTAGCCGTCCTGGTCGATGCTCGACCGGTCGCCGGAGACGTACCAGAGGCCGGTGTCCGTCCGAAGCTCGTCGGGCGTCGCGTCCGCGCGGGCTCCCACGAACCTGCCGCGGTACTTCTCGGGCTCACCTCGGTACGCGCGGAACATCGAGGGCCACCCCGGGCGGAATGCGATGAGCCCCACCTTGCCAGGCTCCGTGAGCTCTTCGTGCGTCTTGAGATCGAGAAGGCCCGCCTCGATCCCCGGGAACGGCCTCCCCATCGAGCCGGGCCTGATCTCCATCCCGGGGTAGTTCGCGATCATGATCGAGCCCGTCTCCGTCTGCCAGAACGTGTCGTGGAAGGGAAGCCCGTACGCCCTTTCGCTCCAGACGACGGCCTCCGCGTTCAGCGGCTCTCCGACCGACGCGAGGTGCCTGAGCGACTTGAGATCGTACTTCCCTGCCAGCTCCTCGCCGTCGCGCATGAGCGACCGGATCGCCGTCGGTGCGGAGTACCAGACCGTGACGCGGTGGTCCTGGATGAACTGGTACCAGCGCGCCGACGTGAAACCCGAGTCGAGAACGCACTGCGTGACGCCGAGCGACCACGGGCCGATGATGCCGTAGCTCGTGCCCGTGACCCAGCCCGGGTCGGCGGTGCACCAGTAGACGTCGTCGTCCCGGAGGTCGAGCACCCACGACGTCGTGAGCGCCTGGCCCCATATCGAATCGTGCACGTGCTGCGCGCCCTTCGGCTGACCGGTCGTGCCCGAGGTGTAGTGCAGCACCGAGGGCGTCTCGGGATCCGCCGGGAAGACGTCGAACTCCTCGACGCGATCGGCCGACTCCACGTGGAAGAAACCCTCGCCGTCCTTGAGCTTGGATCGGTCGCCCTCGACGACGATCACGTGCTCGAGCGCGGGGAGCCTGTCCTTGATCTTCCTGACCTTCTTGACGTGCTTCTGGGTCGTGAGGATCGCCCGCGTCCCGGCGCTCGCGAGACGGACCTCGAGCGACTCGTCGCCGAACGCGCAGAAGAGCGGCTGCGCGACGCCGCCCATCTTGAGGATGCCGAGGAACGAGAAGTAGAGGCTCGGGATCCTGTCCATGAAGACGCACACGCGGTCGCCCGGCTCGATCCCGATGTCGACGAGGAGCTTCGCGAAGCCGTTCGAGTGAAGCTTCAGGTCATCGAACGTGTAGGTCCTCTTCTTGTCGCCGAACCCCTCCCAGACGAGCGCAGGCTTGTCGCCCCAGCCTCGCGCGCAGACGCGGTCGGAGCAGATCGCCCCGATGTTGAGGAGTTCGCCGTCCTTCCAGGAGAGGATCTCCTTCGACACGCCCCAATCGAAGCCATCGCACCGCTTCTCGTAGGATCCGATGTTGCTCAAGACCTCCTCCTTCTCAGTGTGCACGGTCCCTCCAGTGGAGGAGCCCAGCGTGGCCCTCACCCTCCGTCGCCGGCGGCGCCCGTGTCCGGTGGCGCACCCGCGTCCTCCCGCGCCGTCCCGCGCGGTCGGCCCTCGAGCACGACCATTGCGATCGCGCTCCCCCGCGTGTGGGAGACCGAAACGCGCGATGATTCGACGCCCCGCTCCCCGGCGATCTCGTGCGCCCGCCCCGCGAGGCGGAGGCTGAGTTCCCCGGACGCCCCCCGAACGATCTCGACGTCGGTCCACCGGAGCCCATGCGCGAGACCGACGCGGAGCGCCTTCATGGTCGCGTGCTTGGCGGCCAGCCGCGCCGCGAAGCTCTCCCAGGAACGCGCCTGCGTTCGGGCGTAGGCGGCCTCGTCCGCCACGAAGACCTCTCGGACGAGCCCGTCGGTGAGCCTCGCCCGGAATGCCTCGATGTCGACGATTCCGCAGCCCAGGCCGACGATCAAGCCGTCCCTCCCTCAAGGAGCCGAAACTGCCCGAGTCCCAGTATTCTACCGCGGGGGCCCCGGGGAATCAACCGGTGGTCGGACCGCAGAGCGCCACCGGCTCAGGGTGCCCAGACGAGCGGGGGGCCCATGCGAGCACCGGCGACCGGAGGCCCGGACAAGCAGCGGCCCTCGGATGCCCGGATGGGCAGCGGCCCCCGGAGCCAAGATGAACGGCGGCCCGGACGCCCGGCACTCGGCCGGGACCTCCGGGCCGCCACGAGCCACGGTCGAGACGGATCAGCGATAGAGCCCCTTGATCACGCCCCAGCTCACGGCCGTGCCCTGCACCGACGTCCAGCAGTCTGAAGGCCACGACGGCATGTTCTCTGCCTTGGGTGACGGGATCATCATGAACCAGTCGTCGGCGCTCGACTCGTTCCCGTCGCTGGCGCCGGGACACCGACCGATCGAGTTCCCCTGAGGACACCCGGACGCGAACGCCGGGTCGGCGCACGTCAGCCACGAGATGGGCACGGGGTCGGGGACGCCGCCCCAATTGACGCCGTCGACGACCGTCCAGCAGTCGACCGCCGCCGTCGTGTCCTCCCCCGTCGCGATGAGGATCCCGTCGCCCCCGTTCGCGAGGGCGATGTCGACGTCTGCACCTGCGCAGTGGATGAGATTCGGCACGTCGGGGTTGTCGTTGTCGTCTCCGGGGTGCACGAACTCCCAATCGGCGTGCGAGAGGTCGGGTTCGATCTCGCCGGGCACCGCGTCGACAGCGATGAGGACGATCTCGCCCGGCCAGATCGGACGCTCGAAGCCGCCCCGGTGTCCGGGGAAGCGGAAGACCGCCTCGGGCATGCCATCGTCCCCCTCGTCGGTAATGACCGCCCCGTCGAGGAAAGCGACCGTTCCGCCGCGGTTCGCGATCTCGATGTACTCGTTGTGCGCGTCGAAGCCCGGCATGTAGTAGTGGACCTCGTTCACGACCACGCTGTTCCAGACCTCGAGCGCGGCAGCGCCCGGGGCGAGCGCGAGCAGGAGCCCCACCGCGAGCATCA
>JALGVU010000505.1 GCA_025774545.1 bacterium | reverse complement strand
GATCGAGGACCACCCCGATCACCCGAGGCTGATCCTCGACTGCGAGGAGCCGGCAGGCTCGTGGATCTACTGCGTCTGGTACCACGGCGGCGTCGGGAAGCCCGCGATTCAGGGCGACTGCGCCGTGAGTCCGGTCGAGGACGTCTCCTGGACGGCCATCAAGGGGCTCTACGGGAGCGAGTAGACTGCTCGTGGTGGGCCGCACGAGAGCGCGGCTCAGCGCGCCCGCACGGAGCGCCGATCGCCGCGCACCGTTGACCGACCCACAGTACCGACGAGCGCGGGAGTCAGGCAGCGCCCAGCGCGAATACGAGGCGGCCACCCGAGATGGGTGGCCGCTTCGTTCTTGTGTCGATCGGGATCAACACTCGCCGGGACCCGCGGGGCGCCGCGTGCGCCGGCAGCGCGGGGTCTGCTCGGGGCGCTAGCGAATCACGACGACCTTCCGCGCAAACGACTGGGCCCCCGCGTCCATGCGGGCAAGGTAGACGCCCGACGCGACCCCGACGCCGTTCTCGTTGAGTCCGTCCCACACGGCCACGCCCGTCCCGTCGGGGCGCGTCTTCGCGAGGAGTGTCCGCACGAGCCTTCCCGCGGGATCGTAGATCGCAAGCTCGACGCGCGTGTCGGGGGGTGCCGCGAACCGGAGCGTCGACGCCAGGGTGAAGGGATTCGGGCTCGCGGGCGCGAGCCCGATCGCGGCGGACCTAAGGTCGGCCAGGATCGTGACCGGCCCCGCGAGCGTCTCGTCGCCGCCCCGATCGACGGCCCCAACCATGTAGGCGTACCGCGCACCGTCGACGACGCTCCAGTCCACATACTCCCCGCCCTGGACGAGCGTCTCGTTGAGCTTCACGAGGTCGTTCCTGGAACCGATCCCCGCCCGGGCCGCGAGCGCCTCCTGCATCGACCCGTAGCGGTCCTGCCACCTCTCGCCAAACTCGCGGGACGGCCGATCGTCGACCGCCATCCGGTACGCGTTGAAGCCGGCAAGATCGGCCGAGTCGTCGAAGCTCCAAGATACCACGACCGACGCGCCCGCGACGCGCAGCGCCACGTTCTCGATCGGCGGCACCGCCGTGTCGTCGCCGGAGGCGTCGAGGCAGAAGACCTTGCCGCCGCCCCCGCCCATGTACTGCGTCCCGACGACCGCGTCAGGGAGTCCGTCCATATTCACGTCGCCGATGCCGCGGACCGTGTAGACGCGGTTCCCGACCGTGTAGTCCCAGAGAAGCTCGCCCGTGTGTCCGCTCACGCAGTAGGCCTTGTAGTCGTCGACGTCCTTCATCGCGTCGATCGCCCAGACGTCGCCGCCATTGATGCTGCCGTTGGTCGGAACGCTCCAGAAGACGTCGCCCGTCCGTCCGCTCAGGCAGATGATCGCGTTGTCCCACGACGCGACGAGGATCTCCTGCCGGCCGTCATCATCAAGATCGTCGGTCGCCACGACCCGCATCGCGTACGTACTGAGAGGAGCGGCCCAGATCTGCGTCCCGTCGGCGCCGCTCACGCAGACGACGGTCAGCGCGTAGTCCCAGACGCCCACGACGGCGTCTGCGACGCCGTCGTCGTTCACGTCGCGGATGCTCGTCACGGTGTAGCACGATCTGTAGGAGCCGGTCTCGTAGGTCCAGATCGGCGTTGCGTACCCGGTGCTGCCGCCGTCGATGCAGTACGTGTGGTAGGCGTTGTCGCCCGTCGCGACGAGCACGTCCTGCGTACCGTTCCCGTTGACGTCCTCGATCGGTGCGACCTGGTAGACGGCATCGGGCGCCTGGTAGCGCCAGACGATCGACCCGTCGGCGCCGCTCAGGCAGTACGCCTTGTCGTTGTAGCTCCCGCATCCGATGATGATCTCGGGAACGTCGTCGTCGGTGACGTCGCGGATCCAGTCGACGCTGTAGACCCAGCCGGACGGCGGGTCGTCGACGTACGTGTCGAAGTCCCAGAAGACGGCGCCGTCCTCGTCGGCCAGAATCGCGTAGGCGGTGCGTCCTCCCCACGACGTCCCGAGGAGCGCCTCGTCCCGTCCGTCCCCGTTCAGATCGCGGCACACGTTGACGCAGAAATCGCCGTAGCCGCATCCGCCGCTGACGCCGCCCCACGGGGAGACGCCCCAGAGCTCTTCACCGTCCGCACCCCGGAGGAGCTTGAAGTGCCCGTCGGCCGCCCC
>JALGVU010000201.1 GCA_025774545.1 bacterium | reverse complement strand
GCGTCGGGCGAGATCGAGTTCGCGCCGTGCCACGAGCACGCGACGGTCGGGCCGATGGCGGGCATCGTCACGCCCCGGATGCCGGTCTTCGTCCTCCGAAACGAGGAGTTCGGCAACAGCGCCTACTGCACGATGAACGAGGGGCTCGGCAAGGTCCTCCGGTACGGCGCCTTCAGCGACGAGGTCGTCGCGAAGCTTCGGTGGATGGAGGAGATCCTCTACCCGGGGCTCCGGTGCGCCGTCGGCGCGGCGGGCCCGTTCGATCTCAAGAACCTGATCGCCCAGGCGCTCCACATGGGCGACGAGGTTCACAACAGGAACCGAGCCGCGACCTCGCTCTTCTACCGCGCGATCGCCCCGGCGGTCGTCAAGAGCTGCAGCGACGCCGACCCCGGCAGCAGCGTCGTCGTCGCGATGACCAGGAACGGCACCGACTTCGGGATTCAGCTTGCGGGAACGGGCGGCGAGTGGTTCACTGGTCCCGCCGACGTCCCCGACGCGCTCTTCTTCCCGGGCTTCACGAAGGAGGACGCGAACCCCGACATCGGGGACAGCTCGATCACCGAGACGAACGGGCTCGGGGGCTTCGCGATCGCGGCGTCTCCCGCCATCGTTCAGTTCGTGGGCGGGAGCACGGCGGACGCGATCGCGTACACGCGGCGGATGTACGAGATCACCGCGGCCGAGAACAACGTCTACCAGATCCCGTACCTCGACTTCCGCGGGACACCGACGGGGATCGACGTAGTGAAGGTGATCGAGAAGAACATCCTGCCGTTCATCGACACGGGCGTCGCGCACAGGGAGCCGGGTGTCGGGCAGGTCGGGGCCGGCGTGCTCTCGGCCTCGCTCGAGCCGTTCCCGAAGGCGTTCGAGGGGCTGGCCAGAGTCTTGAGCCAGCGCAGTTAGGCGGAGGCATGCATCATCGTCGGGGCTTGCGAATGGGCGCAGGCGCTCGAGGGCCCCGCGGAAGGAGGACACAATGGCGGCGAAGAGCACCCACGTGACCTACAACAAGAAGAAGGCCTGGTGGGACATCAAGGCGTCCGGGCAGAAGGCACCGCTCGGACACGCGAAGACCAAGCTTGCGGCCGTGAAGAAGGCCAGGGCGATCAGCAAGAAGAGGAAGACCGAGCTCGTCATTCACAACATGGACGGGAAGATCGCCAAGAAGGACAGCCACGGCGGCGATCCGCGCGGCAAGGGCTAGGAGCGGCGCGGCATCGCGTGTAGATCGGACAGGGACGGCGTTCCCGCCCGTCGGGGCGGGAGCGTCGTCCTCGCGAAGCTGCACGGTCGTCCGCTCCGATTCCCCGCTCCGATACTCCACGCACCTCTCCCTGCTTGCTCGAGAGCCGCGAGTGCTCCGTTGCCCGTGCGCCCGATGGAGGCGTCCGCAGCTGTGATCCGCCGAAGAACCACAACCGCGACCGGAGAACCGCCATGACCACCGAGAAGTTCCTGAAGTTCATGGACGAGGTGCGGGTCTACGACCTCACGCAGCGCCTCAGCATCCACACCCCGCCGTGGCCGAGCTACATGCCGATGGGGCTCCAGTACTTCAAGCGGATCGCCGGCGCGCACATGGGGCAGGGCGCGAACGGGCAGATCATGACGACGAGCAACCACGTCGGCACGCACATGGACGGCGAGATCCACTTCCACGCGAGCGGGCGCGCGATCGGACAGGTTCCGCTTCCCGAGTGGATCGGTCCCGGCGTGATCGTCAACATCGCGGACGACGTCGAGGACTACGGCCTCTACTCGCCCGAGATGATCACGAGCCGCGTCGACGTGAGGCAGGGCGACATCCTCATCATCAACACTGGCTACCACCGGTACGCGTGGGACCAGAAGGGCTCCGACGAGATCCGCTACTTCGTGAAGCACCCGGGGCCCGATCCCGAGTTCCACAAGTGGGCGCTCAGAATGAAGCTCAAGTGGATCGGCGTCGATTGCGGAAGCGCCGATCACCCGATGAACACGATCATCAGGGACTGGCACCCCGGGCTCTTCGAGAAGGCCGAGGCCAAGCTCGTCAAGGACTACGGGAAGCGCTGGGACGAGATGTTCCCGCAGCAGACCTACTACCAGGTGATGCACCTCAAGCTCTTCCCGAAGAGGCTCGTCCACGCTGAGAACCTAGGCGGCGAGATCGACAAGCTCAAGAACGAGCGCTGCTGGATCGGGTGCTTCCCGCTTCGGGGCATTGAACTCGAGTCCTCGATGTGTAGAATCGTCGCGATGCTCCCGCCGAAGTAGGGGACGTGCGAGATGGCCGCTGTGGCGACGACGATCGACAGCGAGGCAACGGCGTGGTTGCCAGAAACCGTGGCAGAGGAGCGAACAGGGTGACGGAGCGCAGGAACAGACGCACCGACACCACCGAGCGGCGTTCCGCGATGAGACTCGCCGGACTCGTGATCGTCGTCATACTGGCGAGCTGTGCGACCGCGGAGCCGCCGGGTGACAGGGTCGAAGCGATCGAGCAGGTCATGAATCGCTACGAGGAGAACGGTCTCTTCAGCGGTACCGTCCTCGTTGCCGAAGGGGGAGAGGTCCTGTTCGAGGGTGCCTTCGGCTACGCGGATCGTGAGTGGATGGTCCCGAACACCGTGGACACGCGTTTCAGGATCGCATCTCTCTCGAAGCGATTCACGATGGTCCTCGCGCTCCAGCTCTACGACGAGGGGGTCCTGAAGCTGGACGGCACCATCAGAGAGTACCTGCCCGACTACGCCGGGCCCGGGGGCGACAGGATAACGGTGGGGCAGCTTCTGACCCACAGCTCCGGGATCGTCAGCGAGAACGCCGTCAGGGACCTCGACGACATCGAACGCCACACCTGGACGAAGGAGAAGCTCCGCCGCCACATCGAGGGCTACGATCTCCAGTTCGAACCCGGACAGAGGAGCGGATACTCGAACTTCGGGTACTTCCTTCTCGGCCTCATCCTCGAAGAGGCGAGCGGGCAGAGCTACGCCGAACTCCTGGAGGAGAGGATCTGTGAGCCCGCCGGGATGACCGGCACGATCCTCGACCTGAACCGGCCGATCATCGAGCGGCGGGCGTCCGGCTACCACTACGACCCGGAACTCGGCGTGATCAACGCTCCCTATCTCGACATGTCGTTCGTCTTCGGGGCCGGACACCTTCTCTCTACGGTCCGCGACCTCTTCCTGTGGGACAAGGCGCTCCGCGAAGGTCTCCTCGCATCGCCGGAACTCATGGAGTCCGTGTTCTCCTTCGACGCGCAGCGCGAGCGACTCGGTTCGAGCCGCCACGAGGAGGACGTCTTCCGCGGCGGTGGAAGCATCAACGGCTTCCTGTGCAGCACTCACAGCTACACTCAGGATGACCGGTTCGTGGCCGTGCTCTCGAACGTCAAGGACCTCAGCGAGGACCACCTTCCCTCGACCTTCACAGTCGCGAGGAACCTGGCGGCGATCCTCTACGGTGTCAGCTACGAGCTCCCGGACCCGCTGAAGAAAGCCGAGTAGCGCGCTTCGCCGCGCGCGTTCCCGTTTCTCCGGAGCAGACCATGCCGATCGCGCACGAGTTCGAGTACGTGAAGCCGACGACACTCGACGAGGCCGTCCGCGTCCTCGCCGAGTGCGGGGACGGCGCGCGCGTCCTCGCGGGCGGAACCGATCTCGTCGGGTGGCTTCGGGACGACCTGGTCGCGCCCGATCTCCTCGTCGACATCAAGGGAATCGAGGGCTTGGGCGAGCTGGGCCTCGAGGGGAACGCCCTCACGGTGGGAGCGTGCGTGACGTTCACAGATCTCATCGAATCCGAGACCGTCCGCATCGACTTCCCGCTCGTCTACGAGATGGCGCGCACGGTGGCCTCGGTGGGGATAAGGAACCGGGCCACGATGGTGGGCAACATCTGCTCCGCCGTGCCGTGCTGCGACAGCGGCCCCGTGCTCCTCGTGTACGAGGCCGTGATTCTCGTGAAGGGACCGAGCGGCGGGCGGGCGATCCCCGCGACCGAGTGGTTCGTCGGGAACAAGACGACGGCGCTCGAAGTAGGCGAGATCGTCACCCGAATCGCGATCCCGCTGCCCGAAGACGGTCACGCCGGCGCGTACGTCAAGCTCGGACGCTACCGCGGCGAGGATCTCGCGCAGGCGAGCGTGGCGATCTTGGCGCTTCCTCGCGATCGGTACCGCGTCGCGTTCGGCGCCGTCGCTGCGACGCCGGTCCGCGCGCCCAAGATCGAGGCGCTCCTGTCCTGGAAGAGCCTCGGCGACTCGCTGATCGAGAAGGCGAAGCGGCTCATCCGTCAGGAGACGTCGCCGATCTCGGACGTGCGCGCGAGCAAGGAGTACCGGGAGCACATGCTCCCCGTGATGTTCGAACGGGGGCTCCGCGCCGCCGCCGCGCGACTGGCGGGGAGCGGGCCCGAGTACGGGACGAGGTTCGTCTAGATGCTGATCCTGCTGGCATGCGTCCCGGGGCGCGCCCGCTCGTGTCATCGGGGACGGCCGAGCACCCGCGCGGGACGTGTCTGGGAGACGAGATGAAGAAAACGATCCGACTCAACGTGAACGGCGAGGAGTGGGACGTCGACGTCGAGCCGTCCGACACGCTCCTCGAGGTGCTTCGCGGGAAGATCGGCATCAAGAGCCCGAAGGTCGGCTGCGAGCGCGGCGATTGCGGATCGTGCACCGTTCTTCTCGACGGGAAGAGCGTCCGGAGCTGCCTCGTCCTCGCGATCGAGGCGGACGGCCGGGGGATCATCACGGTCGAGGGGCTCTCGAAGGACGGGCCGAACGAGCTCCAGCGGGCGTTCATCGAGCACAACGCGTTCCAGTGCGGCTTCTGCGCGCCGGGCGTCGTGCTCGCGGTCTCGGAGCTCCTGGCAAAGCGCCCGCACCCCTCCCGGGACGACGTGAAGGAAGCGATCTCGGGGAACCTCTGCCGGTGCACCGGGTACGAACCGATCATCGATGCGGTGATCGACCTGACCGCGAAGGGAGAGGAGTAGGCCATGCCCGAGCTCAAGCACGTCGGCCGCTCCGAGACCCGCATCGACGGCCTCGAGAAGGTGACGGGCGCGGCGACCTTCGTCGACGACATCGACTTCGGGCCCGATCTCCTCTACGCCGAGATCGTCGAGAGCCCACACGCGCACGCGCTCATCGCGGAGATCGACACGTCCGCGGCCGAGGATGTCCCGGGCGTCGTCAGGGTCGTGACGGGGAGCGACTTCCCCTATCGCTTCGGCCTCTACATGAAGGACCGCTTCATCTTCGCC
>JALGVU010000504.1 GCA_025774545.1 bacterium | reverse complement strand
CCACTCGATCCTGCCCGGCTTCTTCCTGGGCGCGGCGATCGACGCCGAGCTCGACGGACAGCCCAACGCGACGGCGACGGGTGACGACCTGGCGGGGATCGGCGACGAGGACGGTGTGGTCTTCACGACCGCCCTCACGCCGGGCGTGGGTGCGAGTGTCGACGTGACCGCGTCGCTGGGCGGCGTGCTCGACGCGTGGATCGACTTCGGCGGCGACGGCAGCTGGGCGGAGCCTGGAGACCAGATCTTCACCGGCCTACCGATCGCGGCAGGACTCAACCCACTTGGCTTCGTCGTGCCGATAGGTGCGGCGCCGGGTGTGACGTTCGCACGGTTCCGACTCAGCACGGTGGCGGGTGGGGTGCCGTACTACGGCCCCGTCGCGCACGGTGAGGTCGAGGACTACGAGATACGCATCGAGGAGGATCAGGCATACTACAAGTGGATCCAGTACCCGGACCTCTCGACGACGGGCATCGACGTCAACGCGGTCGACCCGTTCGTCCTGGCGGACGACTTCGAGTGCACGCAGTCCGGCCCCATCACCGACTTCCACATCTGGGGATCGTGGCTGAACGACCTGCTCCCGCCGACGGGTCCCGGTGGAGCGACGTTTACTCTGAGCATCCACGAGGACATCCCGGCGGGCGCCGGCGGGGTCCCGTACAGCATGCCTGGTGAGCTGCTCTGGCTCGCCACGTTCGGCCCTGGGGACTACGGCGTCGAACTCTACGCCGACGGGCTCCAGGAGGGTTGGCTCGACCCGCCGGACGGCTACCTGTTCCCCGGCGACACGCAGTGCTGGCTCTACACGTTCCTCGTCGATCCGGCGGTGGCGTTCCAGCAGCAGGGCTCCGTGGGGAACCCTGTCGTCTACTGGCTCGACCTTCAGGTGGTCGCGGACGGAACGCAGGCCCACTTCGGCTGGAAGACGTCGCTCGAGCACTGGAACGATGACGCCGTATACGGGCTCGGGATCGAGCCGTACTTCGGTCCGTGGTTCGAGCTCATCTACCCGCCCGACCATCCGATCGCGGGGGAGTCGATTATCACGGGGGAGCCGGGAGGTGCGGAGCTCGACTGGGGCGACGCGCCCGATCCGACCTACCCGACGCTGGCGGCAAGCGCCGGAGCGAACCACGTCATCGTGCCGGGCATCTTCCTGGGAGCGGCGGTCGACGCCGAGCTCGACGGACAGCCCAACGCATCGGCGACGGGTGACGACCTGGCGGGGATCGACGACGAGGACGGCGTGGTCTTCACGACCGCTCTCACGCCGGGAATGGGTGCGAGTGTCGACGTGACCGCGTCGGCACCCGGCATGCTCGATGCGTGGGTCGACTTCGGCGGCGACGGCAGCTGGGCGGAGGCGGGAGACCAGATCTTCGCCAGCGAGCCGGTCGTGGCCGGGCTGAACTCCCTGGCCTTCGTCGTGCCGATAGGCGCAACGCCGGGGGCGACGTTCGCACGGTTCCGGTTCAGCACGGCCGGGGGTCTGCCGTACGACGGTCCCGCGTCAGACGGCGAGGTCGAGGATCACAGGGCCTCGATCGACGAGGGTCACACGTACAAGTGGATCCAGAGCCCCGACCTGAACGACACGGGCATCGACGTCAACGCGACGAATCCGTTCATCCTCGCGGACGACTTCGAGTGCACGCTGACCGGCCCGCTGACCGACGTCCACATCTGGGGGTCGTGGCTGAACGACTTCTACCCGCCGCCGCCTCTGGGCCCGGGTGCGGTGGAGTTCACGCTGAGCCTCCACGCAGACATCCCGGCGGGCGTAGGCGTCCCCTACAGCAGGCCGGGTGATGTGTTGTGGGTGAAGACCTTCCTGCCTGGCGAGTTCGACGTAGTGCTCTGGGCAGACGAGCTGCTCGAGGGATGGATGGATCCGCCGAGCGACTACTTCTTCCCAGGCGACACACAGTGCTGGCTCTACACATTCCTCATCGATCCGGCAGAGGCGTTCTATCAGGTCGGCACGCCGGTCAACCCCGTCGTCTACTGGCTCGACGTGCAGGCCGAGTCGTTGGACGGAGCCTCCATGTTCGGGTGGAAGACATCGCTCGAGCACTGGAACGACGATGCCGTGTACGGGTTCGGGAACGAGCCGTTCCTGGGTCCGTGGTTCGAGCTCATCTACCCGCCCGACCACGAGCTGGCGGGGCAGTCGATCGACCTCGCGTTCGCGATCACGGGCGAGCCTGGTACTGCAGAGCTCGACTGGGGCGACGCGCCCGATCCTCCGTACCCGACGCTCGCGGCAAGCACAGGAGCGAGCCACGTCATCGTGCCGGGCGTCTTCCTGGGAGCGACGATCGACGCCGAGCCCAACGGCCAGCCCGATGGAACAGCGACGGGTGACGACCTGGCGGGGATCGACGACGAGGACGGCGTGATGTTCACGAGCGCCCTCACACCGGGCATGGGTGCGAGTGTCGACGTTACCGCGTCGGTACCCGGCATGCT
>JALGVU010000503.1 GCA_025774545.1 bacterium | reverse complement strand
TGCCAGCGGTGCGGCGAGTGCATCCTGAGCCACACGGGCTTCGTGTGCTCGCAGCGCTGTCCGAAGCGTCTTCGGAACGGGGCGTGCGGAGGCACGCGTCCGGGAGGCCACTGCGAGGTCTACCCGGAGCGCCGCTGCATCTGGTACGCGATCTACGCGCGCTCGAAGACGCTCGGGCGGGTCGCGATGATCACGGAGATCATACCGCCGCACCAGTGGAGCCTCGAGAAGACGTCGGCGTGGCTGAACGTCTTCCGGGGACGAATCGAGCCGCCGGTGTGGTTCGTGCGGAGCGCGGTCGACGAGCTCGACACGCGGACGGCGGACCGCGCCCTCGAAGAGCGGGAGCCGTAGACGGGGGAGGAGACGAGCGTGCCTCGCACACTCCGAGGAGCCATCGAGTCCGGACGGTTCATCGTCACCGGCGAGACCGGGCCACCGATGAGCGCGTCCGCGCAGGCCGTGGTGAAGAAGGTCGGCTACTTCAGCGACGTCGACGCGGTCAACACGACCGACAACCAGAGCGGCGTGGTGCGGATGTCGTCGATCGCGACGGCGAGGCTCCTTCTCGATCACGGGCTCGACCCGATCGTCCAGATGACGTGCCGCGACAGGAACCGGATCGGTCTCCAGAGCGACATCCTGGGCGCCGCCGGGCTCGGCGTCGCGAACCTTCTGCTTCTCACCGGCGACCACATGGTCATGGGAAACCAGCCCGACGCGCGGCCGGTCTTCGACATCGACTCCGTCCAGCTCATCCACGTCGCCCACGAGATGCGCGAGGGACGTTTCATGAATGGCGACGCGATCAAGACGCCGCCCGCGAAGAAGGTCGAGGCGGGCGCCGACTTCATCCAGACGCAGGGCGTCTTCGACGTCGATCGCTTCGCGCGGTGGATGGTGGGCGTCCGCGACCTCGGGCTCCACGAGCGCGTGAAGATCATCGCAGGTGTCTTGCCGACGAAGTCTGCGAAGGCGTTGAACTACATGAAGGAGAACGTTGCGGGCATGGTCATTCCCGACGAGTTCATCGCGCGCATGAAGTCCGCCGAGGAGCCGGCGGAGGAGGGCGTCGCGATCGTGTGCGAGATCATCGCGCGGGTGAGGGAGATCGAGGGCGTCTCGGGCGTCCATCTCATGCCCGTGCTGTGGGAGAAGATCATCCCGCGCGTCGTCGACGAGGCGGGCCTGAAGGTAGACGTCGACGAGTCGGGGGGCGGTGCGCCCGGCGATGGATCGGACCCCCGGCGATGGATCGGACCGCGGCGCGCCCGCCGACGGGTCGGACCGCGGCGCACCCGCCGACGAACCGGCGCGGCAGGGAGGAGGGACCGGTGGCGAGAGTCGATCGGCTGCGTGAGCTCAGCGCGACTCGGGTCGTCGTCTTCGACGGCGCCATAGGCACGGCTCTCCAGAAGGCCGTGCCCGATCACATGGTCCCCGAGCTCTTGAACGTTGAGCACCCCGATGCCGTGCTCGGGATCCAGCGCGCCTACGCGGCGGCGGGCGCGGACGTCATTCAGACGAACACGTTCGGCGGGAGCCCGATCAAGCTCGAGGCGACCGGGCTCGCCGACCGGGCGCGGGAGCTCAACCTCGCGGCCGCGAAGCTCGCGCGCGAGGCCGCCGGCGACAAGGCGCTTGTCGCGGGCGACGTTGGGCCGACGGGGAGGCTCGTCGAGCCCCTGGGCGACCTCGGGTTCTGGGAGACCTACGAAAACTTCAAGATACAGATGGAGGCGCTCGCCGAGGGCGGCGTCGACTTCCTGCTCGTCGAGACGATGTCGGATCTGAAGGAAGCGAAGGCCGCGCTCCTCGCCGGGCGCGAGGCGACCGGCCTTCCCGTCATCATCACGATGACCTTCGACGAGAGCTTCGTGACGCCGACCGGGACCGATCCAGCGACCGCGGCGAACATCCTCGCGTCGATGGGCGCGTTCGCGGTCGGCGCGAACTGCTCGACCGGCCCGCGCGCGATGGTCGAGGTGATCGGGAGGATGGCGCTCGTTACGGGCGCTCCCATCCTGGCCCAGCCGAACGCGGGGCTCCCCGAGCTGATCGACGGCGAGACCATCTTCCGCCTGAAGCCAGACGAGTTCGCGAGCTACGCGGCGCGGCTCGTCGCCGTGGGAGCGGGGATGGTAGGAGGTTGTTGCGGAACGACGCCCGAGCACATCGAGGCGCTTCGCGGCGTGATCGACGGAGCCCGGCCCGTCGCCCGGACCGTGCCGTCGGCCCTCAGGCTCTCGAGCAGGATGCGCACCGTCACGATCGGCGCCGATTCCCCGTTCGCGGTCGTGGGGGAGAGGATCAACCCGACGAACCGCGAGGATCTCACGAGCGAGATTCTCGACGGCCGCACCGAGACCATCTTGAGCAACGCGCGCGCCCAGGTCGACGCCGGCGCGCACGTCCTCGACGTCAACGTCGGAGTGCCCGGCGCGGACGAGGTGGCGATGATGCGGCGCGCGTGCCTCGCGATCGAGAACTCGATCGCAGCGCCGCTCTCGATCGACTCGGTCGGGGAGGGCGTCTTCGACGAGACCCTTCCCGCGCTGGCCGGCAAGCCGCTTCTGAACTCGGTCACGGGCGCTCAGGATAGGATGGACAGCGTCCTGCCGCTCGCGGCGAGGTTCGGAGCGGGGGTCGTCTGTCTCGCCCTCGACGACACAGG
>JALGVU010000502.1 GCA_025774545.1 bacterium | reverse complement strand
CCACCGCCCCGAGGATCCACCCGCGCTCGGGACCGCCCGGATGTTATCATCCGACTCGAAGAGGATGGTGAGCCCGTCCGGTGACCAGTCGGGACGCTCGTCAGGAGAGCTGTCGGAGCCGGTGATCTGTCTCACGGTCCCACCCCCGGACGGGATCGCCTTGATCACGGTCGGGCTGTAGCCGGGTTGGAAGGCGATCTCGGTCCCGTCGGGCGACCAGCTCGGGTGCATGTCGTCGAGCGGGTTCACGGTGATCTGTCTGGCGTTGCCACCCACTGATGGAATCGCCCAGATGTCCCTGTTCCCCGCCGCCTCCGAATCGAAGGCGATCTCGCTGCCGTCGGGGGAAGTTCGACGCGGCCGGCGTGCCGTAGTCGCCGAGGCCGTACCGGAAGAACGTATCCTCGGCCCAGTTGGACCCCACGCTGTTGTCGTCGGTGACGTCCCCAAGGTACATGCTGGCACCGGTCGGATCGGGGAAGGTGGCGCCGTCGTCGTACGCGACGCGATCGATCTCGTCCGCACCAGATGCGAGGACCACCTCATCGGAGTCGTCGTCGAGGGTAAACCCGGAGTAGACGTAGTCGACCGGTGGCAAACCGCCGTTCGTCGATCTGTTGCCGTTGATTGCGAGTAGGATGTATCCGCCCGCGGAGACGTTGAGATCGCCCGTGATCGTGAACGAGTCGGTGCCGTCGTCCTTGACCACCACACCCTTGAGGTTCAGCTCGTTCGCGCTCGCGTTCACAATCTCGAACCACTCGCCGTCGGCGTCGTCGACGGCGTCGGGGTTCTGCATGATCTCGCTCACGACGAGGTCGCCGTCCTCGATCGTCGTCGTCGTGTAGGTGAGATCGGTCTCGCCGAACTCGAACGTGAACTCCACGTAGGTGGGTCCCGTGAGGTCGAGCGTTGTGTTCGCGCCGGTGTCCTGATCCCAGTTCCCGTTCAGAGCGACCTTGCACTCGTGATGGCCGGCGGGCAGGGCTTGCGTCATCTCGCCGGTCGCGTCCGCCGCGTCCCACTCGGCGCCGCCCCAGAGGTCGATGAAATCGCCCGCCAGAATCGGCGGTTGGTGCGCGACGGTCTCATCGCCGTCGACCACGCCGACGTTCACGGTGAGGTTGGCGAAGAAGGTGACCTCGGTCTCGGCAGCGAGGGTGAAAGCGATGTTGCTGGCAGGATACGCCTGGGAGAAGTCGTCGGTCTCGACGACCTTGTACTCGTGCGCTCCCGCGGGAAGCGTCACGGTCAGGTAGTGCCCGTAGTCACCTATCGTCTGGAGGTCGTACGCAGGGTCGGCGGGGTTCCAACCCTGGAAGCTCCCAGTGATGCTCGGGCCCGCCACCGCCTGAACGGGCAGAAGCGCGAGAATTGCAGCAATGACAAGCCGTCGCATATCATCCCTCCCTCTTGCTGGGCCGCTCTCCAGGGAAGATGAGCCAGGCACCTTGCCGGATGGTCGTCGTCCCCACGGCACGAGCGTGCGTCATCGAACATGTCGGGCGGGAGGCGCGCCGGAGAGCGCGCCCCCCTTGGATCGTCTATTTCACAAGCAGCATCTTCTGGCTGCCGTGGAAGCTCTCCGCCTCCATCGTGCAGAAGTAGACACCGCTTCCCACGTCGTCGCCGCGGTCGCTCCGGCCGTCCCACACAACCTCGTGGCGGCCGGCCTCGACCACACCGTCAACGAGCGTACGCACCACGCGGCCGCTCACGTCGTACACCACGATCGTGACCTCGGCCTCGTGAGGCACGTGGTACGCGATCGCCGTCTTCGGATTGAACGGGTTCGGCAGGTTCCCAGCCAGCCGGAAGGCCAGCGGTACCTCCGGACGCGACGCGCAGCCCTCGAGATCCACATCGAGCGACTGGTTGTCCACGCCACGAAGCGTCGCATCGGCGAACTCGAGCGTGTATCCGTCCGTGAGAGCCCGGAACGTCATGATCGCGACGTCGCCCGAGCCGCCCATCGTCACGCCCGTGCCGAGAACGGCGAGGTCCACCTGGACCTCGTCCTCGCCCGCGCCGTGCCAGAAGAAGACACGACCTACGGGCATCGACATGTGCGAAGACAGGCGCGCGCCGACGTACTCGAGCTCCGTCCCCTCGTACGCGATCGCCGCCGAGAGTCCCTTCACCTCACCCGCGTTCCCCGTGAGCCTCAAGGCCACCTCGAGATCGCCCGTCTCCGTGAACCCGAGTTCGACAAGCTCCAAGCCGAGCGCGTTCGACGCGGCGAGATCGAGCAGGTACGGGATCACGCGCGGCGCCACCACGCCGTAGTTCATCGCGAAGATCATGAGATCCTCGAACTGGACCCACGCGTCGGGAAGCGGCAGACCCAGACGGTGGTCGTCAGGGTACACCGTCGGACCCACGTCGCACTGGTTGTCGGGCCACCCCGCGCCGGGTGGCACGAAGGCCACGTAG
>JALGVU010000200.1 GCA_025774545.1 bacterium | reverse complement strand
TCCCCGCGGTCGTTCCTGCCGTCCCACGACACGGAGTGCTCGCCCGCGCCGCGGACGCCGTCGACGAGCGTCGCGACCTTCCGTCCGCGCACGTCGTAGACCGCGAGCCGCACGCGGCCCGTCTCGGGAAGCTCGAACGCGATCGCGGTGGCCGGTGTGAACGGGTTCGGGCGGCTGGGGTGAAGGGCGAGACGCGCGACCACGTCAGACGAGGCCCCGGCCACACCCTCGACGGCCTCCTCGACCCCAAGCGGATACTGCTCGATCGGATCGCCCGGCGTCATGTCGTGCCCGTCGAACCCCGGAAAGCCAGGCGCGTAGCGCTCCGCGCGGAAGACGTTCCTCCCGTCAGAAGGAGGCGGATCCCCCTGGTCGAGCGGACCGAACTGCGTTACCGGACTCACGTAGAACCAGACGGTGTCGAACGCGGCCGTCACCTCGAAGAAGGTCCCCGCAGGCCCGTCGCAGATGAGCGTGTTCCCATTTGGAAGCCGCGTCGCGCCCGAGATGTTCTGCGCGTGGAAGTCGGGTGGATTCGCCGCTGAGTAGCTCCAGATCGGATCCTCGGGATCGTAGGGACTCCCCGGCACGTACGTGTAGTTCCCGAGCGCGTCGACCGGCGGAACGAGCTCCTCGACCGAGGAGTAGTCGACACCAGGGCGTCTGGTCCCGTTGTTGAAGACGAGGATGTTCCCCTCGCCCGGATACCCATCGGGAATCCACTTCGCGTCGTGCTGCGCGAAGAGGCGCTGCTCGGCGGCACCCCCGGCGTCGTAGGTCTCGGGGTTCCCCCACCGGTAGAGGAGGTCACCACCCTTCCCGCTAGCCCCGCCGGTGTGCCCCGCCGCCTCTTCGGTCGTCGTGCTGTGGTCGATCACCCAGACCTCGTCGAACGAGTGCGAGCTCATGATGATCTGGTCGAACTCGGCGTTGTGGTCGACCGAGTTCAGGTGGTTCCAATCGGCGTTCCCCGCCGCCGCCCCAACCGACGGGTAGTTCAGATCGATGAGCTCAGGATGGTCCGCAACGACCCCGTAGTTCGGTTTCCCGGGATCGTAGTCCTGAATGAGGTGATCCCAGACGTGCCACTCCCACACGATCGTGCCGGTCGTGGCGCCCGTCGGCTCGACCTCGATGACGTGGTCCGGCCACAGCTTCCCCTGCGTGATGAGGGAGGGGTTCCTCCCCTCGGCGATCGCCTCGGCCTGCGACTTGTACTCCCACGCTACAACGAGGACGTTGCCGCTCGCGAGTGGCTCGATGTCGTGGTGCTGGTGGTGAAAGCTCGTCGAGTAGGTGTACTGCCAGAGAAGATCGCCGTCCCACGAAGACTCCTCGACCATGCCGCCGGATCCGCCCGCGTTGAAGTTCGGGTTACTGATCTTGGCCGCTCGCAGGAGATGGCCGCTCTCGAGGAGATACGTCGACAGCGCGGGGCGATACGAGCTCTCCCACGAGTTCACGAGAAACCCGCCGTTGTCGATCAGGTAGGTCGTCGTGGACGCGATCGGCGCGAAGAGCGTGTAGCCGTCGAAGGAGCCGTCGCCGTTCAGGAGACAGCCCACCGTCAGGCTCTGGGCCGCAGCGGGCAGCGGGATGAGAACGAGGATCGCGAGGGCCGCGAGAGCGGCTCGGCGAAGGGGCGCGGCTCTGGGCATGGGGATCCTCCTCGGGGCATGGCTGTCTGATCGGATCGTCTCTTCTATAGTAACATGTGGCAAGCGTGACCGCGAGGAAGCCGAGCGCACCGCCGCGGCCGAACGCACCGAGGAGTCCCCCGCACGGCGGCGACCGCACACACAAAGGTTGATTCGCAGTCAAGAACCTGCTATAGATGGGAGTGACACACGAGAGCAACCTCCCCCGCCGGCACGCCTCGCAGATCGACCGCCGCGAAAGGAGTCGAGCGATCATGAGACCCCGCGTGAGTGCCTTCGCCGCAGTCCTCCTCGTTCTCTGCGCAACCGTTCCCATCGCCGGCGCGCCGACCGGCGGCGTTCTTCGCGTCGACGACGTCCAACCGCGCTCCAGGAACTCGTTCCCCGATCCCGCGTACTCGTCCGTCGCCTGGAGCGGCGCCGTCTGCGGGGGCGACAAGGTGTTCATCTGCCCCGCGGGCGACGGCACCGCGCTCGTGGCGACGATCTTGGACGAGTTCGCCGTGCCGATCGAGGGCGTGCCCGTCACACTCACACTCGACGCCGCGTGCGCCATGTGCCTCTGCCCGCCGACCACGGTCGAGACCGACCCGTCGGGCGTGGCGGCGATTCCCATCCACGGCGGCCTCGACGTCAGCATCGGCACGAACTGCTGCGTCGTCACGGCGACCGTGACGTGCGTGGGCGTCACGATCCCGTGGGAGGTGACCGGCCTCTTGAGCGACACCCGCGACTGGCTCTCCGTCGACATGAACGCCGACTGCATCGTCGGGCCGGACGATCTCGCCCTGGCGAACATCGACCTCGCGACCGATGCGTGCAGGACAGACTACGACTGCGACGGGCAGATCACGATCGCCGATCTCGTGTTCCTGATGGAGCACGCCACCCACCAGTGCGATCCCACGGTGCCCGAGCCCGAGATCGACGTGGCCCCCGATTCGCTCGCGTTCGTGCTCCTGCCCCACACCGACGACTGCGACACGCTCGTGATCTCGAACTCAGGCGACGCTCCACTCGAGTACACGATCGCCGAGACGTGCGCGTGGCTTGTGATCAATACGTCCTCCGGCACGATCCCGCCAGACGGCTTCCACGAGATCGAGGTCTGCGCGAGCGCGGCGGAGCAGCCGCCGGGCGACCACACATACCCGCTCGTCATCACGAGCAACGATTCGGACGAGCCCGCGACCACCGTGGCCGTGACGCTGACCGTTCTCACGCAGACCGACATCGCGGTCGATCCCACGTCGCTCTTCTTCGAGGTCTACCCCAATCACACGGCGTGCGCCATGGTCGTCGTCACGAACGAGGGGACCGCCGATCTGACGTGGTCGCTCACCGAGGACTGCGCGTGGCTGACCGTCGACTCGTCGGGTGGCGTGCTGGAACCTGGAAACTCGGTCAATGTCGAGTTCTGCGTCGACGCGGCCGGGCTCCCGCCGGACGTCTACGTCTGCGACAGCGCCGTCATCACGAGCAACGATCCGGACGAGCCCGAGATGCCCGTCGCCGTGACCATGACGATCCTCCACGCGGCGGGGATCCAGGTCGTTCCCACCACGCTCTCGTTCCTGGTGCCGGGAGGAACGACCGTCTGCGACACCGTCGTGATTTCGAACACAGGCTCAGCGGATCTCTCGTGGTGGGTGCATCACATCTGGGACCCGTGGCTCACCATGGATCCGGACGATGGGATCATTCCCCCGGGAGGACACGAGGGCGTCGCGGTGTGCTGTTCCATGATGAACTGGACGCAGTGGGGGCTTTCGGACGGGCTGGAGATCGGGAGCAACGACCCGGACCAACCGATCATCACGGTGCAGATCTTCGCAGAGAACATCCCGATGCCCGACATCACGATTAGCCCGGAGGACTCGCTCGACCTCGGCGTGGCGGTGGCGGGCCCTGCGCCCGTCGTGTGCGAAACGCTCTGGATCGGGAACAACGGCTACGAAGACCTCATCTGGACGATCGCGGACACGTGCGATTGGCTCTCGGCCGAGCCCGCGGCGGGCACGACGGCGAGAGACGACACGATCCCCGTCCTGATCTGCGCCGACGCGTCCGATCTTCCGCTCGGCGACTACGCGTGTGACCTCACGATCGCGAGCGACGACCCCGACGAGCCCGAGGAGTCAGTCGTCGTCACCGTGACCGTCGCCGCGCACGCGCCCGAGATCGAGATCAGCACCGAGATCATCGAGATCCACCTCGTGGGACACGGCTCGGCCTGCGACACGCTCACGATCTGGAACACGGGCTACGCGAACCTGACGTGGCAGTTCGACAACACGTGCGAGTCGCTCTACGTGCGTCCGGGACACGGGAACGTCCCACCGGGGCAGACCGACATCGTCCACGTCTGCGTCGACGGCACCGAGCTCACGACGGGCTCGTGGGAGTGCACGATGACGCTCCTCTCGAACGACGAGGACGAGGGCGCGATCGAGATCGAGATCACGGTCGACGTGCAGATTCCCGACATGTCCTACTCCCACGCCGCGTGGCAGGGCCTCATGTGCGGGGACACGGTCGGGTTCGCCTGCCCGCAGGGAGATGGAACCGCGCTCTCCGTGAGCATCCACGACGACACCGACCAGCCGATCGCCGGGGCGCACGTCGTGCCAGCGATCCACACCGACTGCGACGTCTGTCTCTGCGAGCCGATAGCGGCGACGACCGGACCAGACGGCATCGCGATCCTCCCGATCCACGGTGGTCTCGACGTCAGCGACGGCCCGGAGTGCTGCGAGCTCACCGCCTCGGTCACGTGTCTCGGGGAAACGGTGCCGTGGGGGGGGCCGGGCGGACCGTCGGCCGACACGAGGAGTTGGCTGTCTCCGGATCTGGACGGCGACTGCATGGTCGGCGCCAGCGACTACGCGATCTTCAGTTCCGACTACATCACCGACGCCTGCCGGACCGACTACAACTGCGACGGCATCGTCGACGCCCTCGACCTCGGTACCTACGGCGGCCACAACGGTCACGTCTGCGAGCCACCCGTGAGCGGTATCGACGACGGCGACATCGAGATCCCGCCGTCGGCAGCAATGCTCGAGCAGAACTACCCGAACCCGTTCAATCCGACGACGCGGATCGCGTTCGCGGTGGCGGAGGCGGGCGCGGTGGTACTCAGGATCTACGATGCTGCGGGGCGACCGGTGCGTCTCGCACCCGGGCGATACAACGAAGCCTGGGACGGCCACGACGACCACGGCCGCCGGGTTGGCTCAGGTGTGTACTTCTGCAGGCTCGAGATCGACAGACGTCTCGAGACGAAAAAGATGGTGCTTCTCAAATAGGGGCGCGGCCCCTCGCCGGTCGTCCGACCGCGGACTCAACCAGCCCGCCGACAGTCGCGAAACCCGGGACTACTTCAGCCGCGTCATGCTGTGACGCGCCGAGAAGCCTGGGGCCCCCAGCACGTAGAAGTAGACCCCCGCGCCGACCTGCACGCCGGCTCTGTTCCGGCCGTCCCACTCGGCGACGTGGCTGCCCGGCGCCTTCGGAGCGTCGACGAGCGACCGCACAAGCCTCCCGGTGACATCAAAGAGCTCTAGCGACACGTGCCCGCCTGGCGCCGGGACCTCGTACCGAATCCGCGTGTTCCCGGCCAGCGGATTCGGGGCGCACTGGTGAAGCGCGTACGCAGACGGCAGCTCCGGCTCGTCGATGCCCGTCGCGGTCTCCCACTCGATCGAGAGCGACGAGCAGGTGGGGTTCACCCCGCTGCCGGTGTAGACGTGCGTCGACCTCCAGCGGAGCGTGGGTCCAGGCGCGTCGAACTCGTGCCACTCGCCTCCTGGGGTCACGGACACCCACATCGTGTCGGCGCGGACACACAGCTCCCACGCAATCGAGTCGGTCTGCACCGCGGACAGCCTCGCGCGGAAGATCTCACCGTCTCTCTGTGTGATGTCCAGGGACTGCACAACGTTGGCGGTCGTGTTCACGTCGCGCTGGAAGACGTCGATCACGTGTATGCCGGACGAGGTGTGCGCCACGTAGAGATGGTCACCGGCCATCGCGACGTCGACGGCGTAGCCGCCGCCCATTCCGTCGAAGCTGTCCACGAGGACAAGGTCCGTTGGATCGCTGATGTCGAGCACATGAACGCCGGTCTGGTAGCCCGCGACGAGCGCATAGTCACCCCAGACGATGATGTCCACGGGCGTTCCCGGCACGTCGAAGTACCCCTCGTATGACAGACTCGTGGGGTTGCGGATGTCGACGATTTCGATCCCGTTACCGCTCGCCACGTAGGCCACGTCACCTGCCAGCGCAAGGCCATGGGCGTTGCCGGCTGTGTCGTGGCTCCCCACGATCGAAGGGTCCGTGGGATCGGTGATGTCGATCACCTGAAGACCGGGGCCGCCGTCCGCGACGAATGCATGATCGCCGGCGATGGCGACGTCCTCGGCGATGCCCGGCGTATCGCAGCTTCCCACCAGGATCGGGTTCGTGGGATCGCCGATGTCGATCGCGTGCAGTCCCTGAAAGCGGCCCGCAACGTAGGCGTGGTCTCCGTCGACAGCGACGCCCCAGGCGGCACCTGGTGGATCACAGGTCCCGACCAGCGCCGGGCTCGTGGGGTCGGTGATGTCGATCACCCGGAGCCCCTCGGAGTCATTGGCGACGTAGGCGTGGTTTCCAGCGGTGACGACCGCGCGCGAGTCGTCCGGCAAATCGAAGCTCGCGGCCGAGACAGGATTCGCAGGATTGCTGATGTCGATCACGCGAAGCCCGGCTGCGTACTCCGCCACGTATGCGTAGCCACGTATGCGTAGTCGCCCGCCACAACGATACCGAGCGCGGACTCCTCCGTCGCAAAGCTCCCTATCGCCTCGAGCGGCACCGGCTCGCAGATCTCGACGACCACGAGTCCGTCGGACGAGTCGGTCATGTAGGCGCGGCCACCCTCGACCGCCACGTTGTTGACGGCCCCTCCTGTCTCGAAGTTGCCGACCCATACCGGATCGGTCGGGTCACTCACGTCGAACGCGTGGACGCCATCCCAGTAGTCGGCGACGTAGGCCCAGTCGCCGTCCACGGCGATGCCGCGTGTGTAGCCTGGTGTCTCGAGTCCTCCCACGTGGACAGGATGTGTAGGATCACTGATGTCGAAGACCTCAAGACCGTATGACGGGGAGTTGTTCGTGACGAAGGCGTGGTCTCCTGCAACCGCGACATCCTGCACGTAGCCGGGCATGTCCCCGCTTCCGGCGAGCGTGGGGTCCGTTGGATCGGAGATGTCGATGACCTGAAGCCCCGCGCTGTTGCAGGCAACGAAGGCGTAGTCGCCCTCGACGACGAGCGCATTGGCGTGGTCCGGCGTGCTGCAGCTGCCGACCGAGACCGGCGCCGAAGGCACAGTGATGTCGATCACTCTGAGTGCGTCAGAGGCATCCGCGATGTACGCGTGATTCCCCGAGACGGCAATCCGCACGGCGTTCCCGGGCGTGTCGAGCGTCGCCACGATGCCCGGATCCGTCGGGTCGGTGATGTCGATCACGATAAGCCCTCCGTAGGATCCCGCGAGGTATGCATGGTTGCCCGCGACGTCGATCCCCCCGGTTGCGCTCGGCGTATCGCAGATGCCGACGAGGGTGGGATCCACCGGATCCATGACATCAACCACCCGGAGACCGGCACCACACGCGGCGTACGCGTAGCCGCCTGCGATCACCACGTCGTGCGGACTGGAGCCCGCGTCGCACGCGCCCAGCTGATTCATCGCAAAGGGGTGAAGCGCGATCTGCCCCGCCACGGTGTCCCAAGCCGCCGTGGTGAAGTCCGTGTCGCAGTACTGCCTCGTGGTGAAGTCCTCGTCGTACCGGTGGAGCTCGGCGCCCGCCGGCGCGCAGCAGAGAGCTCCCACAAGCACGGAGAACACGATGTGGCCTGTCCACAGATGCCGTCGCATGGTTGCCTCCGTTCGCTGGACTGCAGTGCGTCTCATCTGAGCGTGGAGAGCGCCTCGATCCTACCGGACGAGCACGAGCTTCCGCTCCGCCTCGAAGCCCGGCGCGTCGATGCGAGAGAAGTAGACGCCGCTTGCGCAAGCGCGGCCTGCTTCGTCGCACCCGTTCCAGACGGCGCGGCCGGACGCGCCCGCGTCGAACTCACGGTCGACGAGCGTTCGTACGATCCTCCCCGCGACGTCGTAGACCCTGATCGCGACGGGGCCTTCCTCCTTCACGCTGAACGCGATCGTGACGGACGGGTTCGCGGGGTTCGGGTAGGCGTGGGAGAGGCTGTTCCGGAGAGGCTCCTCCTCGACTTCGGTCGGAATGTGCTCCGGCGGAATCTGGAAGTACTCCATGATGTTCCCCATGAGGTTCGCGCGGTGCTCCCCGCCGTGCTCGAAGCGCGTGGACTCCTCCGCGACCGCCATGAACTCGAGCCCGAACCCCAGAGCCACTGTCTGGTACCCACGGGTCGGATCCGAGTACGCGACCGCCGCGGGATGTGGTTCCTCGTACTGGTCCCAGTAGACGAGCGCCACCTCCGCCTCGGGCGACATGTGCCAGAGAACGTCGTACTCGTAGAAGAACGGGCACTCGGGAAGCGCGCAGAACCCGGGCGCGAGATCGAGGAAGTCGAATCCCCCCTCCTCGTCGTGGACCGTGACGCCCGTGTTGCCGTTCAGATTGCCGAAGTAGCCTGCCTGAAGCCACCCGCCGTAGAGCCCGAGCGGGTCGTCGTGACGCCCGACGACCTCCGTGGCAATGTCGTTCCCCGTGAGGAGGAGATTCCGCTCGAGCCACTCCTCCGAATCGGCGAGCCAGTCGACGAGGTTCTGCTGGTCGGCGAGCGTGAGGGTGTTGAAGTCGTTGTCGCCGGTGAACCAGATCACCGTGTCGTACCACCGGAGCCCCTCGAGGACCGGCCCGTCGGCGTCCGTCCCCTCGCCCATCGGATCGCGCACGTCGAAGCGGTCCCACTCCTGGTATCCACTCGCCACGAGCGCCTCCTGGTAGTAGCGCTCGGACTTGAAGCGGTAGACGCCGTCCTCGGCGGGCGCGAGCCCCCCGTGCGCATCGACGAGGAGGACCAGGTGCTCGTAGGGCTCCCTCGGCAGGATCGTGAATTCGTAGACCTCGGTCGGGCCGCCCGAGGGACGGGTCGACACCTCCCGCGCGTCGGCGACCCAGACGTCTCCCGCTGGGGGGGATTCGCGGACCATCGGATACGCCGACCAGCTCTGACCCTCATCGTTCGATGCGACAAGCGTCACCTGAATGATGCCGTCGTTGTCGTCGACCTCCACGCGCGCCTGATCACCGTACGCCTCGGCCATCTGGTGATCGAACCAGTCGCGGAAGAGCCCGGCGGGCTTCACCGTCCACCGGGTCTCGGGTTCGCCGGTCGGGATGCCGACCCGTTGCCGGTCCAAGAGGATCCCGGCGTAGTGCTGCTCGGGTGCGTCCGGATCCTCCTCGTTCCACACGTGCCACGCGACCGCGAGCCAGTCCTTCCCCACGAACGCATCCCAATCATCGCTCCAGACTCCCAATCATCGCTCCAGACGCCTCCCATCGGCCCGCCGTACCAGACGCCCTCCTCTTCGTCCCGGAGGACGTTCCACTCCTGCGCGCACTCGTCGATGTCGTGCGTGCCGAGCCAGAGGTCGTAGTAGTCGTGGGACAGACGCGGACAGTCGACCCACATCTCCCACTGCCCGACCAGACGCGGGGCGCCCGAGATGTCGATCGGCGGGCTCACGAGCCAGCTGTCCTGGGCGTCGACCACCATCGCGCTGACGGGGTCGACCGCGCCGTACATCCAGCCGCCGTGCGTCCAGCAGTCGGGGTCACGGTGCGTGTGGAGGTCGACGCCGTAGAGCCCGCGGTAGAAAACGACCCCCGTCTGGCCGGTCGGATCGAGGACGCTCTCGTGCATCCATTCGTTGTCGCCCTCGTCCTCGCAGTCGTCGGACCACACGGGGAAGCCGTTCACCCGCCACACGAAGTTGTCGAGCTCCCACGCGCCGTTCAGGCAGGAGTTCTGCGGAGGGTTGTTCGGCTCGTCCGATGAGGAGTAGGCCTCGTCGGACTCGAACCGGAAGCGGACCGACACATAACTCCCGGCGTACGCGCTCATGTCGAGCACCTGGTGGCCGTAGAACGAATCCCAGTCCTGCGACATCCCTGGGTCGCCGTAGAAACCGGGGTTCGTGTACGAGGCGACGGTCGTCCACGTCGTGTCCGGTCCTGACACGACGTCGACATACCCGTAGTCGTAGTTGTGCTCCATCGCGAAGCGCTGGTCGAACTCGAAAGTCACGGCGTCTGACCCTGTGCTCCACTCGGCGAGCTCGAAGTGGCGCTCGAGGCACTCCGTCCATCGGTTTCCGTAGCCTTGGGGCTGCATCCAGCAGGGGTTGCCGGCCGCCCCGCACCACCACGAGTTCAGTCCCAGGTGCGGGAACGCGCCGGCACCGAAGGGCAGGTGCTTGTGCCAGTAGTTCGGGTTCGGGAGCGTGCCGCTCATGTCGTGGGTCACCCAGTAGTCGTTGTGGCCTCCGTGCTCCTCGAAGTCGGAGTCGAAGATCCAGAGGGTGTCGCGGAAGCCGGTCGACGGGTCGTCGCGCGTTGCGGCGGAGACACCGGTGCGCGCCCCATCGGACAGCGCACCGCGCCAGGAGGTCGCGGTCCGGTGGTCGGGCAGCGGAGCCGGCCTGATCGTCCGGTCGACCGGTCCGCGGGCATGAGCGACGATCGCGGCGGCGCATACCGCGAAGGCGACGAGGACACTGAGCGTGCTCGTTCGTCTCATCTCGGCACCTCCTCGGAAGGCCAAGCTCGTGGGTCGATGTCCCGCGGGATGGCGGCGCGTCCCGAGCCGAGGGAAGGAAGGAGGAGGGCGACGTGGCGGTGGCGTGATGGTGCCGCAGCACGGGATTGGCCGACGTGTTGGCACAGAAGGTCTTGCGCTGGCTATTATACCACGGTTCCGGTGGAGTATCGAGGCCGATGCTCAGTTGCGAGGTTGGCTCGGCACGCAGCAAGAGCCGTCGCGCGGACTCGCGAGGCTAGCTGGCCGCGTTCACGATGATCCCGGCGAGGTCCGTGATGTTGAGACCATCGACCGCCGGCTTCTCGAGCGACCAGAAGAACGCGTCGTCCCAGGTGTGCATGCCGGTCAGGTTGGTCCGCCCGAAGACGTCCTTCTCCTTCACCGTGCCCTTGAGATCGAAGCCGTGGTTTCCGACCGGGAGGAGATCAGGGCCGTTCTCGGTCTGCGGACCGGAATAGACCTCGTCCCGCTCGAAGACGCGCTCGATGACGGGCTTCCCGTCGTGCTCGAACTCCGCG
>JALGVU010000199.1 GCA_025774545.1 bacterium | reverse complement strand
CGCCCCGACGCTGACAGCTGGGTAGTAAATGACGGTGTTGTACATGTAGAGCTCCGCGGCAATGATCGTGGCTCCGGCGGGAAGCGCCGAGAGGTCGAACTTGAGGTAGGAGCGGGCGATGCTGTTCGGGAAACCCGGTTGCGCGTCTCCGACATACAGGCCCCCCGATGATCCGAAGTTCAAGTTGGGAAGGGAGTCCTCGACGAACGAATCGTCGGTCGGATGGAGATCGCCCACGGCCGCGTTCGTCCCGATGGCGGTTCCTCCGATGAGGAGCGGTAGTGCAAGTAGAAGTCCGAGGTATCGGAGACGGAGCTCTGCACGCCAGGTGCGGGAAGTGGAATGACGGTTCGGTTTCATGGCATCTTCTCTCCTCTTGCGGCGACCTCCAGATCGCCGGTGACAGTGGACATCTGGGTACGCTGCCATTCCACGGATCGTCCGAGGGGTGGAAGAGCAGCGCACTCCGAGAACCGAGTCAGAGCGATCTGCGTCACGAGGGACCTCCTTCGGTGTTGAGTTGTTGCCGAGCTCTGGCTGCGGACAATGTCAGTTGTCTCGTCGCTCCCTTCCTGGGCCCACAGGTCTTGCGGAGGCCAATGGGTCAACCCGCGGTCGACGTCTCGCTCTCACGAGCCTCATTCTCGCCGTGGCAACGCCGCCGAGCCCGGGCGCCGTCACCGGGCCAGGTGCCTCGGATGTCGTCCGGCCCTGCCGGCACCTCGGAGTCGGGCTCGGCTGCTGATCGAGGGGTAGCGGAACCCGCTGCGGCTCGGGGGGAAGGTCCTGTCTGGCCGGCCTGCGCGCACCCGGAGCCCAGGACACCTGAGTCCGCCGGATGAGGGCTCCACCTCACCATTGACCCTACCAGATAATCGACCCGCAGTCACGCAAAGAGCGGCGGACTCGCCCTGGGCGGGTCTCCTGAGAGAAGAACGCCCCGTGCGTGACAGGTCCCCGTCCGGCCCGGACGCTGCGGCCATCGCTGTCGAGGGCGTTTCTGAGGAGCACTGGGCCTACGGGTGATCGCCGGATCGGGCGAATCCGATCCGGGGAGCGCGGACCCAGACGCCTCGAACTCCCAGTAATCGCGAGCGGCCACTCCCGGCGTTCCGGCGGATGGCTTCCAGCAGGAAGACAGCGTTGCGACGGGGCAGCGAGCCTCAGGGCGCCCCGAGCAGCGCCCAGGCGTCGCACCTGGAGCCGCACGTCGGGTTGGGCACACGCCTACTACGCGCCCCCCGGGGGTCGTTCCACGTTCGGGTCCATGTACCGGGTTTGACCTGCCCCGTCTCTTGTATCAGTCCGACAGTCTGAGCGGCCCGGCGTTGGCCCGCCCCGGGCGCGGCGTCAGTCGCTCCGGGTCGAGTGTCCGGCGGGTGGATCGTTCCATGACGTGGGCCGTGCTGGGTGTCGGCTCAAGGCGCTCGGGTCGGCTAGTATGCGCGGGACGCAGTCGCGCCACGGCTCAGATCTGGCGGCAAGTCAAGAGTTCGAAATACGTCCGCCGAGGGGAGCCACACCTCGGGGTCTGACGGCAAGGCCAGCTATTAGGCACCCGACTGGTCGCCCACCTTTACCATCTCAAGGGCCCGTGCGGTGGGTCTTTGCCTCTCCATTGGGCGGGACCACGGAGCGGCGCGGGTCCGGGCTCGCCGATGCGGAAGCGCTCTTGCCAAACGATGGCGCAAGGCGCAGAATGGGACCAATCCACACCCCTTCCCGGGATACCGTCCCCTGTCGCCGGAGGCCGTCCAGCCGGTATCTCCAGGAACTACGTCATACGACTCGGGTGGTACAGCAATTGGAGCAGGTCATCCTCACTATCGAACGGCATCGGCAATCAGACGGGTCCCGGTTGACTGGAAGCGACAGGTTGCGGGACGGAGGAGGTCTGCGATGAAGACGAAGATCATCCTGACGTTGCTGCTCATGTGGAGTCTGCCGAGCTCAGGCCAGCCGGTCGATGTCGCATGGGTCGCTCGATACGAAGGTGTGGGCGACGACTATGACGTGGCCGTCGCCATCACTGTGGATCAGCACGGCAATGTGTACGTGGCCGGATCCAGCAACCAGAGCCCGTATCCCGATCTGAACAACGACTTCGTCACGATCAAGTACCTGGCCGACGGCACCTTGGCATGGGCCAGAACCTACGACGGTCCCGGCCACTACAGTGACCGCGCTGAGGATGTCGCGATCGACCTCTCGGGGAACGTGTATGTAACGGGCACGAGTTGGGGCGGCAACGAGACTGAAGAAGACTTCGCGACGGTCAAGTACTCAGCGGCCGGGGACACTCTCTGGATCAGGAGATACGGCAGCCCGTTCGGCTGGTCGTGCTCGAACTGGGACTGCGACGATTACGCCCATGCACTGACTGTGGACGACGAGGAGAACGTCTACGTGACCGGTTCCGTCTTGAGGTGGGAGCCGGATCCCGGCTGGACCGAGAGTGAGTTCGTGACTCTCATGTACGGGCCAGACGGAATCCTCGAATGGGTCGCCGCCTTCCCGCTCGATGGCGGTGACTGGGGCAGCGACGTGGCGCTCGATCAGTTGGGGAACATCCTCGTGACCGGCACCCACTGGCGCAACTACGAGGACTTCGCCACGATGAAGCTCGACTCCGACGCTTTTCCCATGTGGTGGCAGACGTTCAACGGTCCGGCCCGCCGCACCGATGTTGCGACCGCCCTGGTGGTGGATCATGAGGGTAACGTCCTGGTAACAGGGAAGACCGCCCAGGACAGCACGTCCTACCCCTACCGATTCGACTATGCGACGGTGAAGTACGGACCGGACGGGACCGAGTCGTGGGTGCGCACGTATGACGGCCCCGGCAACGGGGACGACATCCCGAGCGACATCGGAGTCGACGACTCCGGCAATGTGTATGTCACGGGAACCAGCACCGGCTCCGGTACGGGCCCGGATTACGCGACGGTGAAGTACTCGCCCGCCGGCGATCTGCTGTGGGTCAGGCGATACGATGGGGAAGACGGACATCTGATTGGCAGCGATCAGGCCGAAGCCATCGCCGTCGACGATTCCGGTAGCGTCTACGTGACCGGGTACAGCTACGACTCGTACGGCTGGAACGGCATGGACTTCGCGACCATCAAGTACCGATCCAATGGCGACGTGGCTTGGGTCATGCGCTACAACGGGGAGGCGGCGAGCTACAGTGAGGACTATGCCCTGGCTGTCGCGGTCGACGACTCCCAGAACGTGTGCGTCACCGGCAGAAGCTATGGAGAGCCCATGCCTGGCTCGAATTACGATTGCCTGACCATCAAGTACAGCCAACCCGGCGAGCAGATGACGCACGACATCGCGGTGGCGGATCTGGCACTGGTCGAGGCCAACATCGAGAGGGGTGAACCGGCGGGTATCCACGTTCTCATTGAGAACCAGGGTGATCTCGCCGAGACCTTCGATGTCGAGGTGACGGCCGCGGGGGGATTCGCCGACTCGTTCGATGTCTGGGATTACCAGTGCGCCTGGAAGCTCTACTACGCCACACAGGGCGATAGCGGAGTCGCCGTGAGCGACGGCATGCTGCACGTCACGAATACGACGGATCCGTACTACGACGGAGGTGTCACGACGGTGTTCAGGTATCCTTTCCCGGCGAGTGTCGAGACGAGACTCAGGGCGACGGGAGGGACCGGTCATTCTCCGACGATGATCTTCGGGACGATGTGGGAGCCGGGCTCGATCTGGTGCAACTACGATGTTGGGGGCGGCGGATGGCACGTCGTGTCTGTCGACAACGAGGGATACGAGAACATCGAACTCGGCGGCAGCCTTCAGGTCGACACGTGGTACACCCTGAAGTTCCTCGTGAGCTCGGGCAGTTTCAGTGTTTTCAGGGACGATGTGCTCCAGGCCGAGAAGGTCTGGGTACCACCGGTCGATGGTCCGAATACCGTGAGCCTCACCTCGTCATACGGCTCCAGCGGACAGGGTGACTTCGACTGGGTGGAGATCGTCGCGACCCTTCCCGTGGCCAGCGTGAGCGTGAGCGGGCTCGCGGCGGGCGCGGACACCCTCGTGACCGTTGCGCTTCCCACGGACGGCCTCTCTGCCGGCACCTACCATTTCCGGGCGTCCGTTGATTCAGTTCCTGGCGAGAGCGATGTGGCGGACAACACGCGCGAGAGCGACCCCCTCCTTGTCGCGACACGATTCCTGCTCGGGATCGAGGCGCCGGTTGGCGGCACGACCCAGCCGACAGCCGGCGACCACTGGTACACCTGCGACACGGTCGTCGAGATCGCCGCCGAACCCGACTCCGGGCATGCTTTCGATCACTGGGAGCTGGATGGGATTGCCTTCAGCACGAGCAATCCCGGGGTTCTACGCATGCAGGAGGATCATGTCCTCGCAGCTGTCTTCAGCGAGTTTGTTGGTGTTCATCAGGATGCCCCGGCCCGTTCCAGCTTGCGCCAGTGCCGTCCGAATCCCTTCAATCCCGTGACGGTGATCCAGTTCGATCTGCCGGCCGCAGCCGCGATCAGTCTGAGAATCTACGACCTTTCAGGCAGACTCGTTCGGGCTCTGGTGGCACACCAACCGATACCGGCTGGACGGCATGAGGTGGCGTGGAACGGCCGTGATGATCGTGCGCGGCAGCTGTCTGCTGGGACCTACTTCTGCCGCCTGGAAACGCCGTGGGGGGCGGAGACGATCAAGTTGCTCTTGGTCAAGTAGCTCTATTAGCTGGCACTCCGGTTCTCCGCCAGGTCGAGAGTTCGAAATACGTCCGCTATGGGGAGCCAGCAACGCGGGGCCTGGCGATAACGCCGGGCCCCGCTTGCAGTTGAACGCCGCCTGCTCCTGCGGCGGTGATGTTGGCGCATTCAGCAGCGGACGCCCTACCTCCAGAAGTGGTACAACTACTGGGGGCAGGGCACTCGACGATCGGGGACGGAAGGTCCTCCTGTTTACCGACGACTGGAGCCTCCG
>JALGVU010000041.1 GCA_025774545.1 bacterium | reverse complement strand
TTCTACGAGCGGCTCGGGTACTCCGTCGAGGATCGGGTGAGCATGGGGAAGCGTCTCGAGACGACGTGATCGGCGACAGGCGGGACGGCGCGGCGTCGGCGCGATAGGTGGCGAGGAGGGGGATGTTCCGGAACGCGAGGATCGAGACCGCGCGAACGCGCCTGAGACCGTTCACGATGGCGGATCTCGCGGTCTTCCGGGAGATCGCCGGCCAGGAGGAGGTGCTCGAGTTTCTACCCGACGACCGAATGACGCCCGCGGAGGCGAAGAGGCTCCTCCAATGGCTGATCGCGTGCTACGATGAGGACACGCTCGAGAGGCTCGTCAAGTTCTCGCTTCCGATCGCGCTCCGAGAGACGGGCGAGGTGGTCGGATGGGTGGGGTTGGGTCCCCTCGATTTCGACGTGGCTGCGATCGAGATCTACTTCGTGATCTCGAGGGCGCACTGGGGGAAGGGCTACGCGACCGAGGCGGCGCGCGCGCTCCTCGGGTACGGCTTCACGGTGCTGGGGCTTCCGCGGGTCGTCGGCGTGGTCGACCGGAGGAACGGCGCCTCCGTCCGCGTGCTCGAGAAGGCGGGGCTGCGGTACGAGAGGACGGTCGAAGGACTCCCGGAGGCGTACCGGTCGTACGAGGGACACCTACTGTACGCACTCACGGCTGACGAGTGGACCCGTCGACGCCTCGGGAACGAACGTCGAGCTCGCGACACCACTTGAGGAGAAACCGATGGAGGAACTCTACGTCAGCACCGACATCGAGACCGACGGTCCGATCCCGGGCGACAACTCGATGCTGAGCCTCGCGTCGGCCGCGTACCGCGCCGACAAGACGCTCGTCGGCACGTACTCGGCGAACCTCGAGCTGCTTCCGGAGTCCGTGCCCGATCCCGCGACGATGAAGTGGTGGGAGTCGCACCGGGAGGCGTGGGAGGCGAGCCGCCGTGAGCCGAGGCCGGTCCGCGAGGTCATGAGGGAATACGCGTCGTGGCTCAAGGGGTTGCCGGGACGGCCGGTCTTCGTGGCGTATCCGGCGGGGTACGACTTCACGTTCGTCTACTGGTACCT
Source organism: bacterium (assembly GCA_025774545.1). Classification (GTDB taxonomy): domain Bacteria; phylum Joyebacterota; class Joyebacteria; order Joyebacterales; family Joyebacteraceae; genus JALGVU01. Next base: position 14,495 of record JALGVU010000041.1, on the reverse strand, counting down.
GATGCGATTCGCGGGTGAGAGCCCCTTCTCGTTCTCGGCCCTCGACATCAAGACGTACGCGATGGCGCTCATGGGATCGGAGTTCAGGCAGGCCGTCAAGGGCAACATGCCGAAGGACTGGTTCGATCGTCTCCCGCACACGCACGTGGCTCTCGACGACGCCCTGGAACAGGGTGCCCTCTTCTGCAACATGCTGGCGGCGAATCCGAAACGGGGGAAGTGACGGGCGCGGCTCGGATCGGAGACGAAGGAAGGGCGCGGCCGCGCGTCTGGAGGGGGCGAACGACGGACCTTGCGATGGGCACCAGAACGGGAGGGGTGGTTCGATGCTGATTCCGAGGGCAGCTCTTGTTGCGACAATCCTGGCGATCACGGTGAGCGTGGGGGCGTTCGAGACGGGCGTTGGTCCCGGCGAGGGCACGGCGCGGTTCGAGGCCCTGACGGATGAGCTGGTGCTGCGGCGCGCTCCGTGCGCGCTCGCGGGAGTCGTGCCCGATCACGGGATCGCGCGCGGTGACGAGATCGAGTACGACGAGGTGCGGTTCAGGACCGTCGAGCCGGGGCTCCTGCTTGCCGACGGATCCGGCAGCTTCGCGGGGGCGATCTACGGGCGCGTTTCCTACCTGTCGCGTTCGGAGTACCACGGGTTCGGCGCGGAGGAGCGCCGGTTCGAGTACGAGGAAGGAGAGGGCGTCGAGCTTCTGCAGCACCGGGCCGAGGGCAACTACTTCGTGCGGTTCCGCGGAGACGTGATCGCCGTGAGCGCGGGCACCGAAGAGGGCGGTCCGTTGACGCTCGCGCTCGACCCCGTGACGGAGCTGTGGCTGCGCGTCGTTTCCGACGAGGGGGAGGCGGTCGGCTGGCTTCTGGCCGACGACGGCGCTCTGCTCGAATTGCCGCGCTCGTTCTGAGGGGCGGCGCACGAAGGAGGTCCGCCACGTGGAGAGGACGATCGGCCGCTGCCGGTACAGCTGCCATCTCTGCGCGGCCAGCTCGGAAGGCGGTGGGTCGGGTGGCGCGTAGCGACGGGCGCTCTGCGGCGAGCGCGAAGGGAATTCAGTTCGTCTCGAACCGCCTCGTCGACCAGATCGTCGACGGCCGGAAGACGGCGAGCGTCGTCCGCCTGGGCGAGGTCGACGAGCACGAGGACGAGCACAACCACGCCCTCGTGGTCGGGGACTACTACGGCGTCTACGACAGCGCCTGTCTGCGGCGGTGCACGATCCGCGTCGTCGCGATGGAGCTGTGTCGCTGGGACGCCATCCCCGAGCGCCTGTGGCGGGGCGAGACGAACGACGACGCCCGGGGATTCCGCGATGATCACGAGGACTACTTCGATCACCCCTCCAACGACTACGAGTTCGTTGCGTACTACTTCGAGTTGGTTTCTGAGTAGCCGGTGGGCTTCGGCGGACAAGGAGCGATGCGATGGGAGAGCAGTTCGAGATCCTGTGTGAGTGGGGCGAGCAGGGCGTGCTCACGATGTCGTCCAGGGCGGACGTCATCGTCGTCGTTGATGTGCTCTCGTTCTCCACGAGCGTCGCGATCGCCGTAGCGCGTGGAGCGTCGATCGTGCCGTGCAGATGCGGGGACTCCGAGGCCGGGGCGCTCGCGCGAAGCACCGGGGCTGAGCTTGCCGCTCCTCGAGGCGAATCGAGGTACTCGCTCTCTCCGGTCTCGTACCTCGACGTGCCGCGCGGGACGCGAGTCGTGCTGCCGTCCCCGAACGGGGCGACCCTGAGCGTTGCCGCGGGTGACCTGCCGACGCTCACCGGCTCGTTCAGGAACGCGGCGGCGACGGCGCGGGCCGCGGCGGCGATCGGGCGTCGCGTCGCGATCGTACCGGCCGGAGAGCGCTGGCCAGACGGCAGCCTGCGTCCCGCCCTCGAGGATTGGCTCGGGGCGGGTGCGATCGCTGCCGCGTGTGACGGCGGGCTTTCCCCGGAGGCGCAGGCGGCGGCGGACGCGTTCGTCGCGGCGGAGCCGGCGCTACTGGAGCGAATCTCGGACTCTCAGTCCGGGAGGGAGCTCATCGAACTGGCGTACGTGCGGGACGTCGAGCTCGCGTGCGAGGTCGACGTGAGCGTATGCGTGCCGGAGATCAAGGGCGGCGCGTACGTCGCGCGGGCGTCGGAGCGACAGCCGTCGGTTCTGTGAAAGCTGCGGCCCGCTCGATCGGGCGGGCCGCCGTTTCCTGTGAGCTCTCGTGGGCGCGGCTCGGAGGTGAACTCACCTCCGCTAGCGGCTTCAGGTGGAGCGTTTGCAGGTCGATTCGAGGGCGCGCGCGAAGTACCGCTGGTCCGCATCGAAGTGGCACTGCTTGTACTTCTTGCCGCTGCCACACCAGCACGGCTCGTTGCGTCCCAGGTGCTCGGCTGAGCTCGGGGGACGGCGGAAGAGCTTGTCCAGGAATCCCATCGTCGCTGCTCCTCGTGATGCGTGTCATCGTCAGAAGGAAGGCCGGCTCGGGCCCGTCCCGCGCACGGCGTCGACTCCGGATACGAGTATAGCCCGGATGCAAGGTACGGTCCAGTCGGGCGCGCGCGTGTGGGGAGCCCGGGCACGCGCACCGGGCGGCGCCGGGGTGACTCTCGGGATCAGAGGAGGGAGATCGGGCGGCTCTGGTCGGCCGAGAGGCAGCGGGTCAGGTCAGGGAAGTCGCGGATCGGTGAGGTGCTCGTGCCCAGCGTCCCCCGCACGCACGGATCGAAGGAGATCACCACGATGAGCGCGCCCCTCACCCGCCTCACCGCGGTGGAGGTTCACTACTGGAGCGCCACGCCTGAGACCGGCGAGCCGTGCGCCCTCGATGCGTACGCGGCCCAGGGGATCTACGGTGCGGCCGGGGTCCCGTTCGACGTTGTGGCGCCGTCGATGCCGGCGGCTCCGGCGGACGCTGACGAGCCGGAGCGGATCGGGCTTCTGGGCGGCGCCGTGGCCGAGGCCGTCGCGTCGGCGCGCCTTGGCGGGACGGGAGCGCTCGCGGTCGGCGGGAACTGCACCTGCTCTCCGGGTGTTCTCGGGGGGCTCGAGATCGCGCACGGCAGCGACGCGCGGATCGGTCTCGTCTGGTTCGACGCGCACGGTGACTTCAACACGCCCGCGACGAGCCTGACCGGCAGTCTCGGAGGAATGCCGGTGGCCGTCTGTGCGGGGCTCGCGCACCCGCGCTGGCGCGAACTGTCGCGCGCTGTCTGCCCGCTCCCGACCGACCGCATCGTGATGGTCGATGTCCGTAACCTCGATCCGGCGGAGGAGGAGCTCATTCGGGCGACGGGCGTTCCCGTCGCGGCGGTGGCGGAGGGCTTCTCCGGCGTCGATCTCGGGCGGGCCGTGTCCGATCTCGCGTCCCGGTGCGATCTGATCTACCTGCACGTCGATTCGGACGTGCTCGACGCGTCGCTCGTTCCTCTTCATCGGACGAAGGAACGGAGCGGTCCGGGCATGGCCGCGGTGACCGAGGCGATCGATGCCGTGATGGCGACCGGCAAGGTCGCGGCGTTCGCGGTCGTCTCCGTGTGCGGGGCGCCCGGCGACGTCGACGTGGCGTCAGGCGTGGGACTCGTGCGGTCCGGACTCGAGTCGTGGAGCCGGCACGGGACGGTGACGGCCGGGGGCGCGTGACCCGGCGGTGCCCAGAGGAGAGCAATAGAATGTCCTTCGTGAAACTCGAAACGCTCGCCGAGATGGAGCCCGTTCCGGGGTTCCGCGGCCGCGCCGTGCACGGCGCGGCGATGACGATCGTGCGTTGGGAGATCGAGGCGGGAGCGCTGATGCCGGAGCACGCGCACCCGCACGAGCAGATCGTGTGCCTGATCGATGGGGAGCTGGAACTCACGGTCGGGGGGGAATCGCAGACGATGACGCCTGGCACGTTCGCCGTGGTCGCCCCCGACACCCCCCACTCGGGCCGGGCCGTCACGAGCTGCCGGGTCGTCGACTGCTTCCATCCCGTGCGGGACGACATGCGGTAGCGACCGCGCGGAGGGAACCACGTGATGCGCGTCCGTCCGATCGGGGTGATCAGAACCCCGCACGAGAAGCTGGAGGGAATGCCCGTTCAGCCCTCGGGTGCCGAGGGTGTGCGGGGCACCATCGAGGTCCTGCCGGAGTTCGTCGAAGGACTGAGGGACCTCGACGGATTCTCGCACATCATCCTCGTGTACCATCTGCACAGGGCCGGGCCCGAGCGCCTCACGGTCACGCCATTCATGGACACGGAGGAGCGCGGTGTCTTCGCGACCCGGGCGCCGTGCCGGCCGAACGGGATCGGGATCTCGACCGTGAGGCTCGTGGGTGTCCGCGGGGGAACGCTCGAGATCGAGAACGTCGACATGCTCGACGGAACACCGCTACTCGACATCAAGCCCTACGTGCCCGAGTTCGAGGGCGACCGGGAGATCAGGATCGGGTGGCTCGAGCGCGCGAGAGGCAGGTCGCGGGACAAACGATCCGACGGGAGGTTCCGGTGAGCCGTTCGGGAATGAGGAGGCCGCCTGCCTCCGCCCGCGCGCACGCGGGGAGGGGGTCGCCGTGACGCCGACCGCCTCCGCCCGCGACGGAGCGCGTAAGCGCGAGCGTCTGCACGAGACGATCCACGACGTCGTCCGGACGATCCCGAAGGGCCGGGTGGCGACCTACGGTCAGATCGCCGTTATCGTCGAGCGGTGCACCCCGCGCATGGTGGGCTACGCGATGGCCGCGGTTCCGTTCGGGACGGACGTCCCCTGGCATCGCGTCATCAATGCCCAAGGCCGCGTAAGCGCGCGCGGCGGGGGCGACGGGGCCGAGACGCAGCGCGTCCTCCTCGAGGCGGAGGGCGTCGCGTTCGACGAGTCGGGGCGCGTCGATCTCGCCCGCGTCGGGTGGACGGGCCCGGGCGTCGCCCGCGGCGGCGGAGCGCGCGGGCGCGGGTCTCGCGGCCGGCGTCGGGATCGCCGTCGCGCGGCGGGCCGACGGTACCGATCTCGTGATCTCGGGGCTTCGTGACGAGCAGGTTCGGCGGATGGTCCCGCAGTTGGCGCGCGGGCTCTCGATCGCCGCCGCGGCAGAGCGGAGCGCGTTTCGGGCGGGACTCATGAGGTTCGTGCGGGAGGGGATCTTCCAGACGATCGTCAGGATGGTCGCAGGACTCGTCGTGGGCTATTCTCTTCTTCGATTCGGGCTCCGGTAGCCGATGGGCACGCGCGTGAATCCTACCCTGGTGGTCTTCGACGTCGACGGCACGCTCACCGACACGGCCGCTGTCGACGAGGAGTGCTTCGCGACCGCCTTCCGTGAGGAGTTCGGGGTCGACGCGGTCGATACCGACTGGTCGCGCTACTCCGAGTTCACCGACTCCACCATCATCGCCGAGATCTTCCACGAGCTGTACGGCCGCGGCCCGACGGGGAACGAGATCGAGCGGTTCGTCGCCCGATTCGTGGCGATTCTCGAGGGGGAGCGCGACGTCACACCTGAGCGCTTCGCGCCGATCCCCGGCGCCCGTTCGCTCGTGAGCCGTCTGCTCTCCGAGAGCGGATGGCGGATCGCCCTCGCGACCGGGGGATGGGGGAGGTCGGCGCGACTCAAGCTCCGCTGCGCCGGTGTCGACTTCGGCGCGGCTCCTTTGGCCTCGGCCGACGACTCGCGCATCCGGGCGGAGATCGCCGAGACCGCGATCGGGCGCGCGGGCGGGCGCGGCGCTTTCGCTCGCGTCGTGCTCGTCGGGGACACGATCTGGGACGTGCGTACGGCGAAGCGGCTGGCGCTTCCGTTCCTCGGTGTAGCACGGGGCGCCAGGGCCGAGGCGCTGAGGGCCGCCGGGACGGCGGCGGTCGTGCCCGACTTCGCGGACGCCGCCGCAACACTCGTCGCCCTCGCGACGGTTCCGGCGCCGGGCGAGGGGGGCTCCGAGAGGTAGACGCGGCGCGATGGACGCTCCTGTCGCGGCGCGTGCGGGGCCGTTCGGGTCGCGCGGAGGAGGGGCCACGCGAGGACGGAGGCCCAGCGGAGCCGGTCTCGACATCCTCCGTTCTGCACGTACGTCAGGAGACGTGCGGACGATTCGTGGTGGCACCCGCGCGCCGCTTCGTTGTATCGTCTGCCGACCAGCCGGCCGACGACGGGACGCGAAGGCCCCAGCGCGTCCGCTGGAAGGAGGGAGGCCGTCATGCCGATGTCGAAACGTGCGACCGCTGAGTTCATCGGGACGTTCTGGTTGGTCTTCGGTGGCTGCGGCAGCGCGGTGCTCGCCGCTGCCTTCCCGACGTTGGGATCGGACTCCTCGGAGTCTCGCTTGCCTTCGGTCTCACCGTCGTGACGATGGCGTACGCGATCGGTCACGTGTCCGGGTGTCACCTGAACCCGGCGGTGTCGTTCGGGCTGTGGGCCGGCAAGCGCTTCCCCGCCCGAGATCTCGGTCCCTACATCCTCGCCCAGGTCGCGGGAGCCATCGTCGCCGCGGGCGCGATCTACCTCATCGCCTCAGGCCAGCCCGGTTTCGACGTCGTGTCGAACGGGCTCGCTTCGAACGGCTACGGCGCCCATTCCCCGGGCGGCTACTCGCTACTCGCGGGCCTCGTCGCGGAGATCGTCCCGACCTTCATGTTCGTGATCGTCATCATGGGAGCGACCGAGAAGAGGGCCCCGAAGGGTTTCGCCCCGCTTGCGATCGGTCTCGCCCTGACGCTCATCCATCTCATTGGGATCCCCGTGACGAACGTGTCTGTGAACCCCGCGCGGAGCACCGGTCCCGCCCTCTTCGTCGGCGGATTGGCCATTCAGCAGCTGTGGCTCTTCTGGGTCGCTCCGATCGTCGGAGCCATCCTCGGGGGCTTCGTCTATCCCCTCTTCGCCGGCCGCGCGAAGGAGGAGTAGAGGGGGGAACCCGGGCGTGGCCCGGCGCCCGCGGAGATCGCTTCACGCGGCGGGCCGCTCTGTGATAAACTCCCCCGCGGATCTCTTGGAAGACGGACGTCGGGGCCGGCACCGCACGGGCGCCGGCCCAGCGTTGCCCCGCTCCCGTCACGCGGGGTCGCGGGGCGTCCGGCCGGACTCGCACCCACGGGCGCCGACCCGCTACGATCGACTCAAACAGGGAGACACCGCATGGCACGCGCACCTGAGGTCCCTCTCTCGCACGCTCGCGAGAGCCGGGACGCCATCCTCCGCGAGCTCGCCGAGTTCGTCGGAATCCCGTCGGTCTCCAAGGGCCCGGCCGACGGTCCGCAGGTCGCCGAGGCCGCCGCGTGGCTCGCGGAGCGTCTCCGCGCGCTGTCGGCGGAGCGGGTCGAGATCCTCCCGACGGCCGGGCACCCGATCGTGTACGGTGAGCTGACCGCGGCCGCCGCGGCGGCGCCCACGGTGCTCGTGTATGGCCACTACGACGTCCAGAGCGCGGCGCCACTCGAGGACTGGGAGAGCGAACCGTTCGAGGCCGTCGTGCGCGGCGACCACATGTACGGCCGCGGCGTCTCGGACAACAAGGGCCAGATCATGGCCTGTCTCTGCGCGATCGAGGCGGTCGTGCGGACCGATCGGATTCCCGTGAACGTCAAGTTCATGTTCGAGGGGGAGGAGGAGATCGGGTCGGTCCATCTGGAGGGGTTTCTCCGTCAGCACAGGGAGCGGCTCGCGTGCGATTTCGTGTTGAACCCCGACGTCGGACTGCTGGGACCGGATCGGCCGACGATCTACCACGGGCTCAGGGGGATGTACCTCTCGAAGCTCAGGGTCGCCGGGCCGACGCGCGACCTCCACTCCGGAGGGTACGGCGGAATCGTCCACAATCCCATCCACGCGCTGTCCGCGCTCATCGCGGGCATGCATGATCCCCAGGGCAGGGTGACGCTGCCCGGCTTCTACGAGAAGGTGCTGCCGCTCTCCGCGGAGGACCGCGCGGAGATGGCGGCTCTCCCTCGCGGTGAGGCGTCCTACCTCGAGCAGTCGGGGGCTCCCGAGCTGTGGGGGGAGCCCGAGTACATCCCGGCGGAACGTGAAGCGGCGCGTCCCGCTCTCGACATCATCCACATCCAGGGCGGCAGTGCGAAGGCGGCGATTCCCGTGGACGCGCACGCGCTGGTTTCGGTGCGGCTCGTCCCGAACCAGACGCCGGACGAGGTGCACGATCAGCTTCTGCGCTACCTCGAGTCCCGCGCGCCGTCCACGATCACCTGGGAGATCCTCGACTGGAGCGGATTCCCGGCGTCCCTGACGGACCGGAACGCGCCGTCCGCCCAGGCGCTCGCGCGCGCGATGGAGACCGTTTGGGGGAGGAAGCCGGTCTTCTACCGGAGCGGCGGGAGCATCGCCGCGGTCGGGCAGCTCCAGACCGTGCTCGGGGTCGACTCGCTCCTCACGGGGTTCTCGCTGCCCGACGATCGCATCCACGGCCCGAACGAGCGGCTGCATCTGCCCACGTGGGACCGCGGCGTGCAGACGCTCATCCACTTCCTGTACGAGCTTGCGGGCGACGCCTCGGCCTGACGCGCAGGCTGGTTCCGCGAGTCTCTTCCCATTCAACGCCGTCTCGCCACGGTGTGCCTAACGGTTGCGCGCAAACGATGCGGCGCCTCGGTCACGGAGGCGAGGCGCTCCGTGCGTCGGTGGGACGAACTGAGCAAGGAGGTGGACTCGTGAGACGCAAGAAGAACAGGCTCGTCGGCGTGGTTCTGATCGGCCTCGTTCTCCTGGCAGCGCCGGGCATCTTCAGGGTGTACGAGATCGCGGGGGGCAGCGACGCCCCCTCGTTGTTTCTGAACGACCGGGTCCTCGTGAACCGCGCCGCCTATGACTGCGCGGTGCCCTACTCCTACAGGAGCCTCTTCTCGTGGGCCGACCCAGAGCGGGGTGACATGATCATCGTGCGCGCGCCCGACGGATGGAACGAGCTCGTCGCAGTGAAGAGGGTGGTCGGGATCCCGAGTGACACCGTGGAGCTTCGCGACAACGTACTGATCGTGAACGGCTCGCGGCACGAGTACGCGATCCAGGATCCCGATGCCTTCGACCGGGTGCCCGCCGAGAACCGCCTGGGGAGTGTCGTGGCGCTCGAGCGGGGCCTCTGCGGTGAGCATCTCGTCACCTACACGCCGGGGAAATCGTCGCTGGCGTCCTTCGGCCCGCTGCGACTTGGCGACGACGAGTACTTCTTGCTGGGTGACAACCGCGACGCGAGCCGGGACTCCAGGTCGTACGGACCGATCAGGAGGGAGACGGTCATCGGGAAGATGCTCCAGGTGCTTCCGTTCAGGCGGAGCGCAGGTTCGTGATCCGGTGACGGGCCGGGCGGGTCAGGCGGGCGCTGGATTCCGCGCCCGTCGTGTTCTTGAGTGCGGAGCGCCGGTCGTGGTATCATCGTGCCGGTTGCGCCGGGACGGGGACCACAGCGAAGGCGAGGACCGTGAGGCTTACGATCCAGGAAGCGCGGGAGAGCGACCTCGACATCGTCCGCAATCTCGTGAGCTTCTACGTGTACGATCTGTCCGAGGTCATGGGATGGGAGTGCCCCGAGACGGGCCTGTTCGTCGGATGCGACGACCTCGCCCAGTACTGGGGGCGGGATCCCGCGAACAGGCTGGCTCGATGGCCGCACGGCTGGCGCGGCCACGCCTTCGTGATCAGGATCGACGCGCGACTCGCCGGATTCGCGCTCGTGCGGCGCGTCGAGGACGGTGATCCGCCGACCCACGAGATCGGGGAGTTCTTCGTGCTCCGGAGGTTCCGTCGACTCGGCGTCGGAGGGCACGTCGCGAGAGAGATGTTCGACCGCTTCACTGGGAACTGGGAGGTCCGGGAGCTCATCGGGAATCACCCCGCCCAGGTGTTTTGGCGGCGGGTGATCTCGGAGTACACGGGGGGGCGGTACGAGGAATCGGTGGAGCGTACGCGTCACGGCAATTGGGAGATGGCCACGCAGCGTTTCTCGAACGTCGATCGTTCTGAGGGAGGTTGACCGACATGCGAGCGACGACGCGCGCGATCGCGTTTCTCTTGGCCCTCGTTGCGCTGGCGCCGGGCGGGCCGTCCTTCCGCAGCGGCGCGGTCGACGTTCTCGGGCCGGGGCTCGAGCTTCTGACCTTCGTCCTGCCTCAGGAGAGCATCGTCGGCGATTCGACCGTGACCATTCTCAGAATCGACCCCGTCAGGTGGCGTCTCAGTCTTCACTCGATCAGCGAGATCGGGATCGCGAACGTGCGGAGCGCGAGGGAGTGGTGTGAGGAGGAGGGGCTCGTCGCGGCCATGAACGCGGGGATGTTCGCGACCGACCGGAGCACGCACGTCGGCTACATGAGGAGCGGCAAGCACGTCAACAGCGGGGGCGTGAACCGGTACCAGTCGGTCGCCGCCTTCGATCCGCGCGGCGAGGGGAGCCCGCCGTTCCGAATCTACGACCGCGACGACGGCGCGACGACCGTCGCCGGCCTGACGAGCAAGTACGGGTCGGTCGTGCAGAACCTGAGACTCGTGAAGCGTCCCCGGACCAACCGATGGTCGCAGCAGCCCAAGATGTGGAGCGAGGCGGCGCTCGGCGAGGACGGGCAGGGGCGCGTCCTCTTCATCTTCTGCCGCTCGCCGTACAGCATGCACGATCTGAACCGAATGCTCGTGTCGCTCCCGATCGACCTCGTGTGCGCACAGCACCTCGAGGGCGGGCCCGAGGCGCAGATGTGGATCGATGCGGGCGGCGTCAGGCAGGAGCACATCGGAAGCTACGAGACGGGCTTCTTCGAATCCGACGCGAACATCGTCGCCTGGCCCATTCCGAACGTGATCGGCGTCTCGCGTCGCGCCGAGGCGGAGTGACGGACGGAGACCGAGAACTCAAGGAGTAGAGCCACCATGTCGATCGTGTTCCACCCACCAGAGCCCGCCATTGACGCCGCCGTCGGCAAGCTCAAAGACGACGGGCTGGTGCATCCCGACGCGAGCTTCAACGAGGCAGCCGAGGGAGGGCTTCGCAAGGAAGTGACCTACCGCGACTACCAGTTCGCCTATCGGCTGGGACGAACGCCCGCGGAGGTCGAGACCGTGGATGCGGCGCTCGAGCTCCTGCGGTCGCGGGGGCTCGTGCCTCGGTCGGCCGACTACGACCGGGCCGCGTTTGAGCGGTTTCGTCCGATCGTGAAGGACGGCTTCGAGGGAACCTGGACATCGCTCAGCCCGACGATGGAACGGCTCATCTACATGCTCGCGAGCGTGCGACGGCCGTGCCGGTCGATCGAGCTCGGGAGCTTCTGGGGCTACACCCTGGCGTGGTTCGCTGGGCCGGCCGTGGGCCGCGACCGGGCGTACGCGGCGGACGCGATCTACGGTGTCGACATCGACGCGGACATGACCGAACGGGCCCGAGAGAACTTCGGGAAGCTCACGAACTGCGAGGCCGTCGAGTTGATCGCCGAAGACGCGAGGACGGCGGTCGCGCGGCTCGATGGCCCCTTCGACTTCGTCTACATCGAGGCCAAGAGCGAGGAGAAGGAAGGGCTCTATCTCGAGCTCCTCAGGATCATCCACGACAAGCTCGAGGACGGCGCGTGGGTCATGGCGCACGACTGTCTCGACTGGACCTTCCAAAGGGAGATCGCCGACTACCTCGCGTTCGTGCGGAGCCCTTCGAACTTCTCGGAGAGCATCTGTTTCGACATCGACCACTGCGGCATGGAGCTGTCGATCCGGTAGCCGCCGCACCTTGCGGGGGAGACGCGTGGACCCAGGCCCGCTCGACGCGCAGATCACGTTCTGCTACACGAGAGATCTCGAGACCACGGCGCGCTTCTACGAGGAGATCGTGGGGCTGCCGCTCGTGCTCGATCAGGGTGGCTGTCGGATCTACGGGACGGCGGGGTCGGCGTACCTCGGCTTCTGTGGGCGGCCGACCGCTCGACGACCCGAGGGCGTGATCCTCACGCTCGTGACGGACGACGTCGACGGATGGCACGAACGTCTGGCCGCGCGCGGCGCGGCCTTCGAGAAGGACCCGCAGCACAACACGGAGTATGGGATCTACCACTGCTTCCTTCGCGATCCGAACGGGTATCTCATCGAGATCCAGCGCTTCGACAACCCGGACTGGCGATCCGGTCGCTGAGCGGGGCGCGGGGACGCTCGGAGGATCGAGGGGGCGCTGCCGCGACGAGGGGCTCCCCGGGAGGGACGATGGGCGTGCAGGCATCACCATCGGGAGCGACGGTCCCCGCCGTCACGGCGACGACGAGCCGGCTGACGGCGGCGAATCGCTGGGATCACATCCTCGCCCGCTGGGGCGTCGACAGGATGGGCCACCGGGTCGAGCCCGGGCTCTACGCGCTGGGCTCCCCGGACGGTCGCGCGCCCGTGCTGGTCACGGCCAACTACGCGATGAGCTTCGACGTGCTCCGATCATCGCTCTCCGGCCGGGACTGTTACATCCTCGTGCTCGACACTCGGGGAATCAACGTGTGGTGCGCCGCCGGGAAGGGCACCTTCGGGACCGACGAGCTCGTGCACCGGATCGAGGCGACCGGGCTCGCCGACATCGTTGAGCACCGCACCCTCGTACTCCCGCAGCTCGGCGCGACGGGGGTCTCGGCGCACGATGTGAGGAGGCGTGCTGGGTTCCGTGTCGAGTACGGTCCCGTGCGCGCTCCGGATCTCCCTGCGTATCTCGAGTCCGGCCGCGCGACACCTGCGATGCGCCGTGTGACGTTCGGGCTCCGCGATCGACTCGTCGTGGCTCCCGTCGATCTCGTCCACGCCCTGCTGCCGACACTCGGGGCGGCGATCGTGCTGTTTCTGCTCGGTGGGGCGCTGCAGGCGGGGGCGGTGGTCGCGGCGGTTCTCGCCGGAGTGATTCTGTTTCCGGCGCTTCTCCCGTGGTTACCGACTGCGAACTTCAGCACGAAGGGGTTTGCCCTGGGCGCGGTCGTGGCGCTGCCGTTCGCGCTCTCCGCGCTCGTGTCGGGCGGTGGGGCGCCGGCGGTCCATCGGTTCGGGTCGGCGCTCGCGTATCTTCTCGCGATGCCGCCCGTCACGGCCTACCTCGCACTCGACTTCACGGGCTCCACGACGTTCACCTCGAGGAGCGGGGTCGAACGCGAGATCCGCGCCTACGTGCCGGCGATGGCGTGGCTTCTCGGCTGCGGTGTCGCGTTGGCGATCGCGCTCAGAGTGGCCGAGGCCATCGGAGGTGCTTGATGATGGATGCCTACGCGACGAACACGCTTCGATATGAGCCATCGCGCTGCAACGGGTGTGGAATGTGCTCGGTGGTGTGTCCGCACGGGGTGTTCTCGCAGGCGAACGGCGTGGCGGACCTCGTGCGTCCCGGTGACTGCATGGAGTGCGGTGCGTGTCAGAGGAACTGCCCGGCCGGAGCGATCGAGGTCGACAGTGGAGTAGGTTGTGCGCAGGCGCTGATCTACGCGGCGCTGACGGGGAGAGAGCCGAGCTGCTGCGGGCCGGGTGACGAGGCCTGCACAGGCTCTGATGGCGCCGGCCGCGAAGCGGGGGAGGCCGCGTGCTGCGGCGACAGCGGCGAGACCGACGAACCGTCCGAGGGGCGCTCGTGCTGCGGCTGAACGCGCCCACAACGGATCGCCCGGAACACGACGTGACCAAGCGAGGGAGGACGGATGTCAGACGACGTCTACCGTAGGCTGGCCAAGCGACTCGACGAGATCCCGAACGGGTTCGAGCCGACCGAGAGCGGGATCGAGCTCAGACTTCTCGAGAAGATGTTCGACCCGGACGAGGCCGAGCTGGCGTGCGGCATGCGGCTCACGGCGGAGAGTGCGGGGGACGTAGCGGCGCGGGCCCGGCGTGTGGCCGGCGAGTCGCTCGAGCGACTTCAGGGGATGGTGAGGAAGGGGCTCATTCGGGAGGGAAAGGGCGAGGACGGTCCGATCTTCGCGCTCATCCCGTTCGTCGTCGGGATCTACGAGGGACAGCTGGAGCGGATGGACGAGGAGATGGCCTCCCTCTTCGAGCAGTACATGCAGGAGACGCGAGGCGGGAGCATGGCGCGTGGGGAGCCCGCGGTCCATCGAGTGATTCCGGTCGACGAGGCGATCCCCGTGGAGCTCGAGGTCTTCCCGTACGAGCGGGCCAGTGAGCTGATCGGGGCGGCGCGATCCTGGGGCGTGCGCGACTGCATCTGCCGAGTCCAGCGGAACAGGTTGGGCAAGGGATGCGAGCACGAGATCGAGAACTGCCTCATCTTCGCGCCGGTGCCGAACGCGTTCGAGGGAAGCGAGCTGACACGCGCGATCACGAAGGACGAGTCACTTGCGATCCTGCGCCAGGCGGCAGACGCCGGACTCGTTCACTCCTCAATGAACCAGCGCGATCAGATCTTGTACATTTGCAACTGCTGCACGTGCTGCTGCGGCGTGCTGCGCGGGGTGGCGGAGTTCGACGTTCCGACGGCGGTCGCGCGCTCCGACTTCCAGACCGTCGTGGACGGGGAGACGTGCACCGGCTGCGGCGCGTGCCTCGAACGGTGCCAGTTCGGAGCGCTCACGATGCCTGGGGAGGTCACG
>JALGVU010000198.1 GCA_025774545.1 bacterium | reverse complement strand
GGCGGACCGAGGCGGAGAAGATCATCGTCGAGACGGTGGACGCGCCGCCGTGGTGCAGCGCGCACGAGGCGGGCTCCGGCAGGCATCGATTCCGCCGGCGCCACAAGCGGGGTCTAGGATGGGCGCACCGAAAACCCTCAAGATAGCCCTCGCCGGCAACCCGAACTCGGGCAAGACTTCCATCTTCAACAGCATGACCGGCGCCCGGCAGCAGGTCGGGAACTGGCCCGGCGTGACCGTCGAGAAGAAGACGGGCTTCCTCACGCACCGCGGTTACCAGATCGAGGTCGTCGACCTGCCGGGCACCTACAGCCTCACCGCCTACTCTGTTGAGGAACGGGTCGCCCGCGCCTATCTCCTCGAGGAGAAGCCGGACGTCGTCATCCACGTCGTCGATTCAGGCAACCTCGCCCGCAACCTCTACCTCACCGTTCAGCTCCTCGAGCTCGGCGTCGACGTCGTCGTCGACCTGAACATGTGGGACGAGCTCCTTGCCTCCGGCGCCGAGGTCGATCAGGAGCGGCTTGCGACGCTCTTGGGCGCGCCGGTCGTTCCGACGATCGGCCACCGCGGAGAGGGCATAGACGAGCTTCTCGAGGCGGCGCTCAAGCTCGTGGAGGATCGCGAGACGCGCCATCGGCACGTGCCGATCTCGTACGGCTCGCACGTCGACGACGTGCTGACCGAGCTGACCGGACTCCTCGAGGAGAACCGAGAGATCGGAGGGGACTACCCGCCGCGCTGGGTCGCCATCAAGCTTCTCGAGGGAGACCTCGAGATGGTCAAGCTCCTCGAGGGCGGGAGCCCCGCGGCGGACCGCATCCGCGAGGTGGTCGCGCGCGCGGACAAACACATCGAGCTTGCGACCGGGTCGGATCCCGAGAAGGTCATCTCCGAGGGGCGCTACGGTTACATCGAGGGCGCCCTCCGGGTGGCCGTCACCGAGGAGGAGACGGACCGGATGGAGCTCTCGAGACGGCTCGATTCCGTCTTCACGAACCGATTCCTCGGGTACCCCATCTTCCTCGCGTTCGTCTGGCTCCTCTTCCAGATGACGTTCAGGGTCGGCTCGTACCCGATGGGCTGGATCGACTCGTTCGTCGGGTGGCTCTCCACGACGCTCGCCGCGACGCTCCCCGATTCGCTCATGTCGAGCCTCATCGTCGACGGCGTCGTCGGGGGCGTCGGCTCGGTGATCATCTTCCTTCCGAACATCATGATCCTCTTCCTCGGGATCGCGTTCCTCGAGGACACAGGCTACATGGCGCGCGCCGCGTTTCTCATGGACAGGGTGATGCACGCGCTCGGCCTCCACGGGAAGTCGTTCATCCCGCTCCTCATGGGGTTTGGGTGCAGCGTTCCGGCCATCATGGCCACGCGGACGCTCGAGTCTCGGCGCGACAGAACGCTCACCGCGCTCCTCGTGCCTCTGATCTCCTGCAGCGCCCGCCTCCCGGTCTACCTTCTGATCGGCGGCGCCTTCTTCGCCGAGCGCGCGGGCACGGTCGTGTTCGTCATCTATCTCCTCGGCATCGTGGCCGCGATCCTCGTGGGGCGGCTCCTCTCGAGGACGCTCTTCCGGAGCGCCGCCGCGCCGTTCGTGATGGAGCTTCCTCCATACAGGCTGCCCACGGGGAAGGGGCTCGCGATCCACACGTGGGAGCGCTCGAAGATCTACCTCAAGAAGATGGGCGGCGTGATCCTCGTGGCGTCGGTGATCCTCTGGTTCCTCGGGGCGTTCCCGCAGAACCCGGCGCTCACGGCGGCGTACGAGGCCGAGCGCGACGCGCTCGCGCGGACGGGGGCGGCGACATCGGCCGCGCGGATCGAGGAGCTCGAAAGCCAGATCGCCGCCACGAAGATCGAGAACTCCTACATCGGCCGGGCCGGCAAGTTCGTCGAGCCCGCGATCGAGCCCCTCGGACTCACCTGGAAGATGGGCGTCTCGCTCATCACGGGATTCATCGCCAAGGAGGTCGTCGTCTCGACCTTGGGCGTCCTCTACCGGACCGGCGCGGCCGAGGGCGAGAGTCGGAGCACGCTTCAGGATGCGCTTCGCGATCCCGCGAGCGGCATCAGCCCGCTGGCCGCGTTCGCGTTCATGGTCTTCGTGCTCCTCTACACGCCGTGCATCGTGGCAGTGATCGCCGTCAAGCGCGAGGCGGGGACCGGCTGGATGTGGTTCTCGGTCGGCTACCAGCTCGCGCTCGCGTGGATCGTGAGCTTCGGGGTTTACCAGATCGGGACCCTCATGGGTCTCACTTAAACGAAGGGCCGCGCTCGCGGCCCGAACTCCCCCACCCGATCACAAGGAGCAGGGTCGATGTCGAAGGCAGCAGTCCTCCCGTCGCGCTCGACGCGCGCGTTCGCCGTCCGTCTCTCGATCGCCGCCGCGCTTGCGGCCCTCGTCACCGCCTCGGCGTGCTCCAGACGCGAAGCGTACGTCGCGGGCGAGACTCCCCCGCCGCCCGCCACGCGAACGGTCGCGACAGCGGACACGATGCACGGCGTCACGATCGAGGATCCGTACCGTTGGCTCGAGGACTTCGAGGCCGAGGAGCAGCAGGCGTGGATCGAGGCGCAGAACGCCTACACCGCCGACGTCCTCGGACAGCACCCGGACCGGGCGGCGCTCCGCGCGCGCTTGGACGAGCTCTTCAAGATCGGCGGGATCGGGATCATGTGGCAGCGCGGGGACCGACTCTTCTTCACGCGGCGCGACGCGGACGACGAACAGTTCGTGCTCTACGTCCAGGAGGGCGCCGACGGCGCGCCCACCGAGCTCATCGATCCCGAGAGGCTACGCGAGGACGCTCCCGTCGGGCTCGACTGGTGGTATCCCACACACGACGGACAGCTTCTGGCGTACGGCATCTCGGAATCCGGGAGCGAGCTGAGCACGCTCCACGTAATGGACGTCGACACGCGCGAGCTTCTGCCCGACCGGATCCCGAACACACGCGCCGCGAGCCTCTCGTGGGAGCCCGATGGCACCGCCTTCTTCTACACGCGCTTCCCGGCTGCGGGCGAGGTTCCGGACGACGAGCTTCACTTCCATCGGCGCGTCTACCACCACACCTTGGGCGACGACCCCGCGGACGATCCGCTCGTCTTCGGCGGGGGGCTCGACATGACGCTCTGGACGGGCGCGTCACTCTCGATGAACGGGCGCTTCCTTCTCGCGTACGTCTACCGCGGATCCTCGCGGGAAGACCTCTTCGTGAAGGACCTCGAGCTGGGCGGCGGGTTCGTCCCGATCGTGGAGGGAGTCGAGGCGAGGTCATCTGGCTTCGCGATTGACCGCGAGCTTTTCATGTACACGACGCACGAGGCGCCGCGCGGCCGCATCGTGCGCGTCGATCTCACGAACCCGTCGATCGAGCACTGGGTCGAGCTCGTGCCCGAGACCGAGCACACGCTCCAGTCGTTCCTCTACGTCGGCGGCGAGATCCTCGCGCGCTATCTCGAGAACGCGTACTCGCGCGTCAGGATTCACGCCCTCGACGGCACGTACTTGCGGGACCTTCCCCTCCCCGAGTACTCCTCCATCATGGACTGGACCGGGGACTGGCGCGGCAGGGAGGTCTTCGTGGGGATCGACTCGTATCTGATCCCGCCCACGGTCTACCGCTACGATCTCGAAACCGGGGAGTCCGAGCTCGCCATGAGTGTCGACGCCCCGATCGACACGGAGCCGTACGAGACCGAACAGGTCTGGTATCCGTCGAAGGACGGGACCGAGATCTCGATGTTCCTCGTCCACCGGAAGGACATCGAGCTCGACGGGACGAACCCGACGCTGCTCTCGGGATACGGCGGCTTCGCGGCGTCCTCGACGCCGGGCTTCGCACGAAACCGGTTCCTCTGGATGGACAGCGGGGGCGTCTACGCCGACCCCAACTTGAGGGGCGGCGGCGAGTACGGCGAGGAGTGGCACCGGGCCGGGAAGCTCGAGAACAAGCAGAACAGCTTCGACGACTTCATCGCGGCGGCCGAGTGGCTCGTCGACGCAGGCTACACGTCGCCCGAGCACCTCGCCGTCCGGGGCGGAAGCAACGGCGGGCTCCTGATCGGCGCGTTCGTGACGCAGCGGCCGGATCTCGCGCGGGCGGCGATCTGCGACGTGCCGCTCCTCGACATGGTCCGGTTCGACCGTTTCTACGCGGCGCGTATCTGGACGCCGGAGTACGGATCGCCTGCGGATCCGGAGCAGTTCGCGTGGCTCTACGCGTACTCGCCGTACCACCACGTGCGCGAGGAGGAGCGCTATCCGGCCGTGCTCTTCACGACGGCGGAGTCGGACTCACGCGTCCATCCCTCGCACGCGATGAAGACGGCCGCGAGGATGCAGGCCGCGACCGCGTCGGGCCGGCCGGTGCTGCTCCGGTTCGAGCGCCAGGCCGGGCACGGCTCCGGCACACCGATGA
Source organism: bacterium (assembly GCA_025774545.1). Lineage (GTDB taxonomy): Bacteria > Joyebacterota > Joyebacteria > Joyebacterales > Joyebacteraceae > JALGVU01. The sequence continues at coordinate 569 of JALGVU010000198.1, read as the reverse complement.
GCATGATCCTCGACCTGTACACCGACTACTACTCCTTCCTCTTCAGGGAGCTCGGGCTCCGATACTGATTCGGGGAGCTCAGGCTCCGATACTGACCCAGAGGGCGGGACCCCCGATACGGAGTTGGCGCGGCCGGGCGGCCGTGGCATACTCGGTACCGGAATCCTCGTTGGCCTGAGGAGGAGGGAGCAGCCTTCCGTGCGCAACCCCGCCTGGAAGTCCTGGTGGCTCGTTCCGGCCGGCGTCTTCCTCGTGATCGGGCTCGCCGTCATCACGCGCTCGTTCACCGAGGAGGTCTGGCCGAACCTCGCCCGGCTGGACGACCCGCTTCTCCGGATCGCCGTCGCCCTCTTCTTCGCAGGCAGCGCGTATTTCTTCACGTCGCTCGTGGCGCTCTTCGTGCTGAAGCCCTCGGCCCGCGACGCCGTCGACGACGTCGACACGAGGATCGACCTCAAGCTGAGGGACCCGGCGACGCACGTCGGCGCGAGCATCCTGGTGCTCGTCGCGGCGGCCGCGCTCCTCATCGTATCGGGGATGGGTCCCGGCGGCCCCTGACGCGCCCCAAG
>JALGVU010000501.1 GCA_025774545.1 bacterium | reverse complement strand
GGTCCCGTCGTCACCTATGCTGCGGTCGGCGCGGCCGTCGTTGCCGTGATGTGGGGCATGTATCTGGCGAGGGAGCCGCTCCTCAGGGTGCGCTTCGGTGTGAGGACGTCTCTCGTGATTCCGTCCGTCGTCCTGTTCGGGCTCGGTGTGTACCTGAGAGTGCTGGTCCGGCGGCGGCTCTCCGCGTCGACGATCCTCGGGCTTCCCGAGATCTCCATGGACGGCGGTACCGGGAGGCTGGTCACGGACGGAGTGTACTCGTGGATGCGTCATCCGCGTTACGTGGGGGTGGGACTTGGCGTACTCGCGGGTGCGCTCTTCAGCAACTACCTCTCGGTGTACCTGCTCGCGGCTGCCTGTGTTCCCGGGATCTACGCGATCGTCCTTCTCGAGGAGCGGGAGCTGAGGGCACGATTCGGCACGGCGCATGTCGAGTACTGCGCGAGGGTCCCGCGGTTCCTGCCGCGATCGTGGGCACGGCGTGGGTGAGGGAGGGGGACGCAATCCGACTAGCGAGTGTACTCGACTCGCTCGGCTGTCTGATCGGGCGTCGCTCCGTGTGAGTTCAACAGGAGATTCCCGTGAGTCTACGCATTCGGTCTGTCTGCGAGGAGGACGTTGGCGCTCTCGTCGAGCTTTCGCTCCTGGCGTGGGCTCCGGTGTTCAGTTCGTTCGAGCAGCTGCTGGGGCCTGACATCTTCGCGATGGTCTACCCGGACTGGCGGAAGAGTCAGCGAGAGGGAGTCGAAACGGTCTGCCGGGCCGGCGGGAAGATCGTCGTCGGGGTCACGGAATCGGATGGGATTGCTGTCGGCTTCGTGGCGGTGGAACTCGACATCGCGGAGCACACGGGAGAGGTCCACATGCTGGCGGTCCATCCCGCCGATCAGAACGTCGGGATCGGCACGCAGCTGAACGAGTGGGCGCTCGAGAGGATGAAGGAGAGCGGAATGAAGCTCGCCGTGCTGAGCGCAGGTGGGGACTCGTCTCACGCGCCGGCCAGGAGATCGTACGAGAAGGCCGGATACACGGCCTTGCCTCTGGTTCGGTACTACAAGGACCTGTAACCGTCACCCGGGGGCTGTCGCGTACGGAGCCCGGCGGGGTGCAGCGCAGTCGGTCGTAGGTGGACGCCCGGTCCCGGGCAGCGAGGGATACGATGCTCGATCCGCAGAAGCTCAGAGAGGATCTGGTCCCTGTGCTCCGCACGGTGGACGAGACCGCCGCAGCCGTCGCGAAATCGATTCTCGACGAGGCCGGTATCCTGTGTGCGGTGAAGGGTGGGTTCATGAGTGACGTCACCGGTATCAGCCGCCTGGGCACCCTATGTGCTGCAGTCGGACGCGGACGAGGCATCGTCGCTGCTCCGCGAGCTGAGCGACGAGTCTGAACCAAGCGACGCCTGACCGGCGAGCCCGCCACGTTGGCGATTGCCCGGCGTGCCGGCAGCACGAGCCCGGCACCGTTCCGAAGATCGTCGACCCCGGAGTCGTGCTTCGGCTGCGGGGCATCTCGGAGGATTCGCGCGACAGGTCCAGAACCCGGCTGTCAGGATGTTCATGCGGCTCATGATCGGACGGCGCAAGGTGGAGACGCTCGCTGTGCTTGCGCCGGAGCTGGAGGGGCTCGTCGCAGGATTCGTTACTCGCCGGGTCGCGCTCGAGGAGCCACCGTGCCGATGAGACCGGCAGATGACCCGACGATCGACTACAGGGGGCTGGTTCGCCGTGGCTACGACCGATGCGCCGAGGCATACGCGGCCGCGCGGCGCGAGGATGACGGCGACCAACTGGAGCCTCTTCTCGGACTGCTCCAGGATGGATCAGACGTGTGGACGGGCGCTTCACGCGTGGCGACATCATGGATGTTGAGTTCGAGAGCGCCTCCTTCGATGCCGCGGTCGCGATGTTCGTTCTCTTCCATCTGCCGCGAGAGGAGCACGGCGATGTCTTTCGGCGTGTCGCCTCGTGGCTTCGTCCGGGCGGTTACTTCCTCGCGACGCTGACGGAGTTCGCGGAGGCCCCGTACACGGAGGACGACTTCTTCGGCGTGACCATGTACTGGAGCAATCTCGGCTGGACCGAGTACGAGGAGCTTCTGCAGAAGGCGGGATTCACGATACTGGGCGGGAGGATCGTCGGACACGGGTACGGGAGGATGCACGACGGTCCCGAAGAGCGGCATCCGATGGTGCTGGCGCAGAAGGCAGCGCGATAGGCGTGCGAGCAAGGCACCGCAGTGGGCGCGCGGTCCATCCAGAGACTGCGGCACGCGCGTCGGCTCTGATACAGAGACCGGAGATGCAGAGCAGCTCGGATCAACACGGAGAGGGACGTGAGCGAGCTGAGGGTCAGACTTGAGGTCATCGGACCGGGGCGTCTCGGGTACGTGAGGGTGCGGGCCGGTGAGCGGACGACGGAGGTCTCCCTCGAGCAACTTCCGGCGGAGTTGCGCCTTCCGAACGCCTCGTTCGTCGCCGTCATGGATGGCACCGACTTCGTCCGCGTCGATCCAGAGGGTGAAGCGTGGCTTCTGATTCAGGATGGCATCCGTCCCGTGCTCAACTCGAAGTGGGATCCCGAGGGGACAGCGGGCTCGCACCCGGACGCGTACGACCACTACCTCCCGATCCTCTACGGCATGCTTCGACGCGGATCGTCGGACGAACGGATCGCCGAGTTCCTGCTGGCCGTCGAGACCGAAGACCTGTTCGTACGTGGGTCGCCCGGCTCAGAGCGACTCGGAATCGCTCGGGAACTACGCGCTCTCGAACTCCCCGCGGTCGATTGCGACGAGGACGTTCGTGACGCGAATCGAGGGCCGACCGTGAGCAGACGGAGGACGTCCTGGATGCTGGCCGCCATCGCCGCCGGCGCGTTCTGGTTTTCCGCCGTCGTGTTCTTCCTGAGGCTCGCGGAGCACGGTCCGTCGACGCCGAACGTGATCGCAGCCATCTCTTTCCCGATTGCGGCGATCTGCCAGACGATCGTGGCTGTCAGACTTCGCCGGGAGCCGGACTCCGGGGGCTCGAGCAGCAGCGGACCCTAGCTCACGCGCGAGGTACAGCGCCTGGGAGGTTTGGATCGCGATGCGATACGTTGATTTCAGGGACTCGATCTGTCGCGAGCTCCGTCGAAACCGCAAGGGGCTGACGTGGCCGCAGCTGAGGGATCGGCTGGATCTGCCCTACAAGAGCCCGTGTTCCGAATGGGTGGCGCGCATGGAGCAGGAGGATGGCCTGACGAGGACTCCGGGATCCGGACGTGCCTACGTTTGGAGAGTCACGGGGCGACGCCGG
>JALGVU010000040.1 GCA_025774545.1 bacterium | reverse complement strand
CTTCTCCAGACAAAGCGTCATCGCCGCCGTCAGAGTCGACTTCCCGTGATCCACGTGCCCGATCGTGCCAACGTTGACGTGGGGCTTCGTCCTCTGGAACTTCTCCTTCGCCATCTCGTGTCCCTCGTGATTCTCGTGTTTCCCGTTCCGTTGCTCTCGCGTCTCCCGGGACGGCCGCTCCGGCCTCGTCCCGATGCCGCCGCTCCATCCAATCTATGTTCATCCCCAGCCCGACAGGATCTTCTCCTGCTTCTCGCGCGAGACCTCCGCGTAGTGAGAGAACTGGGTCGTGTAGACAGCCCGTCCCTGCGACAGCGAGCGGAGCGCCGTCGCGTAGCCGAACATCCTGCCCAGCGGGACCGCCGCGTCGACGATCCGCGCATCGCTCCGCATCCTCGTGCCCTCGATCCGCCCGCCGCGCGCGCTCAGATCCGCGATCACCTCCCCGACGTACTGCTCGGGAACGACGACCTCGACCTGCACGATCGGCTCGAGCAGCACAGCTGTGGCCTTCGTCGCGGCCTCGCGGAGCGCGATCGACCCGGCCGCGCGAAACGCGATGTCGGTCGAGTCGACCTCGTGGTGGCTCCCCGAGAGGAGCGTCACCCGGACATCGACCATCGGATACCCGGCGAGGATCCCGTTCTCGAGCGCGCTCTCGACGCCTGATTTCACGGCCGGGATGAACTCCTTCGGGATCTGGCCGTCCCGGATCTCGTTCACGAACTCGAACCCGCCTCCCCGGAGTGGCTCGACGCGGATCCGGACGTCGCCGTACTGCCCCTTGCCGCCGCTCTGACGGATGAACTGCCCCGAAGCCGTAGCCTCTGCCATGATCGTCTCACGGTAGGCGACCATCGGCCTGCCGACGTTCGCCCGGACGCCGAACTCGCGAAGCATCCGGGTGGTGAGCACCTCGAGGTGAAGTTCCCCCATCCCCGAGATGATCATCTGGCCCGTCTCCTTGTCGGATCGGGTGACGAACGTCGGGTCCTCCTCGGCGAGCCGTGCCAAGGCCTGCCCCAGCTTGTCCTCGTCGGCCTTCGTCTTGGGCTCGATCGCCACGCTCACGACGGGCACGGGAAACTGCATCGACTCGAGCGTGATCGGCCGCTTCGGATCGCAGAGCGTGTCGCCGGTCCCGGTCGACTTCGGCCCCACGACGGCCACGATCTCGCCCGCGTGGGCCTCCTCGAGATCCTCCTGCTTGTTCGCGTGCATGAGGAGGATCCTGCCGATCCTCTCCTTCTTCTCGGTCCTGGCATTCAGGAGCTGCGCGCCCTTCGCGAGCGTGCCCGAGTAGATCCGGAGATAGGTGAGCCGACCGACGTACGAGTCCGCGGCGATCTTGAACGCGAGCGCCGCGAGCGGCTCTTCGTCGGCCGCCTCCCGCGTCTCGTCCTTGCCCGTGTAGGGGTTCGTCCCCGACACGGACGGGATGTCCGCGGGAGAGGGAAGGTAGCTCACGATGCCGTCGAGGAGCCTCTGGACGCCCATGTTCCTGAGTGCCGCGCCGCAGTAGACGGGGACGATCCTCCCCTTGATCGTCGCCTTCCTGAGCACGCTCTCGATCTCGGCGTCCGTCAGGGGCTCGCCGTGCACGTACTTCTCGAGAAGCGCGTCGTCGACCTCGACCGCCTGCTCGATCATCTGCTCCCTCAAGCGCTCGGCCCTCTCCCTGAGCTCGCCCGGGATCTCCTCCTCGGTGAACTCGACGCCGAGCGTCGACTCGTCATACCTAAGCGCCTTCATGTGAGCGAGATCGACGATTCCGCTGAACGTCTCTCCGGCCCCGATCGGGAACTGCACCGGCACGGGGTTGGTTCTCAATCTCTCGACCATCATCTCGAGCGTTCTCTCGAAGTCGGCCCCGACGCGGTCCATCTTGTTGACGAACGCGACTCTCGGGACAGCATACGCTTCCGCCTGCCTCCACACCGTCTCCGACTGCGGCTCGACCCCGCCCACGGCGCAGAACACGGCGATCGCGCCGTCCAAGACCCGGAGCGAGCGCTCCACCTCCGCGGTGAAGTCGACGTGCCCGGGCGTGTCGATGATGTTGATCCGGTTCTCGAGCCAGTAGCACGTGGTCGCCGCCGACGTGATGGTGATTCCGCGCTCCCTCTCCTGAGCCATCCAGTCCATGACCGCGGCGCCGTCGTGCACCTCGCCCATGCGACGCACCCTGCCCGTGTAGAACAGGATCCGCTCCGTGAGCGTGGTCTTCCCGGCGTCGATGTGCGCCATGATGCCTATGTTCCTGACCCTATCGAGAGGGTGCTGACGTGCCATGCTGGTCTTTCCTGACTCGCGCCTGCGCGGAGCCCTCGCCCTCACGAGCGGTGGAGCGGCCGGTCCTCCGACCGACGTACCACGGCTGTCGATTCCCCGCGCCTCTCCCAAGGTTCCCCCGTGCGTCCTCTTCGGCTACCACCTGTAGTGCGCCAGAGCCTTGTTGGCCTCCGCCATCCGATGCGTGTCGTCCCTCTTCTTGATGGCGGCGCCTTCCTTCTTGAAGGCCGCCGCGAACTCCCCGGCGAGCTTCTCCGCCATCGTGTGCTCGGACCGCTGGTCGGAGTACGAGATGATCCACCGAAACGCGAGCGCCGTGCGCCGCTCCGGCCTCACCTCGATCGGGACCTGGTAGGTGCTTCCGCCCACCCTCCGCGACTTGACCTCGAGCATCGGCTTGACGTTGTTCACGGCCTTCTCGAAGACCTGGATGGGATCTTCCTTCGTCCGCTCCGCGACAATGTCCATCGCGCTGTAGAAGATCTTCTCGGCCGTACTCCTCTTCCCGCCCTTCATCAGACAGTTGATGAAACGGGTCGCCAGAATGCTGCCGTACTTCGGATCCGGCTCCCTCTGCCTCTTCGGAACCTCTCGCCTTCTGGGCATCCTCGTCACCCTCCGCCGGGCGCCGCCCGGCCGCCTTCTCTCGAAGGCACTCTCGTCGTTCCGACTCCCCTACTTCGGCCGCTTCGTCCCGTACTTCGAGCGCGACTGCTTGCGCCCCTCCACCCCCGCGGCGTCGAGGGGACCCCTGATGATGTGGTACCGCACGCCCGGCAGATCCTTCACCCTGCCCCCCCGGATGAGCACGACCGAGTGCTCCTGGAGGTTGTGGCCCTCCCCGGGGATGTACGCGGTGACCGAATCGCCCTTCATGAGCCGGACCCTCGCGACCTTCCGGAGCGCCGAGTTCGGCTTCTTGGGCGTCGTGGTGTACACCCTCGTGCAGATGCCACGCCGCTGGGGATGACCCTTGAGCGCCCTCGCGGGCTTCTTCTTCGTGCGGACCGTCCTCCCGCGCTTGATCAGCTGGTTGATCGTCGGCAATCGCTCCTCCTTGAACGCCCTTCGCCGTCCCTCTCCTCGATGACTCCCGTCCGGCGGCCGCGCTCCTCCGAGGCTGCGCCCCCTGGGGCCGCGTCCCTGATCCTAGGAGGACGCGGACGTCAGGGTTCCGACCTCGGCTTCCGGAGCCTCGTCGGGCCGCTCGACGGCCCTCGGCTCGGGCTCCTCAGGTCGGAGCACGTGGATGCGGTCGTACTGGTCCAGTCCCGTTCCCGCCGGGATCCTGCGCCCGATGATCACGTTCTCCTTGAGACCCCGGAGATTGTCCGTGCATCCCCTCGTCGCCGCCATCATGAGCACGCGCGTCGTCTCCTGGAACGAGGCGGCAGAGATGAAGCTGTCGGTCGTGAGCGCCGACTTCGTGATACCCAGTAGGAGCGCCTCGTGCCTGGCAGGCTCCAGCTTCTCCGCCTTCTTCTTGATCTTCTTGTTCTCCGTCCTGATGCGCCGATTCTCGGCCTCGAACTCCGCGCGCGACGCGATGTCGCCCTCGAGGAACTTCGAGTCGCCCGGCTCGACCACGCGGACCCGCTGGAGCATCTGGCGCACGATCATCTCGATGTGCTTGTCGTTGATCCGCACGCCCTGGAGGCGGTAGACCTCCTGGATCTCGTTCAGCAGGTACTCCTGCACGGCCTTCTCGCCCTTGATCGCGAGGATGTCGTGCGGATTGATCGGCCCCTCCGACAACCTGTCGCCCGCCATGACGGCGTCGCCGTCGTGCACGCGGAGGTGGCTGCCGTGCGGGAGTTTGTACGCCTTCGACTCGCCGTCCTCTCCGACGACGCTGATCTCGCGGAGCCCCTTCTTGACCTCGCCGAACTCGAGCACGCCGTCGATCTCGCTGATCGTCGCCGGGCTCTTCGGAGGACGCGCCTCGAAGAGCTCCTCGACTCGCGGGAGGCCGCCGGTGATGTCGCGCGTCTTGCCGAACTCGCGCTGGATCTTCGCGAGCACCGCGCCCGCCGTGATCTGGTCGCCCTCGCTGACCAGGAGCCTCGCGCCGGTCGGGCAGATGTACTCGCCCAGGATCTTCCCGCTCGTGGACTCGATCTTGAGCGAGGGGTGCAGCTCCTTCTCGGTGTCCTCGACGATGACGCGCTCGCGGTGGCCGGTCGTCTCGTCGGCGACCCTCTCCAGCGTGCGGCCCTCGACGATCTGGTCGAACCGGACCGTGCCGCCGAACTTCGAGATGATCGGATCGTTGTACGGATCCCACTCGAAGAGCACGTCCCCCTCCTCGACGCGCTGCTCGTCGCTCACGAAGAGCGTCGCGCCGTAGGGGATGTTGTAGGTCCTCTCCCTGCCGTCGTCGCCCTCCTTGACGAGCCGCGCGTTCCGCTCGATGACGATGTGGCTGCCCTCTTTCTCACCTTTCACGATCGCTCGGTCGTCGAACCGGAGCTTGATCGTGCCGGGCACCGTCGCCTCGCGCTTCGAGATCTCGGCGATGCGGCCGGACGTGCCGCCGATGTGGAACGTCCGGAGCGTCAGCTGCGTGCCGGGCTCGCCGATCGACTGGGCGGCGACGATTCCGACGACCTCGCCGATCTCGACCGTCCGTCCGTTCGCCAGGTTTCTGCCGTAGCACATCGCGCAGACGCCGTGTCTCGATTCGCACGTCAGGACGGAGCGGATGGTCACTTCCTCGATGTTCATGTTGCGGAGCTTCTCGGTCGCTTCCTCGTCGATGAGTTCGTTCCGCTTGACCAGCACGTCGCCCGTCGCGGGGTCGACGGTGTCCTCCGAGACGACCCGCCCGAGCACCCGCTCGTGCAGGGGCTCGACGACCTTGCCGGCCTCGATGAGGGCCGTCGTCAGGGTGCCCCGCGAGGTCCCACAGTCGACCTCGGAGATCACGACCTCCTGCGCCACGTCGACCAGGCGCCTCGTGAGGTAGCCCGCGTCCGCGGTCTTGAGCGCGGTGTCCGCGAGTCCCTTCCGGGCGCCGTGCGTCGAGATGAAGTACTCGAGGGCGGTCAACCCCTCGCGGAAGTTCGACCTGATCGGCGACTCGATGATCTCGCCCATCTGCCCCGTGAGCCTCTTCGACGGCTTCGCCATGAGGCCGCGCATCCCCGCCAGCTGGCGGATCTGATCCTTGGATCCCCTCGCGCCCGAGTCGGCCATCATGTGGATCGGGTTGAAGCCTCCGCTCGAGCGCTCCATCCCGCGCGCCATCGCGTCGGCGACGTCGCCCGCCGCGTGCGTCCACGTGTCGACCACCCGGTTGTACCGCTCGGTGTCCGTGATGATGCCGTCCCGATAGTACCGCCTGATCCTGCCGACCTCCTTCTCCGCCGCCTCGAGGATGTCCTTCTTCTCGGGCGGCACGAGGACGTCGTCGATCCCGATGGTGATTCCGGCGAGCGTGGCGTAGTGGAAGCCCATCGCCTTCAGATTGTCGAGAGCCTCGGCGGTCGCCTCCTGCCCGAGCAGCCGATGGCACTTGCCCACCAGATCCTTGAGCTTGCCGCCGTCCATGCACTGGTTCACGTAGCCCAGCTCGTCCGGGATGATCTGATTGAACAGAACCCGCCCCGGCGTCGTGACCCTGATCCTCCCGGCCAGCCGAATCCTGATCCACTCGTGCAGCTCGACGATTCCGTTGTCGAGCGCGAAGACCACCTCGTCGGCGTCCTTGAACGCCCGCATCTTCTGCTCGTCGGGCTCGGTCGCCACGGACTTCGTCAGATAGTAGCAGCCGAGGACGATGTCCTGCGACGGGCTCGCCACGGGCCGTCCGTCCGCGGGGAGCAGGATGTTGTTCACCGAGAGCATCAGCACGCGGCTCTCGACCTGCGCCTCGAACGAGAGCGGCACGTGGACCGCCATCTGGTCGCCGTCGAAGTCGGCGTTGAACGCCGTGCAGACGAGCGGGTGGATCCGGATCGCCTTGCCCTCGACCAGGATCGGCTCGAAGGCCTGGATGCCCAGGCGATGCAGCGTCGGCGCTCGGTTCAGGAAGACGGGATGGTCCTTGATGACGTCCTCGAGCGCGTCCCACACCTCGGGGCTCTTCCGGTCGATCAGGTTCTTCGCCGCCTTCACGGTCTGCGCGTGTCCCAGCTCTTGGAGCCTCCGCACGATGAACGGGCTGAAGAGCTCGAGCGCCATCGTCTTCGGAATGCCGCACTGGTGCAGCCTGAGCTCCGGACCGACCACGATCACCGACCGGCCGGAGTAGTCGACCCGCTTGCCGAGGAGATTCTGGCGGAACCTGCCCTTCTTCCCCTTCAGGAGGTGCGAGAGCGACTTGAGCACGCGGCGGCCGCGCCCGCGCACCGCGCGTGAGCCTCTTCCGTTGTCGAAGAGCGCGTCGACCGCCTGCTGGAGCATCCTCTTCTCGTTCCGGAGGATGATCTCCGGGGCCTTGATCTTGAGGAGGCTCTTCAGGCGGTTGTTCCGGTAGATGACCCGTCGGTAGAGGTCGTTCAGGTCCGACGTCGCGAAGCGCCCGCCCTCGAGGGGCACGAGCGGCCTGAGATCAGGCGGCAGCACCGGGATGACGTCCATGATGAGCCACGACGGCTCGTTCCCCGACCCCCGGAGCGCGTCGAAAACCTGGAGTCTCTTCAGGGCCTTCTTCTTTGACTGCTTCGTCGTGCCGGGATCGCGGACGAGCGCTCTGAGCTCGTCGTAGATCGGCATGATCTCGACCTTGTCCATCAGCTCGCGGATCGCCGCGGCGCCCATCTCCACCCTGAGTCCCGTGTCGGTCATGACGGCGTACTCGGCCATGCGTTCGCCCGACAGCAGTTCCCCGATCTCGAGATCGGTCGCGCCCGGATCGAGAACCAGGTACGACTCGTAGTAGAGGACCCGCTCGAGGTCGCGGCGCTTCATGTCCAGGAGGCGCCCGATGATGTTCGGGTTTCCTCGGAAGAACCACACGTGCGCCGCGGGCACGGCGAGCTCGATGTGTCCCAGGCGCTCCCTTCGGACCTTCGACTGCGTCACCTCGACGCCGCAGTTCTCGCAGATCATGCCGCGGTACCGGATCCGGCGGTACTTGCCGCAGTTGCACTCCCAGTCCTTCACGGGACCGAAGATCCGCTCGCAGAAGAGGCCGCCCTTCTCCGGCTTGAACGACCGGTAGTTGATCGTCTCGGGCAGCGTCACCTCGCCGTGCGACCAGCTGCGAATGGCCTCCGGCGAGGCGAGGCGGATCTTGATCGACTCAAAGTCGTGGGCTTCCTTGTGTTCGTCAAAGACACCGAAATACACGGCGTTCCCTCCAGAAGCGCGCCTACTCCTTGACCAGGGTCACATCCAGCCCGAGGCTCTGAAGCTCTCGCATCAGAACGTCGAACGAAGCAGGGGTGCCCGGTTTCGGTGGATCCTGCCCTTTGACAATCGCCTCGTACGTCTTCGATCTGCCGACAACGTCGTCGGACTTCACGGTCAGAAGCTCCTGCAGCGTGTGCGCCGCCCCGTAGGCCTCGAGCGCCCACACCTCCATCTCGCCGAACCGCTGCCCGCCGAACTGCGCCTTGCCGCCCAGCGGCTGCTGCGTCACGAGCGAGTAGGGGCCGATCGACCGCGCGTGGATCTTGTCGTCCACGAGGTGCAAGAGCTTCATCGTGTAGATGAAGCCGACCGTGACCTCGTGTTCGAAGGGGTCACCGGTCCGGCCGTCGTAGAGCACCGACTTCCCCGAGGCCGGCAGACCGGCCAGATTGAGCTCCTCCTTGATACCCGCCACGGTGGCGCCGTTGAAGACCGGCGTGGCGGCGAGGTAACCGAGCTTCGCGGCCGCCCACCCCAGATGCGTCTCGAGGATCTGCCCGAGGTTCATTCTCGACGGCACGCCGAGCGGGTTCAGGACGATGTCGACCGGAGTCCCGTCCGGCAGACAGGGCATGTCCTCCTCGGGGAGGATCTTCGCGATGACACCCTTGTTGCCGTGGCGTCCCGCCACCTTGTCGCCGACCGAGAGCTTCCGCTTGGTCGCCACGTAGACCTTGGCGAGCTTGACGACGCCCCGCGGGAGGTCCTCACCGAGCTTGACCTTCTCGATCTTCCGATCTCGAGTCGGCTCGATGCTCGCGATCCTCTGCACGTACTCGTCGTAGAGGCCCTTGACCTTCACGTTGATGCGATCGTCGTCGACGATCCCGTTCTCCCAGTCGAGCTTCTCGAACCTGAGGAGCTTCATCACGTCTTCGTTGACCTTGCGACCCGCCCGGATGACGAGCTCGTTCGTCCGCCTGTCGCGGACCGAACGTGTCCTCAGGCCCTCGATCAGGTTGAAGATGCGCCTCTGACGGTCGCGCTGGAGGCGCTTGAGGGAGGTCCGGGCCTCGCTCTTGATCTTCTCCATCTCCTTCTGGACCACCTTCTTGCTTCTCTCGTCGCGAGCGCGCCGCGTGAAGAGCCTCGTGTCGATGACGATCCCGTTCATGCCCGGAGGCGCCTTGAGCGACGTGTCCCGGACGTCGCCCGCGCGGTCCCCGAAGATGGCGCGGAGCAGGTTCTCCTCCGGCGTCAGCTCGGTCTCGCCCTTCGGCGTGACCTTTCCGATGAGGATGCCGCCGGCCGACACCCGCGCACCCGCCCTCACGAGGCCGCTCTCGTCGAGATCCTTCAGACGCTCCTCGGAGACGTTCGGGATCTCGGGGGTGAACTCCTCCATCCCCCGCTTGGTCTCCCGCACCTGCGCCTCGAACTCCTCGATGTGGATCGAGGTCAGAGCGTCGCCCTTCAGGAGCCTCTCCGAGACGAGGATCGCGTCCTCGAAGTTGTATCCCTCCCACGGCATGAACGCCACCAGGAGATTGGTGCCGAGCGCAAGCTCGCCGTTCTTCGTTGACGGACCGTCCGCGATCACCTCGCCCTTCTCGACTCGGCTTCCGACGCTGACGATGGGCCGCTGGTTGATGCACGTGTTCTGGTTCGTGCGCTGGAACTTCCGGAGCTCATACTCGTCGACCGCCTCCGACCCGTCGAGCGTGTCGGAGTGCCGGATCGTGAGCCCGTCGGAGTTCACCGACTCGACCACGCCCGTGTGGCGCGCCACGATGACGGCGCCGGAGTCGACGGCCACCCTGTGCTCGATCCCGGTGCCGACGTACGGCGTCTCGGTCCGGATGAGCGGCACGGCCTGGCGCTGCATGTTCGAGCCCATGAGCGCCCGGTTCGCGTCGTCGTGCTCGAGGAACGGGATCAGCGCCGCGGCGGCAGAGACGAGCTGCTTCGGCGACACGTCGATGAACTGGATGTCCTCGCGCGCCACCGTCGGGAAGTCGTCCTTCACCCTCGCGAGCAGGGTCCTGTCGGCGATCTTGCCGTCGGGGCCGATCGGCTCGCCCGCCTGAGCGATGATGTACTTGTCCTCCTCGGACGCCGTCAGGTACCTGACGCGGGTCGAGATGGCTCCCTGATCGACGTGGTAGTAGGGCGTCTCGATGAAGCCGAAGTCGTTGATCCTCCCGTAGGTCGAGAGCGAGCTGATGAGGCCGATGTTCGGACCCTCGGGGGTCTCGATCGGGCACATCCGCCCGTAGTGGCTGTAGTGAACGTCCCGGACCTCGAATCCGGCGCGCTCTCTCGTGAGTCCGCCCGGTCCCAGAGCCGAGAGCCTTCGCTTGTGCGTGAGCTCGGCCAGGGGGTTCGTCTGCTCCATGAACTGCGAGAGCTGATTCGATCCGAAGAACGCGCGGACGACCGCCGAGATCGGGCGCGAGTTCACGAGGGTCGCGAGGTCGAAGTCGTCGTTGTCGCCCGTCGACATCCGGTCCTTGATCACGCGGACCATTCGCGAGAGCCCGGCGGAGAGCTGGTTCTCGAGAAGCTCTCCCACGGAGCGCACGCGCCTGTTCCCGAGATGGTCGATGTCGTCGATGTCACGCTTCCCCTTGACGACCTCAAGGACCGCCTTGATCGTCGCGATGAAGTCCTGCCGGGTCAGACAGATCGTGTCGAGCGGGATCTCGTCGTCCGAGAGACTGAGCTGCCTGTTGATCTTGTAGCGGCCGACCTTCTTGAGATCGTAGCGGTTCGGATCGAAGAACATCCGCTCGACCAGCTCGTGTCCCGCGTCGACGCTCGGCAGGTTGCCGCCCTTCATCGTCTTGTAGATCTCCTGGAGGGCCTCCTCCTCGGAGTGCGTCTTGTCGCGCGCGAGCGTGGCCTCGAGCACCTTCAGATCGACCGGATCGATCTGCACCAGCTCGATCTCGCGGATGTTCGCCTTCCGGAGGAGCTGGATCACCGAGGGCGTCAGCTTCTCGTCGCTCTGAACGACGACCTCTCTCGTCTCCGGGTCCTTGTACGTGCGGGCCACGATGCGGCCGACCAAGAGGGCGTCGCGCTCGTCGTCCTTCCGAACCAGGATCCTCTCGGTCTCTGTCACGAGGACGCTGGCGTAGGAGTACCCAAGCTCCCTGAGCCTCTTGACGTGCTTCGGCGCGATCTCCTCGCCGGTCGTCCCGACGACCTCGCCCGTCTCCTCGTCGACCACCTTCTGCGCGAAGAGGCGCCCGCACGGAGGCGTCGAGCTGGACGCCCTGCCGGACGGGAACGACACCCGCTCCGAAAGATAGAAGAGCGACCGGAGGTCCTCGTCCTTCGAGTAGCCCAGCGCGCGCAGGAACGTCGTCATCCTGAACTGGTGGCGCCTGTCGGTGCGGATGAACATCTCGTCCTTGATGCCCATCCTGATCTCGACCCACGTCCCGCGGTACGGGATGATCTTCGCGAAGTAGAGCGTCGTCCCGTTCGGGTGGATCTTCTCCTGGAAGAAGACGCCCGGCGACCGGTGGAGCTGACTGACGATGACGCGCTCGGCGCCGTTGATCAGAAACGTGCCGCGCTCCGTAATGAGGGGAATGTCGCCGAGGTAGATCTCCGCCTCCTCCGCCTCGAGGAACTTCCTGTTCCCCCCCTGCTTGGGCTCCCACCTGACGAGCCGGAGCGTCGCCTTGAGCGGCGCCTCGAACGTCAGGTTGCGCTCGCGACACTCCTGGAGCGTGTGCTTCGGCTGTCCCAGCCTGAAGCCCTTGTACTCGAGGGTGTAGGTCCCCTGATGCCCCTCTACCGGGAAGAACTTCTTGAAGATCTCGTCTAAGCCCGACGGCTCACCGGAGTCGGAACTGCCCGTGCCGAGACACGCCCTGAAGGACGCCAGCTGCACGTCCAAGAGGTTCGGCATCGGCAGCTCGCGCTCCACCGGGAACTTGGAGAAGACCTTCCTCTCAACCATTCGGGGTCCGCCCAATGCTCTCTCACCCTCCTGCGGAGTGAACGACCAAGGGCCCGTCCGCATCCGGGCTCCGTCGATCCTCCGCCGAGCCGGGGGAGCTTCCTGTCACGGGCGCTCCCCCCGCTTCCACATTCATCATCCGGCGCGCCGGCACCGCTTGCCGCGGTCGTTCCGGTCGCGCGAAGGGTCTCCCACCCGCGGGGACCCTCGTCGAAGCCCTCGAGGATCTCGAGCTACTTCAGCTCGGACTTGGCTCCGGCGTCCTCGAGCTTCTTCTTGACCTCCTCGGCCTCTTCCTTGGTCACGCCCTTCTTGACGGCCTGGCCCGGGTTGTCGACGAGCTCCTTGGCCTCCTTGAGACCCAGATCGGTCACCTGGCGGATGACCTTGACGACCTGGAATTTCTTCTCGCCGGTCTCGACGAGCATGACGTCCCACTCCGTCTGCTCCTCAGCGGCGTCCGCAGCACCCCCCGCCGCCGGCATCGCCGCCATCGCGACGGGCGCCGCCGCCGTGACGCCGAACCGGTCCTCGAGCTCCTTGACCAGATCGGCCATCTCGAGGACGGTCATCTTCTCGATCGCCTCGATGATCTTCTGGATGCTCTTGCTCGGCGCCGCCTTCGGCGCTTCCGCCTTCTCGTCGACCACAGGCTCCGCCGTCTCGACAGCGTCCTTCTTCTCCTCAGCCATCCTTACGACCTCCGCACGTGTTCTGCCTCTTGGAATTGCCCTCGTCCCGTCGCGTCCCGCCCTTCACCCGGCTCGGTGCCCAGACATGATCGGGTTCGTTCACCGCTCCCCCGATGCGACACCGGTAGTGCAGAGGGTGTGACGCCGTCCTGCTATGCGCCCGACTCCGCCCCCTTCTGCTTCCCGACCTCGTCGAGCGTCGACACGAGCTTCCGGAGAAGCTCGTTGAGAAGCCTCGCGAACCCCGAGACCGGCGCCTGGAATCCGGCGGCGATCTGCGCGAGGAGAACCTCGCGCGTCGGGAGACCGGCTAACCGGCGGATCTCCGCGGCCGTCATGATGCTCGCCTCGATCCAGCCCCTCGTGATCTTCGGTGTGCTCTTCTTCTTCTCGAACTCGGCCAGGATCCTCGCGGGCGCCACCGGGTCGTCGTCCGAGATCACGAGCGCGTTGGGGCCGCTCATGTTCTCGACGAGCCCGCCCAAGCCCACTCTCTCCGCCGCCCGCTTCGCGAGCGTGTTCTTCACCACCCGGTACTCCACCGCCGCCTCGCGGAAGCGCGAGCGGATCTCGGTCGCCGTCTCGACGTCCATGCCGGTGAAGTCGCTCAGGATGACGACCTTCCTCCCGTCGAGCTGCTTCGCCAGTTCGTCGACGCGAGCTTCCTTCTGGTCTCTCGTCAATGGCATGTGATTCCCGCCTCCCGAATCTCGTCTACTGCTTCACCGCGTCGGTGAGCGACTGCACGCTCACGTCGATGCCGGGCCCCATGGTCGTGGAGATCGTCGTGTTCCTGATGTAGTGGCCCTTCGCCGCGGCGGGCTTCGCCCGGATGATCTCCCTCGTGAGCTCGACGAGATTCTCCTTGAGCTTCCCGGCCTCGAACGACGCCTTTCCCAGTGGCGCGTGGACGTTGGCCGTCTTGTCCGTGCGGTACTCGATCTTCCCGGCGCGGGAGTCGTTGACCGCCTTCGCGATGTCGAACGTCACCGTCCCGCTCTTCGGGTTCGGCATGAGTCCCCGGGGACCGAGGATCTTGCCCAGCTTCCCGACGTCCTTCATCATGTCGGGCGTCGCGATGACGGTGTCGAACTCGAGCCATCCACCCTGGATCTTCTCGATGAACTCGTCGGAGCCGACGAGGTCGGCGCCGGCCTGCTCGGCCTCCGTGACCTTCTCGCCCTTCGCGAGCACCAGGATCCGCACGGACCGACCCGTGCCGTGCGGCAGGACCACCGTGCCCCGGAGCTGCTGATCCGAGCGCTTCGGATCGACGCCCATCCGGAAGGCGATCTCGACGGTCTCGTCGAACTTAGCGCTCGCCGTCTCCTTGACAAGCCGGATGGCGTCGTCGACCTCGTACGGGCCTTCCCCGCCGAGCTTCTCCGACACCCCCTTGTACCGCTTGCTGCGTGCCATCGTCTCTTCCTCTCGTCGGACCGCCTCGTTCAAGGCCCTCCCGCATTCCCGCGCGGTCACGGTCGATCGGCAGGTGGCGCGCTCGCGCGCCTACCAGACGACCTCGATTCCCATGCTCCTGGCCGTCCCGGCGATCAGCTTCATGGCGGCCTCGTCGTCGGCCGCGTTCAGATCCGGAGCCTTGAGCTTCGCGATCTCCAAGAGCTGCGCCCTCGTCACCGTTCCGACCTTGTCGCGATTCGGAACGGCCGATCCCTTCGCCAGCCCGGCGGCCTTCCGAAGAAGGACCGACGCCGGGGGCGTCTTCGTGATGAAGCTGAAGGTGCGATCGGCGTAGATCGAGAGGACGACCGGGATGATCATCCCTGGCTGTCCCTTCGTCTTCGAGTTGAACTGCTTGCAGAAGCCGCCGATGTCCATGCCGTAGGGCCCCAGCGCCGGCCCGACGGGCGGCGCCGACGTGGCCTGTCCGGCCGGTATCTGGAGCTTCACGGTCCCGATGATCTTCTTCGCCATCTCCGTTGCCCTCGTCTCGTCGCTTCTGGTGCGCGCGTGAGCCACGCGTGCGCGCTCGAACGGGTCGCTGTCGCTACGTCGCCTCCACCTGAAGGAAGTCGAGCTCGACCGGCGTCGCCCGCCCGAAGATCGATACCATCACCTTGATCTTGCCACGCTCCGCGTCGACCTCGTCGATGAGCCCCGCGAACCCCATGAACGGGCCGTCGACGACCCGAACCTGCTCGCCGACCTGGTACGGGATCTCCGGACGCTCCTTCGACGGCTTCCGCTCGATCCGTCCGAGGATCCTGTCGATGTCGTCCTGCCCGAGCGGCTGCGGTCCCGACGTCGTCCCGATGAACGAGGAGACGCCGGGCGTGTTCGTAACGAGGAAGCGGGTCCGGTCGTCCATCTCCATCTCGATCAGGAGATAGCCGGGGAAGAGCTTCCGCTCCGACGTCTTCCGCTTCCCGTCCTTCATCTCCACGAACTCCTCGGTGGCGATGAGGATCTGCCCGAACTGCTCGGTGAGCCCGGAGTCCTTGATGGTCCGCTCGAGCTTCTCGCGGACCTTGAACTCGTGCCCCGAATACGTGTGTATGGCATACCAACACTTCACTGGCTCAACCCTCGTCCAGCCTGACTGGTGCATTCAGGGAACAGACTGCGGCCTAACCGAAGATGAAGCTCACCAGGTAGGACAGCGCCCGGTCGACCAGGCCAATGAACACTGCGAGGATCAGAACGATCACGACCACCACGGTCGTCGAACCGCGGATCTCGTCCCGCGAGGGCCAGGAGACTCTCCTGAGCTCGTTCCGGACCTCTTTTATGAACTTGACCAGTCTCTTGAACATCGCTTCCCTGTCCGGACGCCTGTAGTGAGTAGGCTATGGCAGGCCTGGAGGGACTCGAACCCCCAACATCCGGTTTTGGAGACCGGCGCTCTAACCAATTAGAGCTACAGGCCTGCACCAGCATGACTCGGCAGGACTACCCTTGGGCCCTTGAGGCCTAGCGCGTCTGCTTGTGCACCGTGTGCGCATTGCAGAAGCGACAGTACTTCCTGTACTCCAGGCGGTCCGGATGCTTTTGCCGATTCTTCGTGTATGTGTAATTGCGACGCTTGCACTTCCCGCAAGCGAGCACGACAATCTCACGCACCCCGTACTCCTCCCGATCTCTCCCCCGACGGCCTCGGAAGGCCTACGGCTACTCCATGATCTTCGTGATCGTTCCGGCGCCCACGGTCCTGCCACCCTCGCGGATCGCGAACCGAAGGCCCTCCTCCATCGCGATCGGCGTGATCAGCTCGATCGCAAGCTCCACGTTGTCGCCCGGCATCACCATCTCCGTGCCCTCGGGAAGCTGCGCCGTGCCTGTCACGTCCGTCGTCCGGAAAAAGAACTGAGGTCGGTAACCGTTGAAAAACGCCGTGTGACGACCGCCCTCGTCGCGCGTCAGTATGTACGCCTTACCCAGAAACTTCGTGTGAGGCGTCACGCTCTTCGGCGCA
>JALGVU010000039.1 GCA_025774545.1 bacterium | reverse complement strand
GTAGATCTCGTTGATCACGATGGCGGCCATGCCGGTCCCGCAGGCTGCAACCAGGACCGCGACGGCCAAGAATGCTACGTGTCTCATGCCTCCGTCCTCCTTTGGATCCTCAGAGAAAACGCCGTTTCGCAGGGGGTTACCTGCCTGATCGTGCTTCGTCGACGTGCCTCCTTTTCACGTGTCTATCCTCTTCGCCCCGCGCGCCGGGCCCAAGAACGACTCGCCGCGGGGGCGCATTCCCTCACATCATAACACTATAGCACATTCGGGAGCGATTGTCCAGCGTAGATCACGAATGCTCGCTCAGAAACGCGCGGGCCCGCGCTCCGGCTCCCCGGCGGGCCCGCACCCGTGCACCGTCTGGCCGTCCCGACTATTGGTATGCGCCCTCCGCCTCTTCGTCGGGAGGCACGAGGGGCTCCATGTCCTTCATGGCCTCGACGAGCGCCGCGTCGACCGTCGCGTCGTCGTTGCGGGCCCAGCGGCCGTCGAGCTCGACGTGTATGGGCGTGTGGCGCGCGATGAAGTGGACGACGGCGTCCATGCACGTCGTCGACGTCCGCCTCTTCTGCGTCTCGGGGACCGTCGGGAGCATGTAGAGCCCAGCGTTCCCCGCGGCGAGGAAGTCGGTGGTCACGACGCGGTACGTCCTACTCGGGCTCCACGGCTCCCCTCCCACCGTGAACGACGTGATCCGGTCGTAGTCCGGCCGCGTCTTGTTATAGACGATCTTCCCGCCGGACATGTAGACGCCGTGGTGGTCGGCGCTCACGCGGTACTCGATGATCTCCTTCAGGAAGCGCCCGTCGACCTCGAAGACCATGAGGCTGTTCCCGAACGGGAGAACGCGGAAGACCTGGCGCGGGGTCACGGGGCCGGCCGGAATCTCGTCGCGGATGCCGCCCAGATTCGTGAAGGCGAAGTCGGCCGTGACCTCCTCGCGCATGGCGTCGCACACGAGATTACCCATCCGTGTCTCGCCCTCGCCGCCCCGCGTGAGATCGGTCTCGCTGAATCCGATCACCTCGTCCATGCCCTCTTCGGCCTCGTCGACCATCCGCCCAACCATGTCGGCCGTCTCGGCGTCCGGCCACCACTCGTCCTCGAAGAGCGTGATGAGATCGCCTCGGTAGCTCGGAAGCTCGTAGCCGACGAGCGACTTCGACGCGGTGTCGATGAGAAGATCGACGTGCCCGACGCCCGAGCCGCGTCCGTAGGTCTGGAAGAGAATCGTGTGGGTCGACGGCTCCTCCCACGGCTTGTCGAATCCCTTGTGGATGTGGCCGGCGAAGAAGACGTCGATGCCGGGCACGCTGTGAGCGATCTCCATGGCGTTCGCGCCCCAGGTGCCTTCCTCCACCGGCTCGCGCTCGCCGCCGAGCAGAAGCTGCTCCTCTTCCTCCTCGATGATCGCCTCGTATCCGGCCTCGGGATCGTACGGAATGCCCATGTGGGCCGACACGAAGACGATGTCGGCCCCCTTCTGCCGCACCTCCTCCACGTACTTGGCCGCGGTGTCGATCTCCGGAAGGAAGGCGACGCTCTCGACGTGCCCGGGGAAGGTCATCTTCGGCGTGTCGGTCGTGGTCAGTCCGATGATGGCGATCTTGACCCCGTCGTACTCCTTGATCACGTAGGGCTCGACGTGCTCGACGGGTTCGCCCGTCTCGTTCCAGACGAGATTCGCCGAGAGGACCGGCATCTCGGACATGTCGATCAGGTGCCAGAGGTTCTCGGCGCCCTCGTCGAAGTCGTGGTTCCCCACCGTCCAGAGGTCGACGCCCACGTGATTGAAGAACTCGACCACCGACTCGCCCTTGCGGTAGTTCCCGACCGGCGTCCCCTGGAAGATGTCGCCCTGATCCACCACGAGGACGTGGTTCCCCTCGGCCGACGCTCTCTCCCTCAGCTGCCCGATGTAGGCCGCGGCGGACGCGCCGCCCCCCAGGGGCGGCGGGAACTCCCGATTCATGAACGTCGCGCCGGTCCGGTCGATTCCGCCGTGCGTGTCATTCGTGAAGATCACCGAGAGCGTCGTGACGCCGTCGTCGGCCGCCGCCGGGGCGAATCCGCCCGCGGCGATCACGAGGAGCGCCAGGAGCACCGGCAGCTTCATCCTCATTCCATTCATCGTCGTCCACTCCTCACTGATGCACCCCGGGGCATCTCACCCGCTGTTCCGTCAGGGGCGGCGCCAACACCACCTCGATCGGCGCCGCGCGGTCCACGCAACGCGGGCGATGAGCGCTAGAACGTGTGGAAGGCCGTCGCCACCAGCTGCGTCGTCGTCTCGCGAACCCTGCCGCCCTCATCGATGTAGTACTCCCTGAGGCCGACCTGCCCGCCGATGTCGACCCGCACATCCAGGATGTCGACCCCGAGTCCCACGCTGAATGCGGCTCGCGTGTCGCTGTTATGAACATAGGACGGCTGGTACATGAATCCAAACCGCGCGAACGTGTCGTCGAAGAAGGCGTGCTCGACGCCCGCCCGGTAGACGACCGTGTCGTCGAGGTCCGGATCGTCGATCTCGATGACCACGGGGTCCTCACCCGCACCGATGTCACGGGTGCGGTATTCATCGAGCTCCGACCACCGCGTGTATTCGATATCGAGCGAGACGGTCGTCATGATCTCGTTTCGCGGATGATACTCGAGCCCGAATCCGAGCGAGTACGGGTACTCGTACTCGAAGTCACCCTCGACCGCTTCCGCGGCTCCCAGCTCTCTCGACCTGTAGTTGCCCTTCATCGTGAACGGCGAGCGATAGACGAGGGCCAGGTCGACTCGGTGGAGGCGCTCGACGAGCACGCCGAGCGTGAACTGGGCGCCCGACCCGCCATCGTAGCTGGTCTTCGAGTCCTCGTCCTCGTCGTCGGAGTTCGGCGGGAAGACCCACCGCGTCTCGGCGTTCCAGTCGCCGTACAGGAGATCGACACCCACGCCCACGAAGACCTCAGGCGCGACTTCCTGCGCGAGGGCGATCGTGAACGCGCTCACTCCGCCACTGGCGTCGGCGTAGTAGTCCGCGATGACGCGATCGGTCGGCTGGGCCTGCGTGTCGTTGTTCCTGAACTGGACGTGATACTCGTAGTTCATGTCGAGCCTCGGACCGTAGCCGATCCCCACGGTCGGCGCCCAATCGTGGAGCGCGGAGATCTCGGCCATGTTGAAGGCCGCGGCCACCGAGTAGTGATCGTAGAGCCCGATGTTCATCGCGTACGTGTTGTAGGCGATGATCCCGTCGAAGCTGTCGTGGAGCGGCACCTCGCGCGACTCCTCCGCAGCGACCGCGAGGGCTCCAACCGCAACCTCGATCCGTGAGGCCTTCCCGAGAAGCGCCGGATTGAGCCTCATGCCCCGCGCACCGTCGGACGAGGCCAGCCCCGCGCCTCCCATCGCCAGCGCCCTGCCGTCGAGCGACCTCACCGGATTGCCGTACTGCCACTCCGCGAGGTTGTATGCCATGGCGTTCCCGGCCACGAGGGCGAGTGCCAGGAGCGTTGCGAGCACACCTGTCCATCGCATGATCGGCCTCCCTTGTCCTCTCGATCCGTGTGTGACGTTCGTGTTTCTCGTCATGGCTTCCCTCCGGCCTACCACGAGTAGTCGAGCTGCAGCCGGAACGCCCCGACGTCTCCCCTCACGTACCAACCGTCCGGCTCAGGATTGCCGGCAGGGTTCGTGTTGTAGTCCCTCGCGTCGAGGTACGTGATCGGATAGCCGTGGTCGTTCGTCCAGCGCAGCCGGAGCGCCAAGTGGTCCGAGATCCGATCGGAGATCGAGATCCAGTACCGGACCGACTTCCCGTCGACCACCGTGAACTCCCCGTCCTCGAAGACCCACAGGAAGCCGTCGTAGTAGATGATCGAGCCCGTCACCCGGAGGAAGTCGTTGAAGTTGTGGGTGACCGCGCCGCCCAGCGCGTACGAGGGAACCGCGGCCGACCCGATCTCGGGATGCAGGCCGTCGGCGTCCACGTTGTCCGAGAGCCGCGGCCTCGGGGGCCAGTTGATCCAAGCGCGCGACAGGAGGAACTCGACCTCGTCGTACTTCGACAGCCGGTATTCCAGGCGGAAGCGCGTCTCGACCTGATCGTAGCTCTGAGGCGACAGCCAGTTCGACCCCAGGCGTCCCTGCCACTTCTGCCTGAGGTTCATCACGATGTTGTAGATCGGCTGGAAGCGCATTCTCAACACGAGGCGGTTGTACTCGGCCCCGTCCGCCTTCCGCTCCCACACGTCGTACTCGAACGACGGCGTCAGCCGGTGGGAGAAACGGTAGCGCGAGCTGACGTAGAGCCCCCGCTCCGCCTGCGGCGCGACCGAGTTCTCGTAGAGAAGACCGTAGATCGGGTCCTGCAGGTAGTACTGGTCCTCGAGGACCGTGCCCTTGAAACGTTTGTACTCCGAGAAGGCCCGGCTGTAAGGGTTGTCGAACTCGAGGTCGTAGTCCCGGTAGACGGCGAGGAAGCTCAGATTGCTGTACGACGCGTAGCCGTTCAGGACCACGGCCTTCGGGTCGTCGCCGAACTCGAGCATCTCGCCGTCCGCGTCGAGCGTCGCGTACTCCCCCGCGAAGGCGGCGTTGTCGTGGACCCACTGGAACTCCGCTCCGAACACGCGCCGGAACTTGCCGGGACTCGAGTACGAGCTCAAGTACTCGCTGTCCGTGGCGACGAGCTTGTCCTCGTCGGAGTCCGGTACCATCCAGGTCCTGTTCGACGCCGCGGTGGGATCGTAGGCGGCCCTGAAGTACTTGTTGTAGCGCGCCTCGTATCCCGAGACTCCGACCCACGTCCCGGCGCCCAGGATGTACTTGAAGTTCGCGCCCAGGGTCTGCTCGTGCAGCACGTCGCGCATCGGCCGGAGACCGCCCGCGGCGAGGTCGTCGTTCTCGATGCGCGGCGACATGATCAGATACTGGTTCGCCGTGCCGTCGGGATTCAGGACCGCGTCCTTCCAGTCGTCCGAGTAGAACAGCACGCTGCGGACGTTCCCGACGTCGAACTCTGTCGCCACCCCATGCAGCTGGAACTCCTGGGTCTGCGACACGTCGCCCAGGATCCCTACGTAGCGCTTGTCCCAGCTGTAGCCGGAGTTCCTCGGCTTGAAGAAATCCGTGTTCTGCATGACCAGACCCTGTCCGAAGGCGACGGCGTAGTTCCCGACGATGATGTTGTCGAAGTGAACCGGCCCCAGGTTCTTGTCCCGGAAGGTCACGTGGTACTTGAAGGCGTCGGGCGTATCGTCGGCGCCGAGGCCGTAGTACGCGAGCGCCCCGGCCCGGATGTCTCTCCCCCATCTCAGGCGCAGCTTGTGCTGGTAGATGGGGCCGGCGTCGCCCATCGACAGGCGGTCCCACCAGGAATCGTACATCCCCTCGGCCTCGTGCCTGTTCTCCTTGAGTGTCTCCTCCACGTCGAAGATCGACGGGGAGTTGTAGGCCCTGAACTGGTAGCTGCCCCGGAGCGCCTTCTGCTCGGTCGGGTCCTTGTAGCGGACGAAATTGCGCGCGTTGTAGTAACCCCAGTAGGTGAGTCCGGGGATGTTCCTGAGCTGCGTCCGCCGCTCGACCCGGTTGCGCCGCGTGTGCCGGTAGATCGCGGCGGCGTCCGGTGGGGCGAGCGTCTGGAGATTGGCGATCTCCCAGTAGCTCGCCGCGTTAACGTTCACCGGGTCCTTGGCGAGGTCGATCCAGTGATCGACCAGCGCCTCGCTCGCGCCCTCCTCCGCCTCCCACTGCCGGATCCGGTAGTAGATCTCGTTCGTCCTGACGAGTTCCTCGTCCTCGATCAGGACCGGCACGATCTTCACGAGCGGCTTCACCCTGTTGAACTCCTCCTGGGTGATGCCGGGGAGCTTCCGGAGCTCGTAGATGCTCGAGAAGTACGCCCGGTACTCCCGATGGTTCCAGATCGTGCGCGCGTCCTCCTCGGAGATGGGGAGCCGCGCGATCTCCTCGAAGCTCGCCTGGTTGAGGTCGAGCTGGTCGACCGCCGCCGCGGGCGCCGCCGCCAGAAGCCCCAGGCCGGCAAGAGCGGCCAGGAGTCCCACGGCTCTTCGTCGCTTCATCGTGCCTCCCGTGTCGTTGCTCGTCGCGGGTACCCGCCCCGCTGGTTTCGTGTGAACGATCCTAGAACGAGTAGCCCAACGCGAAGTGATGCGAACCGGGCAGGACGGCGTGCGACGTGTAGCTGTAGTCGACGCGAATCCCCTGCCAATGCGTCCCGAACCCGACCGACAGCCTGTTCGGCTGGTTCTGGAGGCCGCCCCGGACGCTGACGTAGTCGCCGACCTCGAACTCCACACCGAAGCAGGCCCTCAAGTCCTCGTCGTCCTGCTTCTGGAGCTCGAGGCTCGTTTCGACACCGCCGTAAGGGCTGTGGGCAACGCCGGCGGTGAACCACTGCGGCAGATCCTCCGCGTCCGGATCGCCCAGCTTCGGGTTGTTGATGTTCTTCATGAAGAAGCCGAAGCGCGTCCGCCCCCTGAGGGTACCGAGGACGCCGACGTCGAGGCCCAGCGTGTTCGCCGATCCCAGATCCTCACCCCCCACGGACAGGGCGTCGTACGAGAGACCGTAGAGGTTGACCGCGTAGCCGAACGAGAGTGAGGAGTGGACGTCCTCCATCAGGGTGAACCCGTGGCCCACCGCGAAGGTGTACTCGCTCGTGAGGTCGACGCCCTGATACTCGGCCGACAGAAGCCTGCCTCCGACCGCGAACGTGCCCCATGCGGTCGGGATGCGTGCGGCCACGGAGCCGAGATCGAGGAAGTCGTACCCGTAGAGGTCGACGTAGCTGCCGTAGATGCCGTACCCCTCCTGTCCCGCGAGACCGGCCGGGTTCGTGAAGAGCGCAGTCTCATCATCGGAGACCGCGACGAACGCTCCGGCCATCCCCCGCGCCCGCGGCGACAGGATCAGGTTGTCGAACACCCCGGATGCCCCCGCCGCGCACGGCAGGAGGAGGAGCACAACGGTCACCGCAGCGACCGCCATTTCTAGCCTCTTCACACTCGCCTCCTTTGCGATCATGAAGCGCGGTATGTCGTTTCTCTCGTTTCGTATCATCAGTCGAGGCTCCTTCCCACGACGATCGGGATGGCCTCGGTGGTTCCGTCCCCCCCCGCGCGCGCGCTCGCCAGGACGTGGCAGATGTAGACGCCCGGCGGGACCTTCCTCCCCTCGTCGTCCCTCCCGTCCCACGTGGAACGCGAGGGGCCGAGGCTGGTGCCATCGAAGAGGGTGGCGATCCCCCGTCCCTTGAGATCGTAGACGCGGACCGTGACGTGTGACGCCTTCGGCGCGTTGTAGGTGATCTCCACGGTCTCACCGGCGTCGATGTCGAGGACCTTTGCCTCTCCGTCGATGGTGGCGCTGCCGGCGTAGTGTGCCTCGAGTATCACCATGTCGCTCTGGTACCGCGGCGCCAGCTCGTAGCCGCTGAAGTACGGCGCGCTGTAGTCGTACTGCAGAACGAGGCCCGTGACCTCCACGCTGTCGCCGATCGCGAAGACGGAGAAGTCGAGATCCGTGAAGTTCTGGTAGACCTGGATCGACCCGGAGCCGTCGTCGATGTAATAGGCGAAGCCGTCGAGCCGTACGACGATGCCGGAGGTCCTCACGTACTGCCCCTCCCGCTCCTCGCGCCCGACGTCGCCCGTCGGGATCACGATGGGTCGAACGACGTCGAACCCCCTCGCGAGGATGTCGATGCTCACCTGGGCGATCTCGGTCGTCGCGCCGGCGTTGTTCGACGCGCTCACGTATTCCTCGACGGTGCCCGTCGCCCGCAGGAGGTCTCCGAAGCGGGGTGGAACCCCCATGACGTTCGGAGAGTAGAGGTTGATCCCCCACCCGTCCGTATCCTGGACGAACATGCTCGTCCGATCGGGCTGAAAGACGCCCGGCGGAACGGTCGTGAAGCCGGCGACGGTCACCTGCTCACCGCGAAGGGTCGAGTAGCCGGTCTCGTCGAACGCCTGGACCTCCGCGATCGTCACGGCGTCCGATCCCTCGAACGGGAGCGGCTCGGCGGCGACCGGGTTGCCCGCAAGATCGTGCACCCCCGTGATCGTGAGGGCGTAGAGCGACTCGGGTGTCTGGGGGGAGGTTCGGAGGACGGCCGTCATCCTGTCGGCCGATACCCAAGCCTGTCGCACCGTGGCGCCGCCGTCGATCGCGTAGTTGTTGGCGTTCGATACGTCGGCGGCATCGACGGGCTCGTTGTACGCCAGGACGAGGAGCGAGCCCGAGGCAGGCTCCACGCTCGCCACGGGCGGAACCGCGTCGCCGAGGACGTTGGCCGCGCCGGGCGTGGCCTCCGAGCAGAGGACGAAGTCGTCGGCGCTCGAATCGGTATCGGCGGCCGCCTCGTCGCGCCCGAGGGAGTAGTCGACGGGAGGTGCCCCGAGAGCCCAGGCGTCGTTCGGTCCGCCGAGCCCCGGCGCGCCGGCGCAGGCGTCGGCGTCCCAGAAGAGCGGGTTGCGGTACTCGACCGCGTCGACGAGGTTCGCAAGCTCAGGATCGGAGTACAGGAGGATCACCTCGTACGAGGCGACCCCCGCGACCACGGCGCCCGTGCTGGCGTCTCCGCCGAGGTACATCATCTCCTGGGTCGTGTTGTCGTCCCCGTCGGCCGCTGAGACGAGGAGCATGTTCGGCGCGTTCGAGTTGTCGAAGAGGCGCTCGATCGAGTTGTCCTCGTCGAGAAGCTCGAAGTCCGGATAGAACCCGAAGCGCGGCTGGAATCCCTTCGAGAGTATCTTGGCGTCCTTGGCGATCGCCAGGTACTCCCCCGCGCCGATCGTCGTGCCGTCCGGGAACCCCCAGAGGTTCGAGCCCGAGCACGAGCCCGAATTGTCCATGTCGGTCAGAACCCAGCCGGTGAGGTCGATGGGCGCGGCGGTCGTGTTCCGAAGCTCAATGAACTCCGACGAGTCGTTCGCCTGTCCAGAGCTCGTCGCGCCATTCGAGTAGATCTCGTTGATGAGCACCGCACCGCTCGCGGCGAGCGTCCAGACGTCCACGACCGGAGGGGCGCCGATCGGCGCCAACTCGCCTCCCACGAGCGCCGTCGAGACGGCGAACACCGAGGGGCCGGCGCTCGCCGGAGTGCCGAGATTCGCAATCGCGATCGTGCCCTCGACTCCTACCGTGAGTCCGGCGTCCGCGACGGTGATGAGCGTCGCCGACGTGCTGTCGGGAACGACGCGGGCGGTCGCGAACGCGGCCCCCGAAAGCGTGACGTGGGACGGCTCCCCGGAGAAGGTCCATCCGTCGGGGATCCCCACTTCCACGCGCCCGAGGACGTCGGTCTCGCCCTCGAGGCTCACCGTGAGGCCGATCGTCTGCCCGGCGTAGACCGTCGCAGCCTCGGTGCCGGCGAAGCCGCTCCCGGAACCTCGGGAGCGCACGTGCGCCCGAGTCGGCGGCAGTACGCCGTGTCCGGACCATCCAGCCTGATCCCGCGGCGGCGGGACCGCGACGCCGACGACGTCGAACGGCTCGTGCGGCGCGGGGGAGCCGCAGAGGTCGGTGTCGGCGTCGAACCAGATCCGGCACGTCGTGTCGCTGTCAGCGACGCGCACCGATTGGTCCTCCGAGCAGAGGTCCTCGGGCCACGCGTCGGCGTGCCAGATCGAGACACCGTGCACGACCACGTAGAGTCCCTCGAACTCCTCCCCCGACTCAGACGCGAGCCCGCGCGGCGTCACGACCACGGGCGCCGGCAGCGGGTTGCCGCTCGAGAGGATCGTGATCCTCGCGGCGGGGTCGGCGGACGTGCTCGCCTTGATCAGTGTCCGCGTGCCGGACCCGGCCAGGGAGCCCACCACCCCCGTCACCAGCACGCTGTCGCCGAGCGCCACGACCGGCGACGCCCCGAAGCTCTGGGTGACGTTGACGCCGCCCGTACCGTCCTGCACGAAGATGTCGGTGTTGGCCGCGAGCGTCCCCGTCCCGACGGTCACGATTCCCGCGACGGTCACGGTTTCGCCCCCGAGCACCGGCGCGCCCATCTCGTCGTCGGCGTTGACGTCCGAGATGGGAATCACGTCACCGAGCGCAGCGAGCGGCATCGCCACCAGAGCGAGGGCAACGATGAATGCCCAACCCTTCTCCATGGATTCGTCCTTTCGATCGTGTCGACTCTCGTGAGTACCCGTGTGTTCGGTCTCTCGCATCGACGCTCGTCGACGGTATGCTCGACGGCGCGCCTCGGCTCGAGTGTGAGTCTGCCGCCCGGACCGCTAGTCGAGCCGTACCGCCACGACGGCGGGAGCGGTCGCGGACGTCACGCGTCCGTCGCCGTCGGCGACCTCGAGACGGCAGATGTAGACGCCCGCGGGCACGAGCCGCCTGAGATCGTCGCGCCCGTCCCAGCCTCTGACGCCCTCGTCGAAGTAGCCCTCCTGGTAGTGCCCCGGCACCGCCGACGTCCCCTCGTAGGTCGCGTCGGTGAGCGTCCGGACTCTCCTTCCCTGCAGGTCGTAGATCTCGATCATCGCGCGGCCCAGGTCCGGAGCCATGTAGTGAATCGGGAGGATCTCCCCGAGATCCGGCCGGAACGTCGACGCCGGAATGTCGAGCGACGCGTTCCCCCAGAAGAGCGGGTCGGGAGGATCGGGAGGAATTGCGCGCCGAATCTCGTGTTGGAATCTCGGCGCGAACTGGTAGTCGGAGAGACGCGGAGGGGTCCGGTCGAACTGCGTGACGAAACCCGTCACGTCGACGGTGTCCCCGACCTCGAGCCCCTCGAAGCTTATGCTGTCGTTGAAGCTCTGGAAGACCTCGAAGCTCTCCTCGGACCACGGCTCGACAATGTCCATGCTCCACTGCCCGATGACACTTACGTACTCGACGTTGACGATCTTCCCGATCGTTCGGACGAGACGTCCCTCGTTCGACTCGACGCCGAGCCGCGCGAGGCCCATCACCGTCGGCTCGGGCGGCGTGTTGCCGATCGACAGGAACTCGATGCTCTCATCCGGGTTGTTCGGGTCCAGCACCACCTCGGTCGTCGCTCCGCCCCCGCTGGAAGCTGAGATGTACTCTTCCACCTCGCCGGTCACCAGGACCGTGTCACCCAAGGCAGGCTCGACTGTGAGCGAGCCGAACGTGAAGACATTCACGCCGCATCCGTCGTCTTCGATGTAGAACGACGTGTAATTCGACTGGAAGTAGCCCGGCGGTATCGTGACCACCCCCCGCACCGTCACAGTCTCGCCCAGGAAGGGCGACAGCCCCATCGCATCGTATCTCTGCACGTCGCAGATCGTCGTCGCATGGGCCCCGCCTGCGAGCACAGTCAGCACCGCGAGCGCCGCCATCAGAAGGAGCGGGCCGCTCTTCTCTCGTGTCATCGATACCTCCCTCACCGTCGCGTCCTCTCTCTGTTCGCAATCCCTCTGCCGCGCGTGCTCGTCTATCCCCCGAGCTCCGCGTTGACCGCCACGGCCGCTTCGGCAAGCGCGGTCGAGGGGTCCTTCTGCTTCCTCAGGGCGCTCTCGACGCCGCCCTCCTCGAGATACTTCCGGCCCGCGTACCACGCGGCCGACCGCGGCTCGTACGACGCGAACTCGAGCTGCGCGAGCACCTCGCGGAGCCCCTCGATCTCCTCGAACCGCGCCTGCATGCTCTCGGACTCGAGGGCGCTCATCCGGACCGGAGCGTAGCCGGTCCCGATCGCCCACCGCGCGGTGACCTCGGGACTCGTGAACCACTTGATGAACGTCCAGGCGGCGTCCTTCTTCGCCTTCGGCGCCTCCGAGAAGATGACGACGTTCGTGCCCGCGACGAAGCAGCCGCGCTCCTTCCCGTGCGGAAGAGGCGCCACCGCCATGTCAAACGTGTACTTCCCCTCCATGTAGGAGAGCGACACGGTCGAGCCCTCGATCATCCCCACCTTCCCGGCCTGGAAATCGTTCTGGTACTCGTAGCCGGACGTGACCTTGCCGTAGTCGGTCAGGAGCCTGACCATGAACTCGAGCGCCTCGATGCCCTCGGCGCTGTCGAAGGCGGCGCGCGCGCCGTCGGGGGTCAGGATCTCGCCCCCGTTCTGGATCAGCAGGTTCTCGAACATCCACGCGCTGATCTGGCCGGCGGTCCCCCACTGGTCGGTCTCACCGTCGCCGTCGAGATCCCTCGTGAGCGTCCTCGCCATGCTCCCGTACTCGTCCCAGTCGGTCGGAGCGCGGTCGAGCCCGGCCGCCTCGAACAGGTTCTTGTTCCAGTAGATCGCCCGCACGCTCTTGTTGAACGGGAACGAGTAGATCGTCCCGTCCCACGTGTTGTTCTCGAGGAGCCCCGGGACGAAGTCGGCGAGCTCCCCCGGCGAGAGACCGTTCGGTCCCTCGATGTAGGGATCGAGCGGCTCGGCGCTTCCGTTCTCGATGAGCTCGCCGGTCCACGCCTCGTACGCCTGGGCGAGAACCGGGGGCTCGCCGGCCGCGACGGCGGCCATGATCTTCTGCGACAGCGCCTGGTAGCGCCCCATGCTCACCGACTCGATGTTGATGTCGGGATGGGTCTCGTTGAATTCGGCGACCAGCCCGTCGAGCGTGTCGCCCAGGGGACCACCCATCGCGTGCCAGAACTGGACCTCGACGACGCCGTCGCCATCTTCCTGCTTGGAGCAACCCGCCACCGCGAACACCGCGGCGACGCCGACCACCGCCACCAAGAGGAGCTTCCTTCCCATGCCGATACCTCCGCGGTTTGCCCTCTGCCGACCGGCCACGACTAGGTCTTCATGCCCGAGGTGGCCAGGCTCTGGATGATCTGCTTCTGAGCGAAGAAGTACGCGACGATGAGAGGCGCGATCGAGAACGTCGCCGCGGCCATCATGAGCTCGTGGTTCGTGCCCTGCTCCTGCGAGAACCGCGCGAGGCCGACCTGGAGCGGGCGGACTGCGGTCGTGTTCGTCATCACGAGCGGCCACAGGAACGAGTTCCACGTTCCGACCACCGCGAAGATCACGACGGCGACGAGCACGGCCTTCGAGAGCGGAAGCATGATCCGCCACAGGAAGGCGAAGCGGCTGCAGCCGTCGATGATCGCGGCATCGTAGAGATCGGCGGGGATCGTCTTGAAGTGCTGCCGCAGGAGGAAGATGCTGAAGATGTGCGCCAGCCACGGCACGATCAGCGCCTGATAGGTGTCGATCCAGCCGAGCTTCACGAGGATGATGTACGACGGCACGATGTAGACCGGCTGCGGCACCATCATCATCGAGAGGAAGAGGACGAAGATGTTGTCCCTTCCCCAGAACTTCATCCGCGCGAACGCGTAGGCCGCGAGCGCCGAGGTGACGAGCACTCCCGCGACCACGAAGATCGTGACCAGTATCGTGTTGAAGTAGTACCTGGCGAACGGCGCCTGCCTCCACGCCTCGGCGTAGTTCTCGAGCCGGAACCTGAACCTGTCCCGAACGGCCGCGCCGTCCACGGTCGTCTCCGGGCCGCCGCCCAGGGGCCTGACCGAGATCGTTCCGGCGGCGGCGTTCCGCGACACGATGTTGACCTCGCTCCAGACGCCGGGTGCCGCCTCGACGAAGTGGCCGGTCGGGATCCACGTCGGGGGGAACTCGAGGATCTCGATGGGAGACTTGAGCGACGTCGTGATCATCCACACGAACGGCACCACCATGACCACGACGCCGATCCAGAGGAGCGCGTAGACGCCCGCGCGAGAGAGGCTCCGACGCGTGCGGAACGCCGCGTTGAGCTCCCGGTCGCGCGCGCTCACGGTCGTCTCCATCGTTCCTCGTTCCCTTCCGAACGTCGCGCCGCCGGTCATCGCCCGCCGCGCGTACCCTCGAGCCCCGCCGCCCGGGGGCTCCCCTAGTAGTAGACCCGCCGCTCGACCACGCGCCGCTGGATCAGCGTGAGCGACAGGATGATGACGAAGAGCACGAGCGCGACGGCGCTCGCGTAACCCATGTTGCCGCCGGCGTCGAAGCCCCTCTCGAACAGGTAGTAGACGATGACCTTGGTGGTGCCCATCGGTCCGCCGACCGGAGGGCCGGTCATGAGGTAGATCTGCGTGAAGACCTGGAACGACACGATCGTCGTCGAGAGGAGCACGTAGAAGGTCGTGGGCGAAAGGAGCGGCCACGTGACCTTCCAGAAAACCTGCGCGGGGCTCGCGCCGTCGATCCGCGCGGCCTCGTAGTACTGGCCCGGGATGTTCTGGAGCCCGGCCAGGAAGATCACGATGTTGTACCCGATCCCCCTCCAGACGGCGACGATGATGACCGCGATCAGAGCGAGGCTCGGCCCCGCGAACCCGTCGGGCCACCAGCTCCAACCTAGGCCTCCCGCGATCATCTCGAAGATCCCGCGCGGCTCGTCGAGCCACTGGAGCGACCCGCCGCCCACGAGTTCGAAGAAGTAGTTCAGGAGCCCGAGGCGAGGGTGGAAGATCCACTTCCAGACCATCGACACCGCCACGAGCGACGTGACGACGGGGAGGAAGTAGACGGTTCGGTAGAAGC
Source organism: bacterium (assembly GCA_025774545.1). Lineage (GTDB taxonomy): Bacteria > Joyebacterota > Joyebacteria > Joyebacterales > Joyebacteraceae > JALGVU01. The sequence continues at coordinate 19,017 of JALGVU010000039.1, read as the reverse complement.
CGAGCCCGCGGATCTTCTGATTGAGGAGCACGGCGGCGAGGAGAGCGAGGAAGAGGCTCAGCGGCACTACGCCCGCGACGTAGTAGGCCGTCGTCCCGAGCGAGCTCCAGAACGTCGGATCCTGCAGCAGCTTGGCGTACTGAGCGAGCCCGACGAATCCCCTGATCCGTCCCATCTTGACGTCGAAGAAGGACAGGACGAACGCCGACGCGATCGGGAGCATCCGGAAGATGACGACCACCGCGCCCGCCGGCACGAGATAGAGCGCGGCCGTCAGTGGATCCATGAACTTCTTGCGTCTGAGCGTCGAGAGCCAGCTCACGTCACCGCCCCGCTTGCGGCCGGTAGTGTTCGAGCCCTGCTACCACGGCGGCGTGTTCGGGAAGATGCGATCGGTCACGAAGTAGTCGGCGTCGACCGAGCGGATCCCGTTCAGCACGATCTCCTTCTCGAGCGGCGCCTCGGCCATGGCGTTCGAGATGAGGCCGATCCGCGGGGACAGGTTATCGAGCCAGAACGCGGAGGTCGCGTCGTCGCTCGCGTGGTGAGCGACCTGGAAGAGATCGGCCCTGACGCCGCTTCTTCCGTACTCGTCCACGATGTAGCGCTCGATGAAGTACTCGCCGTCCCCCATGGTGACGTACGAGACGTCGCCGAAGGTGAGCCTGAGCGCGATCGAGTCGTTGTTCCCGGAGAGCTCCATCGTCGCCTGCTGCTCGGGGGGAACCAGCTGTGTTCCGACGCCCGCGGAGAGCACCTCGACCGAGAACCCGGGGGTCGCGTCCCACTGGAGCGCGTCGAGGTTCGATGAGCGTCGCCCTGCTTGACGTAGGTGATCGGAATGCCGTGCTCGCCGATCTCGCTCAGGAGAGAGCCGACCGGCGGATCGAGCAGATGCGTCTCGTCAGGGAAGACCATCGAGCCGACCCAGTAGAGATCGAGGATGCCGGGGATCGTCACGTCGCCCTCGGTGTCGTCGAGATACCCGCCGTAGTGATCTGAGTGGTGGTGCGTCACGACCGCGGCATCGAGCTCGTCGATCCCGTGGTCGTTCAGGAAGTCGACCACGTCGTCCCGGTGCTCGCGGCTCCCCGCGTCGATCATCACGTTCGCTCCGCCGGGGGTCGTGAGCACCATGCAGAGCCCCCATCCCACGTCGATCATGGAGAGCGTCATCGTCTCGTCCCGGAACGCGACGCCCACGATCGACTCGGGAAGATCGACGGCCGACTCGTGCGCCTCGTTGCCGGCGCGGTCGAGGCTGCGGACGCGGATCTGGTACTCCTGCCCCTCCTCCATTCCGAGCAGCGTGACGCGGTGCGACTCGGCGTGGTCCTTCGTGGACTCGTAGGCGTAGTGATCGAACGAGCCCCCGACCGGACCGTACTCGAAGACGCAGAGCGCCTCCTCGTCGGTCGTCCACGTGGCCTCGCCGTCTGCGTACGAGAAGCTCGTGACGATCGGCGGATCCGGATCCTGGGACGGATCGAACGGGTTCACTTCCTTCTCGCTGCATCCTGCGAGGACGAGGAGGGTGAGAGCAACGAGGACAACGGGCCAGAGTATGCCTCTTGCCATTGTGGCGTGCTCCTTCTGTTCGCGACACAGGTGGGTCGTTACGCGGCGCCCCGGCGTTGCCGCCGGATCAATGATTGTAGGAGCATTCAGGAACGGAAGTCAAGGAGGGAGCACACCGTGGCGAGGGATCGCGGGCCGCGGAAGCCCGCGCGGTCGGGCCCCCGCGCATCCGGGATTGGCACTCTCAGGTTCCGACCGCCAGCGTTCGACGTTTCGGCGGCGGGCGCCACGAGCGACGCGGCCGCTCCGAGCCGCGGGGAAGCGCGGGCACCCGCCCGTCACCTTCCGCCGGGATCGCGCGCATGTTCGGTCAGACCCTCGAGGCTGTCCAGAAGCACGCCGTCGGTCGAGTAGACCTCGAGCGACACACGGCCGTCCCGGACGTCGAAGAGGCAGTAGTGGTTGACCGGCGAGAACGCGTGGACGCTGCCGGCCCACGGGACCGACGTGTCCTGGACGTAGAACGGGGCGCCCGAGCCGCCGCTCACGATCTGCCAAACGGCCCGCGAGTACGAGGGATCGACGTCGGCGTCGATGAGGGTCCTCGAGTAGTTGTGCTCGTCGCCGCACATGAGCGCGACGACCTTGTCGTTGCGCGCGAGGATCGACCAGAAGCGATCGCGCATGTCGAGGACGTCGCCCAGGGGAACGTCGTGGTCGTTCAGGCCGCCTTCGAAGCCCTTCCCCGCTTCGCCCCAGAACATGGCGTCGTAGAGATGCCCGCCGTTCGGAAACGCGGGCTCGTGCGTGAAGACGAAGATCCAGTCGACGTCGTCGTCCTGCTGCGCCGCCTTGAGATCCTCCTCGAGCCACGCGAGCTGACCGGGAAGAAGATAGCCCTCGCGATTCCCGGCGAGGATACCGAGCGCGAGCGCCGTCCCGTCCTTGTCGCTCGGGTAGCGGGTCGTTCCGTCTCCCATCTGAAGACCCGTGAACCAGTAGTTCGAGTTCACCGAGACGAAGTGGCAGTTCCCGTGATTGAACGAGTAGACAGACTCGCCGTAGTCGGGCCCGGTCGCGGGGCCGGCCGCGGTCTCGCGCGTCTCGGGGCGCGGAGAGAACCCGTAGCAGCTGCCCTCGGGGTTCACGAACGAGCGCGAGAAGATCGCCTCCGCGCTCCTCGCGCCCGCGCGGTCACGGTGCATGATGATGCGCTTGTTCGGCCGCTCGGGATCGTCGACGGCGTAGTAGTCGCCGACCTCCTCGTGGTTTCCCATTCCCTCGTAGATGGGAAGCGACGACGCGACGACGCCCGCCCCGCGCTTCCACGAGTCGAGTTGGCTCTCGAAGACCCTCTGCGAGCTCGTGTACCCGTCGATGAGGTCGCCACCGAACAGAACGAGGTCCGCGCCGCGAGTGCGCGCGCCGGCCAGGACGGCCCTGAGGCCCGCGTGGTTCACGCCCTCGATCGCGTGCTCCCCCCCACCGACCCCGCCGCGGCTGTCGGACGCGAAGGCGAAGCGGAAGCCCTCGCCGCCGGGCGCAGGCGCCGTCGTCACGGCGTGGGGACGCGTCGTGAAGTCGTCGCTCCCGTAGCGGACGCGGTACTCGTAGGTCGTTCCCGGCTCGAGATCCGCGACCTCGACCTCGTGGACCACCGCCTCCTTCCCGCCGACGAACGTGACCCCTTCGAGGACGACGGCCCCTCGCGACGGGACGTCGGTCTGCCACGAGACCACGAACGAGGTCGGGCCGACGCGGTCGACGAAGGGGCCGAGCACCATCGTCTCGGCCGTCTTCCGAGGCCCGGTCCGCGTGTAGCGGAACCGCCGGTCGTAGGTCCGCACGCTTCCGTACTCGGGATCGTACACGTCGAGCCGGCACGCCACGACGCCTCCCCCACCCTCGATGTAGCCGTCGTCGTAGAGAGGAGACTCGAGTTTCGAGAAGTCGACCAGGACGCGGTGCTCGGTCGCCGACTCGTCCTCGAGCCGCTCGGTGGCCACCTTGCGGTACGCCGCGCCCTCGATTCCGCCGACGGCGAAGTACGGGCCGTACCGCACGACCGCCGGGGGCGTCGGCTCGCGCGTCTCGAACTCGAGCACGGCCTTCGGGCCCTCGAAGCCCGTGAGCCTGAGGTCCCGCGTCAGAAGCGGCGCCGCGTAGAAGTCGATGGGTTCGAGGTCGGCGAAGGCCACGTCCTCGAGCGAACCGGCGGTCGCCCCGTGCGGAAGCGGCGCGAGAATCGCGACGAGGAACGCCGCGCCCATCGAGGTCCCGCGCGGCCTCTTCCGATACCCGGCCGGTCGTCTCATCGTCGCGCCTCCGATCGCTCCTCGAGATCTCGCTAGTAGGGCTTCCCGCTCGCCGCGGGAGGCCGCGTCCGTCCGATGACGCCGACCAGCGCGACCATGGTGAGCACGTAGGGGATCATCTGCACAAACTGCGTGGGGACACCGCGCCCCTGGAGCCCCATCTGAACGGCCTCCGCGTAGCCAAAGAGGAGGCACGCGGCGAGCGCGCCCAGCGGGTTCCACTTCCCGAATATCATCGCGGCCAGGGCGATGTACCCCCGCCCGGCCGACATGTTCTTCACGAACTGGTGCGTGTTGAGAGCGAGGAAGGCCCCGCCGAGCCCTGCGAGCGCCCCGGAGAGGAGCACGCCCGCGAATCGCATCTTCCTCACGTTCACGCCGAGCGTCTCGACGGCCTCCGGGTGCTCGCCGGTCGCGCGCAGCCTGAGGCCGAAGGGAGTCCGCCAGAGAACGAGGTGCGAGACGAACACGGCGGCGAGCGCGACGTAGACGAGCGGCGGATAGTGACCGATCACCGCGTTCACCCCGCGCGCGAGAGCGCCCCACGATTCAGGCAGCGTCCAGTGGGCCATTCCGGCGACGGGCGGCGAGTTTGCGGAGCTGCCCCAGATGATCCACGTCAGGAACTGCGTCGCCCCCATCGCGAGCAGGTTGATGGCGACGCCGCTCACGATCTGGTCGGCCTTGAAGACGATCGACACGATCGCGTGAATGAGGGAGACGAGAACACCTGCGAGGATGCCGGCGAACGCGCCGACCCACGGGTCGCCCGTGTAGAACGTCGCCACGATGCTCGCGAAGGCGCCCGTCAGGAGAATCCCCTCGAGCGCGATGTTGATGACGCCCGACCTCTCGGAGAAGAGACCGCCGAGCGCGGTCAGGATGAGTGGCGTCGCCATTCTCAGTGCGGCGTCGAAGATCGCCAGTTCGAACATCGCGTCGTACCTCTCAAGTCGTTACGCGGAACCGGAGCCGTCCCAGTCGGCCCCGCCTGAACCCGGGACCGGACCCTCCTCGCCGGCTCCGCCGGTACTGGGGCCGGGGCCCCCGCCGGGCCCCTTCTTGCCGCGGTCCCGCTTCAAGATCCCGGCGATTCCGGACCGTGCGCCGTCCCACGTCTCCGCGAGCTCCCGCCGAGCGAAGACGTGGGCCGCCCCCGCGAAGACGAGCGCCCCCGCGAGCGCCATGCCTCCGAGGAACGCGATGCGCGCTCCGAGCGAATCGGGAATGTCCATCCCGAGGGTCGCCTTCCCGAGCAAGTAGAGCGCGATCGCCATGACACCTGTCGCAAGCGCTGTCCCCCCGAACGCCCTGAACATCTGCGGATACCTGCCGCCCCTCAAGGGCTTGGGTAGAAGCACGATGAAGAGCACGAGCTTGAACGCGTGCGACAGCGAGGTCGACAGCGCGATCCCAGCGTGCTGGAAGGGTCCCACGAAGAGGAACACGAGACCGATCTTGACGCCGAGGCGGATGAAGCCCGCGATCGTCGGCGTCTTCGTGTCCTTCACCGCGACGTAGCCCGAGAGCATGGTGCTCGAGAGCCCCTGCGCCCAGATCGTCGGCGTGTAGAGCAGGAGCGCCGAGACCGTGTAGTTCACCGATTGCTCGTCGAACGCTCCCCTCTGGAAGAGGAGCCTCACGAACGGCTCCCCGAGCAGCGCCATCGCGACCGAGACCGGCAGGAGGATGAAAAACGAGATGCGCATCGAGGCGTTCATCCGCTCGGAGAGCGCGTCGATCTGGTTCTTCGCGGCGAGCCGCGAGAAGAACGGGAAGAGCACGGTCCAGAACGCGACGATGAGCATCTCACGCGGGAGATCGATCAGGCGGATCGCGTACGCGAGGCCTGAGATGCTCCCTTCGGTGAGCTGCGACGCGAAGATCCTGTCGATCACCTCGTCGAGCTTGGCGCCGGCCATGCCGATGAAGAGCGGCGCCGCGAGCTTGAGGGTGCCCCAGAACATCGGGCTCCTGAAGTCGACGCGGAACCGGAAGTGCTCTCGGTGCTGCCAGACGATCGGGGCCTGGATGAGCGCGTGCGCCAGGCTCCCGAGCGCGATGCCGTAGGCGAGAGCGTGGATGCCGAAACGGCCGGTGAAGAAGACCGCCGCTATGATCAGAATGATGTTGGTGACCGGGGCCGTCATCGCCGGCAGGGCGAAGTTGCCGTAGACGTGGAGGAAGTTCCTGAACGTTCCGTTGAGCGCGGCGAGCACCACCGTGACGAGCATGATCCTCACGAGCGAGACGGACAGGTCGTGGCTTTCAGGCGTGAACCCCGGCGCCACCGCGGAGACGATCGGCGACGCCGTGATGAAGGCGACGGCGGCGATCACGAACGTCACGACGAGGAAGTTGCCGAGGAAGGTCCCGCCCTCGCGCCACGCGTCGGCCTCGCCGTGATGCTCGAGGCGCTCGGTGAACAGCGGCACGAAACCTGAGCGGATCGGCGACCGGAACCAGTTCGTGATGATCGCGGGGATCGTGAACGCGACGAGATACGCGTCCATGACCCAGCTCGTCCCGAACTGCGAGGCGATGACCACGTCCTTGAAGAGTGCGAATCCCTTCGCGATCATCGCGAAGCCGACGACCCACGCCGCCGAGACGACGACCCTCGACACCCTGCGGTTCCCCGCGGGCTCGCTCATGCCGCCTCCCCGGTGGCCGCGCCGGCGTCGGCGTTCCCGTCCGCGCCCGTGGCCTCGGCAGGTCTCACCCGCTGCTCGAGCCGCCGCGTCAGGACCTCGTTCCCGACCACGACGAGGATGATGGTGATCGCTTGGAGAACGAGTATGAGTTCCCTCGGAACGTCGGTGAAGACGTCGACCTCGAGCGCGCCGGTGTTCAGCACCCCGAAGAGAAGCGCCGCGAGGAGCACGCCTACGGGCGTGTTCTTCCCGAGGAGCGCCACGGCGATCCCCATGAACCCGATGCCGCCCGAGAAGTTATCGAGGAAGCGGTGCCGGAACCCCATCACCTCGTTCGTCGCCACGAGACCGGCGAACGCCCCCGACAGGAGCATCGCGAGCACGAGCGTGCGCCTGACGTTAATACCCGCGTTCTCTGCGGCGGCGGCGTTCAGGCCGACGGCGCGGATCTCGTACCCGAGAGTCGTTCTATAGAGGATGAACCACGCGAGCCCGACGGCGGCGAGCGCGATCAGGATCGACGCGTTCAGGGGGTTTGCGTCGGGAAGCGGAATCCCGAGCGCGCGGGCCGCGCCGGCCAGCCGCGGGAGATGGGCCGACGCCAGGATCTTCGGCGTCTGCGGCGTCATCTGCCCCGCTTCCTTGAAGACGTTGACCACGAGATAGCTCGTGAGCCCGATCGCGATGAAGTTCATCATGATCGTGTTGATGACCTCGTGGACGCCGAAGCGCGCCTTCAGGAACCCGGGGATCGACGCCCACAACGCCCCCCCGGCGGCCGCGGCGACGACGAGCAGCGGAATCGCGAGCCAGGGCGTGAGCGACGAGACGGAGAGGCCCGCCCACGCGCACAGGAACGATCCTATGTAGAGCTGGCCCTCCCCGCCGATGTTGAAGAGGCCGGCGCGGAAGGCGAAGGCAACCGCGAGCCCGGCGAAGATGAGGGGACACGCGTTGAAGAGGACGAGCCCGACACCGTCGACGCTCCCGAACGCGCCGCGGAAGAGGATCCCGTAGATCCTGAGCGGGCTCTCCCCGATCGCCAGGACGACCAGGCCGCCGACCAGAAACGCCGCCGCGACCGCGGCGACCGGCGAGAGAACGCTCGTGAACCTCGCGAGCCTCTTCACGCGGCCGTCACCTCCGGAGTCGCCCGGCGATCGCCGTCGCTCCGCGCGGTCGCGCCTCCTGTCCAGGCCCCGGTCATGGCGAGTCCGAGGGTCTCCTCGTCGACCTCTCCGGACTCGAACGTCGCGACGATCCTCCCGCCGTACATCACGGCGATGCGATCGGAGAGCGTCATGATCTCCGAGAGCTCCGCCGAGACGAGGAGCACCGCCGCTCCCCTGTCCCTCATCTCGAGGAGGCTCTGGTGAACGAACTCGACGGCCCCGATGTCGACGCCCCTCGTCGGCTGCGACGCCACGAGAAGCGTGGGCTCGCCGTCGAACTCGCGCGCGACGATCACCTTCTGCTGGTTCCCGCCGGAGAGAGTGCCGGCGGCGACGTCGGGATCGGGTGGTCTGAGGTCGTTCTCGCGGATCAGCTCGGACGCGTGCTCGCGGATCGCGTCGAGGCGCAGGACGCCGCGCCGGGAGAACGGCTCGCGATGATGGCGGCCCAGGACGAGGTTCTCGGCGACCGTGAACTCGAGGACGAGACCGCGCGCCTGACGGTCCTCCGGGATGTGCGCCACGCCGAGGTCTCGTATCGCGCGCGGCGTGAGGCCGGTGACGTCGGCCCCCCCCAGGAGCACCTCGCCCGCGTGGGCCTTCCTCAAGCCCGTCAGGACCTCGACGAGCTCCGTCTGGCCATTCCCCTGAACGCCCGCCACGCCGAGCACCTCGCCCGCGCGGATCTCGAGATCGACGTCCTCGAGGACCTTCGTTCCCTTCCGTCCGACGGCCGCGAGGCCTCTCACTGCGAGCACGGTATCACCGGCCGTCGCCGGCGCCTTCTCCACGCGAAGGAGGACGTCGCGCCCAACCATCATCCGGGCGAGGTCCTCCTTCGTCGTCTCGGCCGCCTCGACGACGCCGGTCACGCGCCCGTCGCGCATGACGGTCACCCGGTCGGCGAGCTCGATCACCTCGTCGAGCTTGTGCGTGATGAAGACGATCGTGCATCCGGCCTCGCGGAGCGCTCGGAGGATGACGAAGAGCTCGCTCACCTCCTGCGGCGTGAGCACGCCGGTCGGCTCGTCCAGGATGAGGATCCTCGCGCCGCGGTAGAGGACCTTGACGATCTCGACGCGCTGCTCGAGGCCGACGGAGAGGTTCTCGATGTACTCGTCGGGGTCGAGTTCGAAGCCGTACTGCGAGGAGAGCTTCTCGACGCGCTCCCTCGCCGCGGCCGCGTCGATCATGATCCCGGCGACCCTCGGCTCTTCGCCGAGAACGACGTTCTCGGCCACCGTCAGAGTGTCGACGAGCATGAAGTGCTGGTGCACCATGCCGAGGCCCGCCCGGATTGCGTCGGACGGGCGGTGCTTGTTCAGCCTCGTCCCCTCGAGCCTGATCTCGCCCGCGTCGGGCGGTGTCAGGCCGTAGAGGATCTTCATGAGGGTCGACTTGCCGGCCCCGTTCTCACCGACGATGGCGTGGATCTCGCCCTTGCGGACGTCGAGATCGACCCGGTCGTTAGCGAGGACGCGCGGGTATCCTTTCGTGATCCCGCGCATCTCGATCGCGTTCGCAGCGGCCATGCCTCGGAGCTCCTCGGGTGACGAGGTCGGTGCTACTCCTTCGGGACGACGATCGAGCCTGCGATGATCGCCGCCTTGGCTTCCTCGACGGCCGCGGCCATCTCGTCGGTGATGAGGCCCTCGTTGTACTGGTCGACGGCGTAGGCTATGCCGTCGTCCGCGAGCCCAAACTCACGGACGCCTCCCGCGAACGTCCCATCGAGCACGGACTTCACCGTCATGTAGACGGCGTTGTCGACCCGCTTCACCATGCTCGTGAGAACGTGCCCCGGCGCCATGTAGTTCTGGTTCGAGTCGACGCCGATGGCGTACTTCCCGGCCTCCTTCGCCGCCTCGATGACGCCGTTCCCCGTACTGCCGGACGCGTGGTAGATCACGTCGACGCCGCGCCCGTACTGCAGAAGCGCCAGCTCCTTGCCCTTCGCCGGATCGGCGAAGGCCTGCGGCGTCGTCCCGGTGTAGGCCACCGTCGTCGAGACGCTGGGCCGCGCGTGCCGGGCGCCGGCGATGTAGCCGGCCTCGAACTTGTGGATGAGCGGGATGTCCATGCCTCCGATGAACCCGATCCGCCCGGTCTCTGTGTGCATGGCGGCGAGCACGCCGACCAGGAACGACCCCTCCTCCTCGCGGAACCTGAGTCCGGCGAGGTTCTGGGGGAGCGTCTCGTCCGGCCGCACGTCGAAGTCGACGCACGCGAAACGGACGTTCGGATAGTCGACGGCGACGCTCCTCATGGCCTCGCTGAACAGGAACCCGACGCCGATGATCACGTCGTACTTGGCCTGCGCCAGCTTCCGCAGCCCCGTCTCGCGATCGGCGTCCTGTCCGGGCTCGAACTCGGTGTGCTCGACCCCGAACTCGTCGGCGGCGTGGAGGAGACCTCGGTACGCCGAGTCGTTGAACGACTTGTCGCCCTTCCCTCCGACGTCGAAGACCATCCCGACCCGGAAGACGCCCTCGGTCTGCGCCTCCTTCGGCTCTCTGCATCCCGTCACCGTGAGGACGAGACAGAGGACGATCGCGACTGCTGTGACGTTCCTCATCGTGAGCTCTCCTTTCGCGGTAGCACGCAGAGCGGGACCCAGGGCGGCGATCTCCCGTGCGACCTGGTCGCGCCGGCTCGCTCGCGCCGGCTCCGGCGTGCGGGCTTGGTCGGGACGGCCGCTCGCGCCGGCTCCGGCGTGCGGGCTTGGTCGGGGCGGTCCGGCCGCGCCTGCTAGCCCGCGGGGACGGCCTCCCGCTCGTGGTCCGTCGTGACCTCGCCGTCGCCCCCAGGTTCCTGCGGGTCCTCGAGAAGCCGGAACGACCCAAGGCGCTTCGCCCGCCGCATCATCAGGAGATACGCGACGAACCCCGCCACCACCACTAGAGAACCACCCTTGAAGACGAAGTCAAGCCCGAAGATCCCCTCGATGGCCCCGCCGGCGAGCGGCCCGAGAATGAGGCCGACGCTCATCCCGAGGTTGTAGATAGCCATCATGGTGCCCATGCCGTTGAACCGCCTCCCGCACTGCGTCGCCACGGCGAGCCCCGCGGGGAAGCCGAGCGCACCCGCGGCGCCCGTGGCGGCCTGGAGCACGAAGAGCGATCCGATGGTCTTGCAGAACGGGATCGCGAAGATGACGGCCGCGCTTGCGATGATCCCGAGTCCCATGAGAAGCGGCCGCGACACCCTGTCGGCGAGCCGGCCGAACGGGACCTGGAGCACCCCCGCGAGCAGGATGTTCGTGGCGAGCAGCACGCCGATGACCGAGAGCGACGCCCCCAGCGACTCGGCGACGAACGGGAGGAACGGAATCACGAGGCCCCGTCCGAACGACACGACCGAGCGGAACAGGAGGAGCGCAATCACCAGGGGCTCGGCGAGGAAGACCGTCATGGGAACGCGCCGCTTCCAGCGCTCCTTGTGGAGCCCGAGTTCCGGAAGGAAGATGAGCGTCAGGAGAAAGGCGACGGCGGCGAGGGTTCCCATCACGACGAACGGCACCGTCATCCCGAAGCGGTCCGCCAGCGGCCCGCCGAGGAGCGGCCCGATGCCGAAGGCGAGGAAGAGCGAGAGCGTGAAGGTCCCCATGTAGGCGCCCTCTCGCCCCTTCGGCGAGATCTCGCCGATGTAGGCCTGGGCTACCGGGATCACCATCCCGGCCGAGGCGCCGTGCAGCGCGCGGACGAGGATCAGTTGCGCGACCGTCTCCGCCCTGATGTAGGCGAGCGAGAAGAGCGAGAGGATCGCGAGCCCGGTGACGAGGAAGATCTTCCTGCCGAGCTTGTCGGAGAGCCTGCCGATGAAGGGCGTCAGGATGAAGCGGGACATGGAGAACCCGGCGAAGATCATGCCGAGCGTGAGACCGGCCGCCCCGAGATCACGGGCGTAGAGCGGCAAGAGGGGGCCGATGAACCCGACCCCCATGGTTGAGGCGAAGACGGCCATGAAGAGAACGATGTAGACCCGCCGGTACACGGTCGCTCCTCGTTCAGGGCCGCATCAGACGAAGAGATCCGTGAGCGCGAACTCGTTCACGTCGAAGAGCCCCCTGTCGGTGACCTTGAGCTCGGGGATGACGGGAAGCGAGAGGAACGACATGGCCATGAACGGGTCGCTGACCGCGGATCCGAGGCGCTTCGCCGCCCGACGCACGTCGTCGAGCCCCTTGACGACCTCCTTGAGCGAGCCCTCGGACATGAGCCCGGCGATCGGCAGGGCGAGGCCAGCGACGAGCTTGCCCTTGTTCACAACGGCGAGACCGCCCCGCATCTTCGAGATCTCGACGACCGCGGCGAGCATGTCCTCGCTGCTCGTCCCGACCACAACGATGTTGTGGGAATCGTGCGCCACCGAGCTCGCGATTGCCCCCCTCTTGAGACCGAATCCCTTGACGATGCCGTGCCCGATGTTGTCGCTCGCGAGGTGCCGCTCCACGACGGCCAGCGGCAGGAGATCCCTCTCAATGTCCGCGATCACGCGGCCGTTCTCTACCTTCGCGCGCTCGACGCTCCCCCTCGTGATGATCTGGTCGGGAACGAGATTGATCACACGGACGCGCGTTCCCTTTGCTTCGATGTCGAAGTCCTCGACCGCGAGCCACTTGATGTTGATCGAACTCCGGAGCGTGATCTCGGGCAGTTTCTGGGGACGCACGACCATCTCGCCGTTCCGCGCGACGACGCGCCCGCTCTTGTAGACCGCTCTGACGTTGAAGCGCTTCAGGCCGTCGACGACCACGAGATCCGCGACGTAGCCGGGAGCGATGGCGCCCAGGTCCTTGAGATTGAAGTACTGGGCCGTGTTGATCGTCGCGAGGCGGATCGCGGAGATCGGATCGAGCCCCTCCTTGATGGCCATCTTGACCATGTGATCGACGTGCCCCTTCTCGAGAAGGTCCTTCGGATGACGATCGTCGGTGACGAAGAAGCACCTCGAGAGGTTCTCCGTGGTGACGGCGGGCAGGAGGTCGCGGAGGTTCTTCGTGACCGAGCCCTCCCGGATCATGATGTACATGCCGAGCCTGAGCTTCTCGAGCACCTCGTCGATCGACGTGCTCTCGTGGTCCGACGAGACGCCGGCCGCGACGTACGCGTTCAGGTCCTTGCCCGTCAGGCCCGGCGCGTGCCCGTCGATCCGCTTGTCGTGCGTCATGGAGATCTTGTCCAGGAGCCCTTCGTCCTCGAGGAGCACGCCCGGGTAATTCATCACCTCACCCAGACCCAGCACCCACTTCTCACGTAGGAGCGGGTAGAGATCGAATCCGCGGAGGTTCGCGCCGCTCGTCTCGAACTCGGTCGCGGGGACACAGGAGCTCAGCATGACGTAGATGTTGACCGGGCTGTACTTGCTCGAGTTCAGGATGTAGTGGATCCCCTCGAGACCGTGGACGTTCGCAATCTCGTGCGGATCGCAGATGACCGACGTCGTGCCGCGCGGAACGACCGATCGGGCGAACTCCTGCACGCGCACCATCGTGCTCTCGATGTGCATGTGTCCGTCGATCAGGCCGGGCAGGACGAAGGCGCCGTCCATGTCCTCTTCCTTCTTCCCCTCGTAGTCCCCGATCCCGACGATCCTGCCGTTCCAGATCGCGATGTTCCCCCGGTACGTCTCCGCCGAGAACACGTTCACGATCCGCGCGTTCTTGAGAACGAGATCGGCAGGCATCTTCCCGCGCGCCACTCTGATGATCTTCGCGAGCTCTTTCATCGTTTCACCCTGCCCAGTCTCCCGGCCGGTGAGCGGTGGCGCCGGGGATCGCCCCGAAGCACGTGTGTGCCTCTCCTACCTCGTCATCCTGGTTCCGGTCTCGCCGTCGATCGCCCTCCCGATCGACTCGGGATTCGTGATGATGACCTCCTCGCCGCCGCCCTCGATGAACGCGATGCCGGCGAGGATCTTCGGTCCCATGCTGCCCGGAGCGAAGTGCCCCTCCTCGTAGTACTTCCTCGCGCTCTCGATGCGGAGATCCTTGATCCAGCTCTGGTTCTCGGCCCCGAAGTTGAGCGCGACCCTCTCGATGTCCGTCGAGATGAGCAGAAGCTGGGCGCCGATGTCGTTGGCGAGAAGGCGCGACGCGTGGTCCTTGTCGATCACCGCCTCGACTCCGACGAGGCCGCCGTCCTCCTCGACGACGGGGATCCCGCCGCCTCCGACGGCGATGACGACGCAGCCTGCCTTGAGGAGCGCCTCGATGGCCGCCGCTTCGACGACCCTCTTCGGGAGCGGCGACGGCACGACCCGCCTCCAGCCCCTGTTGGCGTCCTCGATGACGTTCCAGCCTTCCTCTCGCTCTTTCCTCTCGGCTTCCTCACGCGTGTAGAACGGGCCGATCGGCTTCGAGGGTTTCTCGAACGCGGGGTCGGACCTGTCGACGACGACCTGCGTCACGACCGTGGCGACGGTCCTCTCGATTCCCCGTGCCGCGAGCTCCCCTCCCAAGACCTGCTGGATCATGTAGCCCATACCGCCCTGCGAATCGGCGCCGCAGGTGTCGAGCGGGAGCGGCGGCAGGACCGTCGTCGCCATCTCCGCTCGGAGAAGGATGTTCCCGACCTGCGGACCGTTGCCGTGCGTCACCACGACGTCGTAGCCCCGGGCGATCATGTCCGCGATGTGGCGGCTCGTCTCCCGGGCGTTCGCGAACTGCTCGGGGATGGTCCCGCGCTGTCCGACCTTCGTGATCGAGTTGCCTCCCACGGCAACGACAGCCAGTTTGCCCATGTGTACCCTCTCGTCGTGTTTCGTCGCATCGTCCGGCGCCTTCGCCCCGTGTCATCCGGCGCCTTCGCCCCGTGTCGTCCGGCGCCTTCGCCCCGTGTCATCCGGCGCTTTCGCCCCGTGTCGTCCGGCGCCGCCTCCGCCCTACCCGTCTCCCATCGTGAGCGCCATGATGGCCTTCTGAGCGTGCAGCCGGTTCTCGGCCACGTCGTAGATGATCGAGCGCTCGGCGTCGCACACGTCGTCGTCGGCCTCGTTCCCCCGGTCGATCGGCATCGGGTGGATGAAGCACGCATCGTTCGTCCTCTTCATCCGCTCAGACGTGGCGCGCCAGTCGCGATGCTCCTCCGAGCGTCGCTGGTCGGCCTCCCGGCCCTCGGTGTAGCGGCTCGGGTGCATCCAGTGGCGCGAGTAGACGACGTCGACGCCCTCGTAGGCCTCCTCCTGATCGTGCGTGACTTCGAACGTCGTCCCGTTCTCCCGGCAGTTCGCCTCCGTCTGTCCGATGACCTCGGGATCGAGATCGAAGCCCGCAGGATACGCGAGCCGCACGTTCATGCCCAACCGCGAGTTCACGAGGACGCTCTCCTGCACGGAGCTCCACGAGCGGACCATCGGCGAGTACCCCCAGACCTGAAGGAGGGTCTTCCCCCGCGTCTCGCCCATGTGCTCCCGGAGGCCCTGCACGTCCGCCAGCCCCTGGCAAGGGTGGAACTTGTCGTGCGCCATGCTCACGATCGGGACGTCCGCGATCTCCGCGAACTCCCGGAGAAACCGGTCCCCGTCGCCGTACCCTTCGACCGAATCCTCGAGGATCCTGATCCCGATGCCGCACGAGTAGCGGGCCATCACGTTGGCGGTATCGAGCAGGACCTCGCCGCGCTGCGTCGCGGTTCGGAGCCTGAGCTTCGAGGGCTCGAGGAACTGCGCGTGGCCGCCGAGCTCGGTCGCCGCCGCCTCGAACGACTGCCGCGTCCTGAGCGACGAGTTGTAGAACATCATCATGAACGTCCGAGACCTGAGAATTCGCGCGTGGTCCTCGGCGTAGCGCTCCCTCTTCATCCGGGCGGCGAGCTCGAGTGTCGCCTCGAGCTCGGGAACGCTCCAATCCTGCGTGCAGATGAGGTCCCGCCCCTTGAGATCAACCGACATCGGGGCCCCCTCCCACCTCGTCCATCGTGAGGGCCATGATCGCCTTCTGCGCGTGGAGCCTGTTCTCCGCCTCGTCGAAGACGACCGAGTGCGGCCCGTCGATCACTTCGTTCGTGACCTCGAAGCCGCGGTCGCACGGCAGGCAGTGCATGTACTTCACGTCCTTGTCTGCGAGCGCGAGCTTCGCGTCGTCGCAGATCCAGTCCTTGTTCGCGTCGAAGAGCGCCTGCGTCTCCTCGAGCATCGGCTTCTCGGCGATCGGCGGGATGAACTCCTTCGAGGTCCAGGCCTTCGGATAGACGACGTGCGCGCCCGCGAAGGCCTCCCGCATGTCGTTCGAGATCTCGAACGAGCCGCCGGACTCCTCGGCCCTCTTGCGCGCGGCCGCGAGGATTCGGTCGTCGAGCTCCAGCCCCTCGGGGTGCGCGAGCACGACGTCGCAGCCGACCGTCGCCGCCGCGACGATGGCGCTCTGCGGCACCGAGAGCGGCTTGTGGACCGACGGGCTGTAGGCCCAGCTCATGACGAACTTGATCCCCTTGAACGTGCCGAACTGCTCCCGAACGGTCAGGATGTCGGCCATCGCCTGGCACGGGTGGTAGATGTCGCACTCCATGTTGATCACGGGGATGTCGGCCCAGCGCGCGAACTCGCGCACGATGCGGTTCGCCTTCCCGTAGATCCACTCGACCGGGTCGCCGTAGATCCTGATCGAGATCCCGTGGCCCATCCGCGCCAGCACCCGCGCGACGTCGGAGACCCGCTCCGTCGAGTACGCGACCTCGTCGCCCTCGAGCGCCGGGGCGTAGATCGTGCCTGGATCGAGGAAATGCGCGTGCCCACCGAGCTGCGTCATCCCTGCCTCGAAGCTGTTGCGGGTCCGGAGCGACTGGTTGTAGAAGATCATGAAGAGGGTGCGGTCCTCGAGGTACTTGTGCGGCTGCCCCTTCTTGAACCTCTCCTTGAGCTCCGTCGCGAAGTCGAGAACGGTTTCGACCTCGTCCCTTGTGTAGTCCAGGATCGTGATGAAGTCCCTGCCCTTGAAACGCTCGTCGAACATCGATTCCTCCCTGTTGGCGCGTACCGAAGGAGCGCGGTCGCCGCCTGGGACTCGGGTGGCGGCGTGCGCGCTCGGCGCGCCCTCCTGCTCCCGTGACCGCGGCACCGCGCCGCGGTCCCCTGCGTCACGCCTTCCTGAGACAGATCCTGTCGAGCGCCGACCGCGTCAGCGCCTCGGTCAAGATGCGCCGGTACCGCGCGGTCGCCCGGACGTCGTCGATCGGGCTCGACGCGGCAGCGGCAGCGGCAGCAACGGCGTCGAAGAGCGTCTCCGGGTCCGCGCCGCCGCGCCAATCGGATTCGAAGAGGGCCTCCGCGTCGCCGGCCCTCACGGGCGTCGGCGCCACCGATCCGAGCGCGATCCGGACGATGCCAGCATCTGGCTCGAAGATCGCGGCGACCGACGCGATCGCGATGGCGAGCGCGTTCCGCTGGCCCGCCTTGACATAGACGCTTCTCGCGGCAGGCGAAGGGCGGTCGAAGACGATCCCACCGATGAGCTCGTCGTCGCGGAGCACGGATTCGCCGGGCCCCGTCAGAAAGTCGACGATCGGCACGGCGCCCGCGTCGCCCGCGCACGACGACGCCGACTGAACCCACACGGCCGCGTCGAGCGCCAGGAGCGCCACCACACCGTCCGCGGCGGGAGACGCGTTCGCGAGGTTGCCTCCGATCGTGCCGCGCGAGCGGACCTGGGGCGCACCTACCGTCCTGCAGGCCTCGGCCAGCACGTTCGCGTGCTCTCGGACGAGCGGGTGCTCGGCGAGTGTCGCGTGCGTCGCGAGCGCTCCGATCTCCATCCGCCCGATCGCGCCGGCCTCGGGACGAAGTTCGACCCCGTCCGAGTTCTCGATGCGGCCGAGATCGACGAGCACGTCCGGACGCTCCTCCGCGCGCCTGATCCGGACGGCGAGGTCGGTGCCCCCTGCGATCGCGCGGGCGGAGCCGGCCGCGTCGCGGAGGATCTCCGCGGCTTCCGCAAGCGTCGCCGGTGACTCCCAGCGAGGCGCGCATGCCGACGCCGGCCTATCCACCGTCCGGCCCGCCATCCGGCCCGTCGGTCGGCCTGTCGTCTGGCGTGCCCCCGGGTCTGCCGCCCGGTCGGAGTCCCCGGCTCGCAAGCGCCCCGAGCACGGCGCGGCCCAGCGCACGTGCCTTGTCGGACATCTCCGCCGGATCGACCGCGCTTCCGCGCGGGTCGACGTCGCCGACCTTGCCCCCGGCTGGCAGCCGGATCCCCTCCGCGACGAGGCCCCTCACGACGCCCGTGAGCCCGGCTCGGACGGGCGTCCCCGCGACCGTCCCGACGACGTCGTCCTTCCGGACCTCGTCCCCGATCGCGACCTCGGGGACGAACGCCCCCGCGGCCGGCGCCACCAGAAGCCGCGCGAGCGTGGCGCCCCCGACCTCGCCCGGCACCCCCGTGTTCGGGAGCGCCGCGCCCTCTTCGATGATGCGGCCGAGCGAGTCCCCACGCTGCGTCTCGACGACGAGATCGACGTCGGCGCCCGCGACGAATCCGGGGCCGAGCGCGACCGTGAGCGCCGCGTCGTCGCGCCGCGTTCCCAGGTTCCTCTTCGCCATCCGCGCGTCCACGACGGCGTCGGGCGCCAAGCGATCGATCGCCGCTCCGTCGGGATCGACGACGACCGGCACCCAGCCCTTCGCGCCGGGGTCACTCTCAAGGTCGCCGAGCTCGACCCGTCTGGCCGTCACGCCCGCGACGACGGTCTCTCTGTCGAAGACCGCCTGCGCGAAGGCGGCGGCCCGCCGAACGGCCGTCGGCCGCTCGCTCTCGAGCGCGACGACCCGGTAGCCAGCGCGGAAGAGCGCGTGGACGACCCCGCTTCCGAGATCGCCGGCGCCCTTCACGACGACGAGCGAGTCGGTGGTCACGTTCACACCTCGGCTCCGAGCCTGCGGGCGGTTCTTCCCCTTGTGCTCGCCCTTCTCCTTGAGCATCGCCGTGTCGGAGATGCCGTGTCTGACGGCGATGATCTCGGCGACGACCGCGACCGCGATCTCGTCGGGCGTCTCGGCCCCGATGTCGAGTCCGATCGGGGCGTGGATCGCGTCGAGCGCCAGCCGGGAGACCCCGCTCGCGGCGAGCGCCTCGAAGGACCCCGCGACCTTCTCTACGCTCCCGATCATCCCGAGGTACCGCGGCCGGGATTCGAGAACGGCCTCGACCCACGCGCGATCGAACCGGTGTCCCCGCGTGACGACCACGACGAACGTCGACTCGTCGACCGCGAGCGCGTCGCGAAGAAGCTCGGTCCCACCGACGTGTCGGGCGTCGGCGGACGGGAATCGCTCGCGGCTGACGACCTCGGCGCGGTCGTCGACCACGACGACGCGGAAGCCGGCCCGCTTGGCGACGCCCGCGACCGCCTGACCGACGTGCCCGCC
>JALGVU010000197.1 GCA_025774545.1 bacterium | reverse complement strand
CTCTACGTCGTGGTGCGGCGACGAGGCCGGGACGCTCCAGAACGACCTCCTCTGCGGCGAGGGCGACATCGAGAGCACGAAGCCGACGAAGATGCTCCTCAAGCTGGCCCTGATCGCCCGCGAGGACGAGGCGCTTCGCGAGCTCATCGTAACGCGGCCTCCCGACGCGCTGGCCGAGGAGATCCCGCTCTACGGCTTCCGCTGCATGAACGAGCTCAAGCTCGAGGAGTACTCGCTCCGCGACCGGCCTGCGTTTCTCTACCAGATGATTCGGAACTACCTCGCGCTCGACGACCCCGCCGCGCTCGACGTCGCGGCGATGGAGGAGCGCGAGCGCAAGACGAGGGCGGCGGCCGAGGAACGGGCGTTCGCGGCGCTGCGCCGATCGCGGGGTCGGCTCCTCCGCCCGCCCGTCTTCCGCTGGGTCCTCGGGAACGCGCGGCTCGGTGTGAAGAACCGCGAGAACATGCGCTTCGCGCGCGCCAGGATCTACGATCTGTTGCGCGACATGTTCCGCCAGATCGGACGCACGCTGACCGCGGAGGGGCTCATCGACGTCGCGGACGACGTCTTCCTCCTGACGGTCGACGAGATCGGAGACTACATCCGCGGCACGGCCGTGACGGCCGACCTGAGAGGGCTCGTCGCCGTCAGGAGGAACGAGTTCGACGAGTACCGGCGTGACGAGAACGCCGCGCCGGACGACCGCTTCGAGACGTACGGCATGGCCTACCACCGCAACCTCTTCAGAGACAGGCGCGCCGCCGCCCCCCCGGCGGCCGACGGCGTCCTCAGGGGGACCGGCTGCTGCGCGGGTGAAGTGACGGGCCCCGTGAAGGTCATCCGGAGCCCCGCGGACGACATGCGTCTCGCGGGGGAGATCCTCATCGCGGGACGCACCGATCCCGGCTGGGTCCCGCTCTATCCGTCGGTGTCCGGTCTTCTGATCGAGCGCGGGAGCATCCTCTCGCACTCCGCGATCGTCGCGCGAGAGATGGGGATCCCGACGATCGTCGGCATCCCCGGTCTCCTCGACGCGTTCGATACGGGCGAGTGGGTCCGGATGGACGGATCGGCAGGCACGGTGTCGGCGGTCGAGGCCACGGGGACGGAGGCGTCGGTCGGAGCCACGGAGCGGGACGCGGCGACCGAGCCTCCTCGGGCGGACGCGGCGACCGACGCAGCGACCGACGGGGGAACGGATGCGTCGGCTACGCTGGACCCCACGGAGGAATGACCTCGGCCAGCTCGAGCGCGAGCACGGCGCCGATCACCACGAACTGCAGGAGAAGCACGAGCGGCGGCCAGGTGAGGCCCGCCTCGGACGGCTCGCTCCGCATGAAGAGCACCGCGTTCAGAAACGCGGCGGACAGGCAGATCGCGCCGATCGCGAGCACGGGTGCGAACGTCCCTCCCCCCTGTAGCCACCACGGAACGACGGCCATCACGAACCAGGTCGGTGCGGCCAGACCCACGCCTGCCGCGACGCTCCGCCATCCGGTGATCCTCCGCGCACGCCGCACCCTGAAGGCGACGCTCAGAGCCCCCAGGAAGACGATCGCCGCGATGTACGGCGCGTAGAAGAAGTCGGGACGCTGGAAGCCGGCCGCCGCGACGAGCACCGCGGCCGCGGGAACGAGCGCCTCGAACACGACCGTGGCCGGGACCGTCGGGCCACGAGGCCTCAGGAACCAGAACGGCATGTAGGTAGCGAGCCCCAGGTAGAGCGGCACGGCCCAGCGGAGCGGCCCGAAGCACCAGGCCGTGAAGCTGAACAGGATGAGCGCAAGCACGCCTCCGACCCTGAAGCTGCGCGCGCGCCAGACCACGAGGACGATCGCCACGCAGATCGCGACGAGCACCAGGTTGAGCGAGGCGACGTCGGCCGGAGGCTTGACCGACATCCGATCGATCACCAGGTAGACGCCGAGCGGCACGAGCAGGTTGTCGGTGCCGCGGAGCGAGATCGCCTCGATCCCGGTCGCGAGCGCCGCGGCGAGTGTCGCGACGAGCACGGTCGTCGCCCTCGGGAGATCGGTCATGAGCAGCAGCGGCAGGTGCACGGCCAGGAAGGCAACCACGAGGAAGACGAGCGAGCCCTCGAGGCTCCTGACGGCGTCGTCGACGCGGTAGCGGATCACCCCGTACTGGCTTCCGATGATCGCGGCGAGGGCGTCGGAGACACAGAGGACGAGCACCGCCGGGAGATAGACCCACGGTCGGTCGTGGGCGACGAGGAAGAGCAGGAAGATCGCGAGCGGGTAGAGGTGTGTCCCCTGGCTCCTGCGGTCGACACCGTGGAGGCTCGTGAGGAACCCGAACCGACTGCCTGCCGCCATGAGCGCGGCGAACGAGCCGGTCATGGCGAGGACGACCCACGGGGACTCGATGACGAACGGGAGCGCGATCGCGACGGCGCCCGCCCCCGCGTGGATGAGCTTGCGCGTCCACTCAGGTCTCGGGCTACCGAGGCGCTTCCAGAGCTCGGCCGCCGCCATGACAGCCACCGCCGCAACGCACAGGATCGCCGCCGCCGGGAGATCGTCGAGCCACGCCATCAACGCACCTCCTCCACCACGAGCGCGCTGTAGAAGAACGCGAGGTCGCGCGCGAAGAGCTCCTGCGAGAGTTCCCTCAGGGGCGTCACGCGGTCGGCGAGCGCGGGAGGACAGCTCCTGGGCGCGAGCATGTTCCAGTAGACGAGACGGGCGCCAGGCTTCGCCGTCGACAGCACGCGGCCGAAGATGTCCCCGCACGTCTCAGGATCGAGATACTCGAAGATGTCTGAGAGGTTGAATCCGTCGAACCCTCCACCGGCGTGCGCCCCGGCCGCCTCGTCGACGGGACCGTGGTAGAGCGTGAGCCTGCTCAAGCCCTCGCGCACGTCGTCGAATCGCTCGCGCCTGAGGTAGCGGGGAAGCGCTCGAGGGAAGTTCCCCGTGAGCACGTAGTCGAGATAGGGATTCGAGTGCGTGGGCAGCACGGTGAGTGCGTACCGGACCCGCGAGAGAATCCGCTCCGCCACGGAGCCCTCGACGTAGCGGAAGAACTCCGGGTCGCGGCCGAGCCTCCCCATCATGAAGCGGCCGAAGAAAACGCGGAAGAGGAGCCGCCAACGCCAGCTGTCCCACACGGTCTCGTAGAAGTCACGCCGGGCCGCTTCACTCTTCTCCTCGAGCAGCCGCTCGACCGTCGACCTTCTGTGAATGAGCGGGACGATCCGCGTTCGGAACAGCCGGAAGTAGTTCTCGAACCTCCCCGCGTGGATGACGCCGCCCGTGAGCTCGCCCTCCCTCTCGCTCCAGAACGCGCGCGCGTCGTCTGTGAGATCGCCCAAGAGCCTACCGTACGTCGCGAGCCGGTCGCCGGACGGCCGGACACCCAAGAAGGCCAGCACGTCGTCGTACTCGAGCCGGCGGAAGGCCGCCCGCTTGATCTCGACCACGGCGAGCTGGGCGAAGCTCAGATCGGCCGCGACGACGTCGGCGCCGTCTGCGGCAAGCGCGAACGAGTTGTCCCCGCCCGATGCGACGGAGACGATCCGCATGCCGGGCTCGGGACGGAGCGCCTCGCAGAGAACGTCCGCGTCCTCCCAGCAGCTCGCGTACCGGATCAGGTCGAACTTGACGCGCTCCTCGATGTCGGCCGCCGCGGAAGCGCCGGGCTCAGTCGCACTCAATCCCGACTCCCGATGGAGACTATGGCCGAGATCAGCATGATGTCACAGACCAGGCCGACCAGGAGCGTCGAGCCGAGGAGCGATCCGAAGTATCGGACGGGCACGACCTGGGCCAGGAGGAACATCGCGAACCCCCCGACCAGGACGATCGTCGTCCAGGTGATCGCGCTTCCCCCATGGCGGAGCGCCGAGAGGACCGCCTCCCGTCGACTCAGGCCCTCCCCGATGCCGCGCTGACAGTGGACGAGGAGGTGGATCGTATCGTCGACCAGGATTCCGAACGCGATGCACGCGATCGAGACCGTCGCGACGTCCAGGCGGAGACCCAGCCATCCCATCGCTCCGAGCATGAGGAAGATCGGGAGGATATTCGACGGGGTCGCGAGGGCGGCCCATCTGAACGAGCGCAGCAGAATCAAGAGGAGCACGAAGTTCAGGACGATGACGAGCGGGAGGCTCTTCACGAAGCTCGTCCCCAGATACCGCGTGAGCTTCACGTAGAGCGGCAGGTAGCCGACCGCCTTGATCGCGAAGCGGGAGCCGAAGACGTCCTCGCCGCGCCGAATCGCCTCGTCGATCGTGGCGGCGAGCCCCGACGCGTTCTGCATCCTGACCCGGCCGCTCACGTGCGCCTGCGCGTAGGAGGCGTCGACGAACGGGTCCAGTGCCTCCGTGCCGAGGGTCACCCGCAGCCCCTCGACCGTCTCGCGGACGAGCGCCGGATCGTCGGGCACGACGGGCTCGTCCGACGACGGCGTGCGGAAGAGATCGGCGAGCCCCTCGGTTCCCTCGATGTCCGGCTGTGACGCGATCGCCTCCTGGAACGCGCGCACCTTCCGCACCACGTCCGGGTCAGAGAAGCTGCCAGGGGGACCCGAGACCTCGAACACGATCGGCCAGTAGAAGCCGTAGTGCTCCTCGATCCACTCGCTGTCCTGCCGGACCGGATGATCCTCCGGCAGGAATCCGAGGCTGTACGTGTCGATGCGAAGGCGGAAGCAACCGATGGTCGCGAGAACGACGGCGAGCCCCACGATGACGAACACGGCGGTTCGCCGGCGGATGATCCGCTCCCCAAGACGCGCGAGCCGGTCTCCGACGCGGCCGTGCTCGGGCGCCGGAAATCTCCGCCTGAGAACGGCGGCGAGCGGCGTGCAGATCAGGACCGAGACGACGAACGACGCCATGATCCCCGCGGCGGTGTAGAGACCGAGCTCGCGCAGAACCTGGATGTCCGAGACCGTGAGCGCGACGAAGGCGGCGGCGCTCGTCAGGGCGGAGAAGAAACACGCCTTCACGACCGGGGAGAAGAACGACCCGCTGGCCGCGCCGTCCGGCGACGTGGGCGCGTCGCGAAGGAGGTGGATCGCGTTCGCCATGCTGATGACCGCGACGATCGTGGGGACCGTCGTCGTAACGAGATTGATGGGAACGTCGGTCAGTCCGAAGAGCCCGACCGCCCACGTCGTTCCGACCCCGGCGGCGAGAAGGGCGACCAGGACCCGGACGATGCTCCGGAGGGCCAGGAAGAGGAGGATCGTGGCGACGATGGCTGCC
>JALGVU010000196.1 GCA_025774545.1 bacterium | reverse complement strand
CAGGGGTCAAGCAGGAGACGCGGGAGATGGTGAGGGTTGGAGTGGCGGTGTGATGGGTCGGTCGGGCAGAAGGGTCGGGGTATACCGTCACCAGCGTCACGAGCGTCAAGGCGGCCGAGGGAGAGCCGCGGACGGCACACACGGGTGACGCTACCGCTGCCCCGCGCCGTCATCGACTGCGTCAAGGCCAGACGACCAGCGTGCTTCTGGGCGATCGCGGGTCCGCGTGAGGGAAGTCAGAGATCTACCGGGCACCCGGCCACTGGGTGCCCTCGGAGTTGCGCGTCGCGGGCCCGAGGGGAGCGCGGTCGGGACTTGTGCTCAATACGCCTCCTCCCAAGCATTTCTGGCGGATTAGTCAGTGATTATCCCTCCTTGACTGAGGTATCCTATTGAACGTACAATTCCAGTGGATGCACGGTGATGAACAGCCGTCGGTGCGCGGAGGCACGGCATCGCATCGGGGCCACCGCGCACGGTGATCTGAACTCCGGCAGAGGAGCTCTGCATGAGTATCATTCGCTCAAAGGAATCCGCAGACTCTCACCCGGTCTAAGGAGGATGACATGAGACGAAGATCAAGACACCGGTGGGCGGGGCTGCTCTCCGTAGGGGCAATGGTTCTGCTCGCGTGCAGCTGTCCTCCTTCGGCCGAGGCCTCTGAGGCGTTCCTTGCGGTGCATCTGGTTGGCGGCCAGGGACGGAGCTACGCGCTCTCCGAGATCGAGCGGGTCACGTTCGGCACCGAGACGCTCGCGATCATCACCACCGGGGGGACTGAGACGCACGCGCTCGAGTCAATCGTCTGGATCGACTTCGCGCTCGATCAGTGGACGGGCATCGACGATCCGGAGAGCGCGGCCGATGTTGTCAAGATGCTGCACCTCTTCCAGAACCAGCCGAACCCGTTCTGTCCAGAGA
Organism: bacterium; assembly: GCA_025774545.1. Lineage (GTDB taxonomy): Bacteria > Joyebacterota > Joyebacteria > Joyebacterales > Joyebacteraceae > JALGVU01. The sequence goes on along the minus strand of JALGVU010000196.1, from coordinate 4,151 downwards.
CGCGGATAGCATTCGAGCTTCCCTATGAAGGTCGGGCTGAGCTCCGCATCTACGCCGTGAACGGGCGACTGGTCCGGACGCTGGTGGACGAGAATCGCGCGGCTGGTCAGCACAGCGTCGTGTGGGACGGGCTTGACGAGTCAGGCCGGGCGCTCTCGAGCGGCGTGTACTTCTACACCCTGGCGGCTCCTGGAATCGAGGAGAATCGGAAAATGCTCTTGCTTCGCTGAGAGCCAGCTCGATACCTCGTTGGCGGGCGAGGCGGACAGCCGGGAGTGGACGCGAGAGACGCGCGAAAGGGGCGCAAAGATGAAACGAGAGATCGCGGTGATCATCATGCTGACCCTGCTCCTTGGCGCCTCCATGAGCCAGGGGCAGTGGAAGATGCGTGTGCACGAAGGTGAGACAACCACGGAGTTCTGGGTGTCGGGGATTGACAGCGTGAAGTTCCAGCGCGGCTTGGTGCCCGAGATGGTTGTTGTTCCGGCCGGCAGCTTTCTGCAGGGAGACGGTCACGCGTACTGCGGCAACGACGAGCGCGGGGTGACGCTCACGCGGGACTTCCACCTGGGTCAGTACGAGGTGACGAACCAGGAGTACCTGGAGATGCTCCAGTGGGCGTACGACAGTGGGTACGTCACGGCCACGGCAGCTGAGGTGCGCGACAATCTGGACGGGAGCACGGAGCAGCTGCTGGATCTGGACGATTGGGGCAGCGAGATCTCATTCAGCGGTGGCACGTTCACGGTAGATGGTGGGAAAGAGGATCATCCTGTCAAGGAGGTGACGTGGTACGGGGCGGCCCGGTACTGCGACTGGCTGAGCGAGGCGTCGGGTCTTGACCGGGCGTATGAACACAGTGGGGACTGGTTGTGCAACGAGCATGATCCGTACGGAGCGGAGGGGTACCGTCTACCGACGGACGCTGAGTGGGAGTATGCGGCGCAGCACAACGATGACCGTATCTACCCGTGGGGTGATGAAGCTCCGGACTGCAGCCGGGTCAACTACTGGCCATCTTCTCCTGGCTGCGTCGGCTGGACCTCGCCTGTGGGGAGCTACCCCGACGCGCCCGCGTCCTTGGGTCTTTCAGACATGGCGGGGAACGTGTGGGAGTGGTGCAACGACTGGTGGGTGTGCGATCTGGGCGAAGATCCTGAGCAGGACCCGGTTGGAAACCCGACCGGCACGTATCGCGTGAGTCGCGGCGGCTCTTGGCACGACCTCGGCGGCCGGTGCCGGTGTGCGTGCCGGTGGCCAAGCCTCCCGGACTACAACACCCACGCCATCGGGTTTCGTGTAGCCAGGACCGTTGCTGAGTGAGTCCGTCGCCTCACGGGGCGGCCAAGCGAGCGTTGAACGGTCCAGCCCTCTTCCAGGCCGGGAGCTTCGGCGGCATTGCCGCCGGACGCCTGGCCGGATAGACAGAGCCCCCTTCGGCTGGTGCGCGCGGCCGAAGGCCGGCGTGGGTCGGCATTCCAGGGGCGGGTCATCGTGGGGAGGTCCGCATGAAGGAACCCCCGGTGCCGGAACCACGCAGCACTTGGGAGTGCTTTCGAGCTTGTAGCGGGGGCCCGCTACCAAGCTACTCACGTCCTTGCTGGTGAGAGATGGCACGCACGAGACACGTTGCTGCGACATGGCAACCGGCGAGACGGCAACGCCCGACCCCCTGGTTCTCTCGGATCACTGATGGATCCGTTCGGGACGAGGCCCCCCCTCATCCCCCGATGCCGACTCCCACGCCCACGGAGAACGACAACACGCTGTAGTCGCCGCTGCCGGCGGGCAACTCGACCGTGTCACCGTTGAAATAGCGCACGTTCCCTATCAGGCACCAATCACCGGCAAACTCAAAGCTGACTCCAGCGCTCGCGCCGAAGGTGAGCGCATCCTCCGGCGCTATGGACGGGTTCTCCGACAGATCGAAGTCGCCGATGTCGCCCTGCAGCAGATCTTCCAACGACTGGCTGAGCTCGATCCGGGCATCCGAAAGATCGTACTCGCCCCAGGCCGACCACACGACCATCGGGCCGGCCCAGACGTCCCACCTGCCCCGATCGAGGACGTGGTAGTTGACGCCGACGCTCAGCGTGAAGTTCTCGATCTCTTCCTCGGTGAAGACGAAGTTCGGCAGGGTGATCCCGAATGCATTGAGAAGCTGCCACTGCGCCTCGGTCACGACCCCACCGCGCACCTTCAGTCCGCCTCGCGCGACGGCGGCCGTGCGAATATAGGCGCCGCTGACCTCGAGTCCAACACGCCGGTAGACAATCTCACCGCCGAACATGATGCCGACGGGATCCTCGAACTCGACCTCCGCGATCAGGGGGACTGTGACGCCGATCGCGCCGATGATCGGGATGCCCCCCATGGTCACATCCGCGGGGACGTCGGAGGTCACCATGTCGTCTCCGGTCAGCGTTCCGAACGCAGGCTGGACCCACACCCGCCCTCGTATGCCCGGCGATTCCGCTGCCGACGGCTCTGGGAGTGCACTCATCCCTGTGACCAGTGCCACCGCGAGAAGCACCCAGGTTCTGCGCATGCCCGTTCCTTTCATGGCACCCCGCGGCTGCAGGCGGGGCCGGGTCTGCTGCTACTCCCCCTCGCCCTCAGGAGCGGCGCGGAAGAGGGCCTTCACACTGCCCCACGTACCACTCGAGACGGGAGTCAGATCACAAAGGAGATCGCTAATGTCTCCCATCAAACCCTCGATGATCGCCTCGAGGCTGGTCTCGAGTTGCGGTAGGAGCAGTTCCCAGAGCACGGGTTCGAGAAGCTCGACGGCGGTGGCCAGGCAGTCGTCACCCTGGAGCTCCAACTCGCGCGTGTGCTCTCCCAGGCCGATGTCGACCGAACCGGGCACGATGCTCGCCAGGAAACACTCGCCCGAGTCGTCAAGCTCCAGGGTCACCGCGAACGTGGCGTCGATCAGGACGTAGGCATCGCTGTAGTGAGGCGGGGCGGGTCCCCAGCCGTCGCCGAATAAGGGGAAGCACATACCATTCTCGCGCTCAATCTCCAGATCCACGAAGATGGGATCGATGCTGATGAGCACGTCCGCGCTGGTCTCGCCCGGCGTCACCACAACGTCGAGTGCCGCGGCGTTATCACATCCATAGACGTTCGAGGGCGGCACCGGGATCTGCGCAGGATCCGCCCACGGGTCCGAAGGGCTGCAGAACGCGAAGCCTACGACCGTGGCCTCCCAGTGCCTCGTGCCGAAAACGCCGGGGTTGTACACGTCGCCCTCCACGACAACGCCGTCAATCTCGGTACCGAACAGGCCGTTGATAAACTCGTCGAACGCCGCGGCGATGTCGTCGTCGAGATCAGCAGACGCGGTCGATGGCACACAGAGGAACGCAATTGCCACGAGGATCACGAGCGTCGTCGCCATGGGGGACCGCCGCGTCTCACTTCTCATTCCGGACATGCTGTCCTCCTCCGTCTGGTCAGAGGCGTGCTCTCCGACGTACGAACGCGCTCATGCGGGCGATAGCGCTCCCCGCGGCGGGTAGTATGCCGATGACGACCGTGAGGTATCGGCACTCTAACATGATGGTTGCCTACCGTCAACGATGACCTGGTAGAGGAGTACCGGCGAGCATTCAAGGACGTCTTCGCAGGCGGAACCCGAGAGGAGAGGCGGCAGCTCGCCCTCCTCTCTGTGAAGAAGATCGAGGTGGATCCGGGCACTGGCGACATCCTGATGCATCTCTTCGGCCGTCCTCCCGGCCTGGTCCCCAAGCAAACACCCGCCTCCGGAGAGACGGGTGTTCGCATCGGGTTGGTAGCGGGGGCCTGCTTCGAAGCCATTCACGACGTGGTCGGTGACGTGCTCTGGCGGACGTGGGAGCTGCAGCGGAACGGCAGACGGCCGGCGGCGTCCTCGGATAGGGCGTGATGCCGAGGAGCCGGCCAGCCAGATGCCACAGCGAACCCGGTTTGCCGAGTGCTGGATTCCCTTGCGGATTCTCCCAGAGCGGCCGATCGGCAGGAAGATCGGCTGTCGTCGGAGAGCGCCCAGTCAGCGAGGAGCTAGAGCGTGCGGAAGATGTTGAACCCGAATCTCATGTCGCTCGTGCCGAGCTCGGGGAAGCCCCCGGGGATGAACTGATCGGTCGTGAGCCCGACGGCGTTCGTGC
>JALGVU010000195.1 GCA_025774545.1 bacterium | reverse complement strand
GCCGCGGCGTCAATCCCCTCCTGAATCGTGTTGAAGGGGTCGAGCTCCGAACCGTCCTCGATGCCCGACGTGTTCGTGCAGTCGACATGCCAGACGCTGCGTGAGAAACACTCGCCGGGGGAAGGAGCCTGATGCACCCCCCCGTGCCCCGAGGGCCCCGCCCGGACACACCAATCGTCCTCCAGGAAGCTACAGTCGACGAGCGCCCTCCCGCTGGGGGTTCCACTGAGATGAGGTTGGACCTCGATCACGCCGGGCGTCCCGACGTACAGGTACTCGACGCGCGCGGCGAGGACCACTCCATCGACGTCCGGCATCACGCAGCCGATGCCCGCGATGGCCCAGCCGTCCGCCTCGACATCGCCGAAGTCGACGCCGCTAGGGAGCAAGTTCTCCTGTTCCAGCTTGAGGCCGTCGAAGGTCCGTTCGAACCTGAACTCCGCTGAGGTCATCCCGCCTCCGTCACCGAAGTTCCCGAAGAAGACGTAGACGGAGAAGATGCTCATCGGCTCTGGTTCGTAGTAGTTCGCGCCGTCAGGGAACTCAACGGCCATCGCGGGCATCGCCAAGGCCAGGACCGCCACGACAACGATCCAACGTCTCATCCTGTCATCCTCCCTCCGCTGATGCCGTCCCCCTGGTTCCCAGGCATTCCTCCCAGGGAGCGCACCCTCGCTTGTATCGGGGGACCGCGTCGCAGCGCCGCGCGGCGCCGGCGCAGCAGTCCCCGCCGGGTCCCGGCGTTTCATCGGGCCTACTGGGCGCACGCGATGTGTGCAGGAGTCGAGTCACCATAGCACATTTTCTGAATGGATGTCAACCATTCTTCGGCATGGTCCCGGCCCTGTAGTCAAAACCGCCACCGCCCGGCCGTCCGCGGGCAGTACTCACAGGACCCGCCTCCTGCTTGACACCACCCTCGCCCCCACTAGATTCGTGATTGCCCGCCGCTGCCGCGGGACGCTGGTGCGACCCGGCAGGCGCAGCATTCCCGGCCTGTGAGGAACGCCCGTGACGCAGACGGTCTCAGTGATCGTGCCGACGCTGAACGAAGAGGACGGGATCGACTCCTTCCTCCGGCACGTGTCCGGGCTCGCCCCGGACCTCGAGATCATCGTGGTCGACGGCGGGAGTTCAGACGCGACCGTGGTGAAGGCGAGCGAGCGGGCGACGGTACTGCACGGTCCGCGGGGACGAGGCGCCCAGATGAACGCCGGCGCGAGAGAGGCAGAGGGCGAGATCCTCTGGTTCCTCCACGCCGACTGCTTCCCCCACCCGGACTCGGTCGCGGCGATGGAGGACGCGCTCAGCGAGGTCGCCGTCGTCGGAGGAGGCTTCGAGTACGATCTCGATCACCCCGGCTTCTTCTTCCGGTTGACCGAGTCGGTCTCGAATCGGAAGAACCGGGCGTTCGGGCTCCTCTTCGGCGACATGGGGATCTTCGTCCGCCGGAGCGTCTTCGAGACCGTGGGCGGCTACCGGGAGTTCCCGCTCATGGAGGACATGGACTTCTGCGAACGCCTGAAGCACGAGGGCGACATCGCGATCATCCCCCTCAGGATCAAGACCTCCGCGCGGAGGTGGCTCGACGAGGGAATCGTCAAGAACCTGGTTCGGAACTGGATCCTCCAGGCCGGCTGGAAGTGCGGGGTGTCGCCGAACAGGCTGGCGAAGTGGTACAGTTTCGGAAACGGTTACGGAAAGGGGCATCGTGGGAACGACTGATACGAGCGGACGCGCCACGGGGCAGGCGACGGGCTGCGAGGACCGCCCTCGCTTCAGGGACTTCGACACCGCGCTCCAGGACAGCCGGCTGTTTCCGCTGACCGCGACCGGGATCGAGACCCTTCAGGTCAACTTCGGCACGCTCTGCAACCAGAGCTGCGGGCACTGCCACGTGAGTGCCGGACCGTCGCGATCCGAGCGGATCGGGAAGGGCACACTCAAGAAGTGCCTCGAGATCCTGCGCGACGCGAACATAGCCACGGTCGACATCACCGGCGGGGCGCCGGAGCTCAATCCACACTTCCGGTTCTTCGTCGACGCGTGCCGCGCCCTCGACAAGCACGTGATGTCCCGCTGCAATCTCACCGTGCTCTTCGAGCCTGGGAACGAGGACCTCGCCGAGTTCTACGCCGACCGAGACGTCGAAGTCATCGCTTCGATGCCGTGCTATCTTGAGAAGAACGTCGATGCGCAGAGAGGCCCGGGCGTCCACGAGAAGTCCCTGACGGCGCTCAAGCGCCTGAACGACGTCGGCTACGGCCGGGAGGATGACGGCCTCGTCCTGAACCTGGTCTACAACCCGGGGGACGACGCCCTGCCGCCGCCCCAGTGCGAGCTCGAGGCTGACTACAAGCGAGCGCTGTGGGACGCGCACGGCGTGACCTTCAACAACCTCTTCACGATTGCCAACATGCCGATCGGCCGCTTCCACGAGTACCTCAGGCGCGAGAAGCTCTACCAGTCCTACATGGAGCGTCTCATCGACGCGTACAACCCGGACGCGGTCCCGGGAGTCATGTGCCACTACACGCTGTCCGTCGGCTGGGATGGAAGTCTCTACGACTGTGACTTCAATCAGATGCTTGGAATGAGATGCGATCACGGCGCGCCCGAGCACATCAGTCGATTCGATCTCGAGAAGCTCCGCTCGAGAAGGGTGGTCACTGGACTCCACTGCTTCGGCTGCACCGCCGGCGCCGGGTCGAGCTGCGGAGGCGCCGTCCTCGAGCAGTAGGATCGCCAGATGAGCGAGAAGCGCGCCCTCATCCTGTTCCTCAAGGCTCCGACGCCCGGCCGCGTCAAGACGCGCCTCCAGCCGCAACTCACCGCACAGGCCGCCGCCACGCTCTACCGCGCCATGGTCGAGGACCTCGTCGCCGGGCTCTCGAAGTCCGAGGGCTGGGAGTTCGTCGTCTTCTTCTGGCCACGTGAGGAGGAGAGCGCCGTCGGAGGGTGGCTCGGCGACGGGCACACCTACCGTGCGCAGCGAGGCGGCGATCTCGGTGACAGGATGCTCGACGCCTTCGCCTGGGCGCGCGAGCGCGGGTTCGACAAGACGGTGATCATTGGAAGTGACGCGCCGCTCCTCGACGACCCGGCGATCACGGAGGCCTTCGATGGCCTCGACCGCGCCGATCTCGTTCTCGGCCCGAGCACGGACGGCGGATACTACCTCATCGGAATGCGCGCGCCGCGAGAGGCGATCTTCGAAGGCGTCGCGTGGAGCACCGAGCGCGTGCTCTCCCAGACGCGCGCCAAGGCACGCGACGCGGGGATCACGCTGCTCGAGCTCGAGGAGCGGTCGGACGTCGACACGTACGAGGACGTCCTCCGCCTGTGGGAGACGCTTCGCCCGGGCGGCGAGAAGCCTGTGCGGGCGCCCCGAACGGCTCGCGCCCTCGGGACGATCCTCGAGGGGACACAGCGCGGCGACGAAGCGGCCCCGAGAGAGTCACCCCGCGGAGACCACCTTGCCCAAGCCGCGCCTCGCGGTCTCCGACGGCTCCTGCTCCCGGCCGTCATCGCCGCCGCCGCCGTCCTTCTCTTCCACCTGACTCCCCTGAGCCTGTCGGACGTGGCCCCCAGCAGGATCAAGAACTTCATCCTGGGACTCGGGTTCTGGGGCCCCGTCGTGTTCGTGGCGCTCTATGCGCTCAGGGCCCTCGTCCTCGTCGTTCCCGTGGGCGTGATGTCACTCGCCGGGGGCCTCGCGTACGGACGATGGTGGGGCACCGCCCTCATCATGGCGGGCGCGATGCTCGGGTCGTCCCTGGCCTTTCTCGTCGCACGGTATGCCGGCCGCCGCTTCATCGAGCAGTTCAGGTGGCTCCACCGCGGCAGGATCAAGTCGTTCGACGAGGGAACCGAGCGGCACGGGCTGCGCATCATATTAACAGCGCGGCTCATTCCCCTGTTCCAGTACGACGCCGTGAACTACGGCGCGGGGCTGTCGCGAATGCGTTTCAGGGACTATGCCTTGGGCTCGCTCATCGGCATGCTCCCGGGTGGGTTCATCAACGCGACGCTCGGGAGTTCCCTCGAGAACGTGCGATCGGTACAGTTCGTCGTCGCACTCGCGGCGTTCATCTTCCTGGCGCTGATTCCGACGTTCCACAGGTTCCTCACGAGGAAGCGTCGCGCCACGACCGCGTAGCCGGCGCCGTACCGGCGCCGAAAGGATTCAAGCAATGAGTCAACACGATTACGACCTGGTGGTACTGGGCGGAGGCTCAGGCGGGATCAGCTCCGTCAATCTCGCTCGTCAGCTGGGCAAGCGCGTCGCGCTCGTCGAGAAGGAGAAGATCGGCGGCGACTGCACGTGGTACGGCTGCGTGCCCAGCAAGACGCTCGTCAAGGCGGCCAAGATCGCACACGAGTTCTCGCGCCTCAGCGACTACGGCCTGGCCCTCTGCGGCGAGGGCAGCCTCGACGCGACCGGTGTCATGGAGCACGTCCGCGGCGTCCGGGCGCGAGTGTACGACGGGGAGCGACCGGAGATCTTCGAGTCGCGCGGCATCGACGTGCTGATCGGAGAGGCCAGGTTCGTCGACGCGCACACGCTCGTGGTCGGCGAGAGGACGGTGACCTCGGACAAGTTCATCGTCGCGACGGGCTCGAGTCCGTTCGTCCCTCCCATCGAGGGCATCGCCGACGTCCCGTACGACACGAACGAGACCCTCTTCGAGAGAAAGACCGCCCCCATGCGGATGGTCGTTCTGGGCGGGGGGCCGATTGGAACGGAGATGGCCGCGGCGCTGAACCGTCTCGGCACGCGCGTGACCGTCGTCCAGAGGGGTTCGCGCATCCTCCCGAACGACGATGAGGAGCTCGTCGACATTCTCACGAAGCACCTCGCCGACGAGGGCGTCGAGTTCCTCCTCGAGTGCGAGGTCGTGGGAGCCCGGAAGGAGGGCGACGGTATATCGCTCGCGCTCAAGAAGCGGAGCGGCGAGATCGAGAACATGCCCATCGATTGCCTGTTCGTCGCGCTCGGACGACGTGCGAACGTCGAAGGGCTGGACCTCGACAATGCCGGCGTCAAACACTCGCCGCGTGGGATCGAGGTGGACGACACGCTGCGAACCTCCGCACCTAACATCTACGCGGTCGGCGACGTGGTCGGGCCCTACCAGTTCAGCCACGTGGCGGAGTATCACGCGGGCATCGCGACGCCGAACGCGCTCCTGCCGCTTCCCACCAAGCGCAGGGTCGACTACGGCAAGATCGTCTGGGCGACCTTCACGGATCCCGAGCTCGCGCACGCCGGGCTCACGGAGACCGAGGCGCGCGAGCAGCGCGGCGACGACGTCCGCGTCTACCGCTACCCGTACGACAGGATCGACCGCGCGATCACCGACCGCGCGACGGTCGGGATGGCCAAGTTCGTCACGGACAGGAAGGGGATGTTGCTCGGGATCCACGTCCTCGGGGAACGCGCGTCCGAGCTCCTCCACGAGGCTCAGCTCGCGAAGACGCTCGGCGTGCCGTTCCACCGCGTCCAGGAGATGATCCACATCTACCCGACCTACGGCGACCTCGTGAAGCGCCCGTCGTCTGCGGCGTTCGCCGACCACATCGCCGACAACCCCCTCGTCAAGCTCGCGAAGCTCTTCGGCGTCACG
>JALGVU010000038.1 GCA_025774545.1 bacterium | reverse complement strand
GATTCAAGGCGACGAAGGTCCTGGTGCGCATCCGCAAGCCGAGCGTCCCGATCGCGGGGTCGATCGACCACGTCGAGATCGAGGTCGAGCACACGCGCTGATCTCCGGGCGCCGGCGGGACCGTCGATTCCCGGTCCAAGGAGGAACATGCATAGGGCGTGGATCGGACTGGGGTCCAACCTGGGCGACCGGCTGGGCCACATCAAGAAGGGGCTCGCGCTCGTCGGGGCGCTCCCCGGAACCGAGATCGTCACGACGTCCTCGATCTACGACACGAAGCCAAGCGGGACCGAGGATCAGCCGCGTTTCCTGAACGCCGTCGCGGAGCTTAAGACGGACCTCGACGCCGGTGCGCTTCTGCACCGACTCCTGGCGATCGAGGATCGGTGCGGTCGGGTCCGAAAGGACCCGTGGGGGCCGCGGACCCTCGATCTCGATCTGCTGCTCTACGACGATCTTCAGGTGGAGACCGACGAGCTGTCGGTTCCTCATCCCCGGATGTTCGAGCGCGCCTTCGTGTTGGTTCCCCTTCGAGCGCGCCTTCGTGTTGGTTCCCCTCATGGAGGTGGCGCCCGATCTGCTCGTACCGGGCAGCGGGAAGAACGTCCGCGTGCTCGTGAAGGAGCTGGGCGACGCGTACTCCGACGTCACCCGGGTCGGCGGTCCTCCCACACCGGCCAAGGTTGCCTAATCAGGGGGAAGTTTGCCGGGGAAGAACTACGTTGCCATCGAGGGCGTGATCGGCGTCGGGAAGACGACGCTCGCGTCGCTTCTCTCGAAGAAGTGGGGCGCCCATCTGAAGCTCGAGATCGTCGAGGAGAACCCCTTCCTCGCCGACTTCTACCAGGACATGCGCGGCCACGCGTTCCAGACGCAGCTGTTCTTCCTGCTCTCTCGCCACAGGCAGCAGACCGAGCTCAAGCAGATCGACATGTTCATGGAGCGCGTCGTCTCCGACTACGTGTTCGCGAAGGACCGGATCTTCGCCAACATCACGCTCGACGACAACGAGCTCACTCTCTACAAACGCCTGGCCGATCTTCTCGAGCGCGAGGTGGCGAAGCCGGACATCGTCGTCTACCTGCAGGCGTCGCTCGACGTTCTCATGGACAGGATCCGGAAGCGCGGCCGCGAGTTCGAACGCGACATGTCGCGCGAGTACATCGAGACCCTGAACGAGGCCTACAACTACTTCTTCTTCCACTACAAGGACACGCCCCTCATCGTCGTCAACACGAACGACATCGATTTCGTTGACAGCACCGCCGATTTCGAGGAGCTGGCGCGGGAGATCGAGGAGCACGAGAAGGGCACGGCCTACTACGTGCCGATCGGCACGAGGGCGTAGCGCCGCTCGGGGAGCACCCCCAATGGAACGAAAAAAACGCACGGCGCCTTCGATCGTCGCGATGAAGGGCGCCGGTGAGAAGATCGCGGTCCTGACCGCCTACGACTTCACGACGGCCCGTATCCTCGACGAGGCCGGGGTCGACGTGATCCTCGTCGGCGACTCGGCCGCGATGGTCGTCCTCGGGTACGAGAACACCCTTCCGGTGAGCCTCGACGCGATGATCGTCCTCACGGCGGCCGTCTCGAGGGCGCGCCCGAGGGCGCTCGTCGTTGGCGACATGCCGTTCATGTCGTACCAGGCGTCCATCGCCGACGCGGTCAGGAACGCGGGGCGGATGGTCAAGGAGGGAGGCGCCGAGACCGTCAAGCTCGAGGGCGGGGCCAAGCTCGCTCCGAGGATCGAGGCGATCCTCGAGGCCGGCATCCCGGTCATGGGACACGTCGGCCTGACGCCTCAGTCGATCCACGAGCTGGGCGGTTACCGCGTCCAGGGAAGGAACGACGCCACGAGGGCGCGGCTTCTCGACGACGCGAGGGCCCTCGAGGACGCGGGCTGCTTCTCGATCGTGCTCGAGGCGATCCCGTGGCAGGTCGGTCGCGAGATCACGGAGGCGATCGGGATCCCGACGATCGGGATCGGTGCGGGCCCTCACACCGACGGGCAGGTCCTCGTCGTGAACGACATCGTGGGGTACGTCGAGGGCAGGACGCCCAAGTTCGTGCGGCGCTACGGCGACGCGAAGTCGGTCGTGTCGCAGGCCGCGAAGGGCTTCGTCGACGACGTGAAGAGCGGCGAGTATCCGACCCTCGAGGAGAGCTACTGACGAGGTGCGCGGCGAGCAGTAGTGACGAGGAGCGAGGTGCGCACGTGGAGATCGTCCGCTCGGTTGCCGGAATGAAGGCGTGGTCGTCCTCCGCGGCGGGCGCCGGCGACGTCATCGGGTTCGTCCCGACCATGGGCTGCCTCCACGAGGGGCACACGAGCCTCGTCGGGATCGCGCGGGAGCTCGCCGACCTCGTCGTCGTGAGCATCTTCGTGAACCCGACGCAGTTCGGACCGTCCGAGGACCTCGACCGATACCCCCGCGACCTCGAGAGGGACGCCGCGCTCGCCGAGGAGGCGGGCGCCGACGTCATCTTCGTCCCGTCCGTCGACGAGATCTACCCCGATGGTTTTCAGACCTCGGTCTGCGTGCGAGAGATGACGCGCAAGATGTGCGGCGCCTTCCGTCCCCGCCACTTCGACGGCGTCTGCACCGTCGTGGCGAAGCTCCTCAACATCGTGCGCCCGGCGATCGCCGTCTTCGGGCAGAAGGACGCGCAGCAGGCGGCCGTGCTCGAGCGGATGGTCGCCGATCTCGACACGGACGTCGAGATCGTGCGAGGTCCGATCGTGCGGGAGCGGGACGGCCTCGCCATGAGCTCCCGCAACGTCTATCTCGCAGACAGAGAGAGGGCGGACGCCCTCGTCCTCCGCGAGTCTCTGCTTCACGCGATGAGCCTCTACGAACGCGGGGAGCGGGACGCCTCGTCGGTGATCGAGACGATGCGCGCGCTGATCGAGTCGAAGTCATCGACGCGCGTTCAGTACATCGCCGCGGTCGACGCCCGGACGCTCGAGGACGTCGGGACGCTCCACGCGGGAGCGATGCTCGCACTCGCCGTCTTCGTCGGAGCGACCCGGCTGATCGATAACATTGTTCTGGGTGAGGGAGAGGGGAGTCTCGCCGATGGATAGGCTCTGGGCCCCGTGGAGGATGGAGTACCTTATGGCAGACGCTCACGACGGGTGCATCTTCTGTGAGAAGCCGGGCGAAGACGACGATCGCAAGAACCTGATCCTCCTTCGGACGCCTCTCTCGTTCATCATCCTGAACGCCTACCCGTACAACAACGGCCACCTCATGGTCGCCCCGTTCAGGCACGTGGGCACGCTCGGCGAGCTGACGCCCGAGGAACGGTGCGACCTCATGGAGACGGTCGCCGGCGCCGAGGGCATTCTCACGCGTGCGTTCGCGCCGCAGGGCATGAACGTCGGGATCAACCTCGGGCACTGCGCGGGCGCGGGAGTCCCGGGGCACGTACACGTTCACATCGTTCCCCGCTGGGAGGGCGACACCAACTTCATGCCCGTCCTCGGGCGCACGAGGGTCATACCGGAGCTCCTGGCGGAGACCTACGACAGGCTCCGGGAGCACACGGAAGAAGGGTAGCGTGGCGAAAAAGAAGCGCAGAAGGCGCAAGCGGACGCCGGCGTCGTTCCTCTACACCATTCTCGTCGTCTGCCTCCTGGCCGCGATCGTCTTCCTCGCGGCGAGCCTCTACGGTGTGTATGCGCCGCCGCCCGCCGACGGCGGACCGGCCCGCGTACTCGTGATGAACGGGTGCGGCGTCGAGGGAATCGGGCTCCGCACGGCGCGCTTCCTTCGCTCGCACGGGCACGACGTCGTCGACTTCCGAAACGCCGACCACTTCGACTACGCGGAGACGATCGTGATCGACCGCAGCGGGGACATGGACGACGCGATCGGCGTCGCGAGGCTCCTCAAGACCCCGAACGTCATCCAGCAGATGCCGGAGACGCCGCTCGTCGACGTCGCCGTGATCGTGGGCAAAGACTACGGGAGGTTCCTGCCCGAGTGAGCCGGACCCTCCCGTTCGATCGATCGTCGTATTGCGGAACCGGCGGCGTCCCGTCGAGGGGCTCTCCGCCGGTCTCGTGATTCTAGAAGTAGGAGTCGCGGAAGTCCTCGACGTCCGCCTTCGCCGTGAGACCCTGGAGCCAGGTCGAGAAGATCGCGATCCGTTCGCTCTGCATGAGCCGCACCCTGATCTGCTCCTTCTCCTCGGCGAAGCCTTCCTGGTCGGCCGCCGTCCTCTCCTCGACGCGCAGGACGTAGAAGCGGTTCGGTTGCTCGACCTCGATGACCCCGCTCGTCTGCCCCGTGCGCAGTCCGAAGCTCGTCCCTACGAAACGGTTGCTCTTCCCGACGCCCGACACGTAGTCGCGGCGGCTGAACGGGTTGGTGTCCCTGACCTCGAGCTCGTGCTCGGCTGCCGCGTCCTCGAGAGTCGCGCCCGATCTCACGGACTGGGCGATCTCGTCGGCCGTCGCGCGAGCGCGGTCCTTCGTGCGTTCGGCCACGAGTGCGGTCTTGGCGGGATGATCCCGGCCTGTCTCGGCCATCTCCTCCACGATCTCGTCGAAGGTGGGGAAGGAGCTCGAGAGGCGCTCGGCGACCTCGAACACGTAGTAGGCGCTCGGCGTGACGTACGGTCCGAGGACGGTCCCGGGGTCGCTCTCGAACGTGAGCTTCACCGCGGGACGCATGGTGCCGACGCCCGGGATCTCCCTGCCGTCGTGAAAGTGAGTCGTCGTCTTCACCTCGAGCCCGGCCTCGGCCGCCGTGGCCGCCAAGCCTTCGTCGAGCGCCTGGCGCCCCAGCTCCGAGAGCTCCTCCTCGAGGCCGACGAGTGTCTCCTCGCTCGGGTTGATCTCGACCAGGATGTGTCTGGCGTGGATCTCCTCGTCGTCGCCGCGGCCCCTTCGCTCCTCGATCTTGATGAGGTGATAGCCGAACGGGGTCTTCACCGGCTCGCTGACCTCTCCGACGTCGAGCGCGAACGCGGCCTCCGTGAACTCGGGAACCATGCGCGCGCGGTCGAACCACCCAAGGTCTCCACCGTCGGGCGCGCTCGGCCCCTCCGAGTAGACCTTCGCGAGCTCGGCGAAGTCCTCGCCCTCGCGCACGGCGTCGGCAAGCTCGCCGAGCCGCACGATGATGTCCTCCTCGTCCTCCGGGCTCGCCTCCTTCACGAGTTCGATGTAGTCGAGGACGGCGGTCGCCGGCTTCTCGTAGTCGGCGCGGTGCATCTCGAAGTAGTTCCTGACCTCCTCGTCGGTCGGTTCCAGGCCGTCGGACTCCGTGCGCCGCGGGTCGACCGCGACGTACTTGGCTCGGACCTTCTCGTTCGTCGCGACGTACTCCTCCCAGACCTCGTTCTCGCTCACGAAGGCGGCCGACTGGATCTCCTGCTGGAGCATTTGCCGCTGGAGCGACGTCCGATAGGCCTGGGCGATGCCCTCCCAGCGCTCCGGGTTGAGCTGGATCTCGCGATGGTAGACGTCGAAGTTGAAGTTGCCCTGCTCGTCCTGGAACGCGGCCGAGTTGTAGACGAAGTCGGGAGGACTGCTCCAGAGCATGTCGACGACCGTCCGGTCGGGGACGTCGATCCCCAAACGCACGATCTCCCTCTCGACGAGGATGTCGCTCACGAGCGCGTTCCACACCTCCTCCTGGATGACCTCCCGCGTCTGGTCGGGGACCTGGCCGCCCATGCGCTCGGCGTAGGTCACGAGCCGCTCCCTCATCATTTCGGTGAAGTCGCGGTACGTGATCGGGACGCCGTCGACGCGTCCGATCGTGCCGCGCTCCGGGCCCGCGCGGCGGGAGCTCTGAAGCCCCTTACCCCAGCCCGCGAAGATGAACCCGACGAAACCCACGACGACGATCCAGAGAACGATTTTCGTATTGGAACGGAGTGCCCCGAGCATCTGACCGTGCCTCCATGCCTGGTCTGGCGGTTTTCCTCTAATGAAGGCCCTCCTCGAGGAGGGCCGAGAGTCCGACCCCAAAAGATACCACGGGCGTCCCGGAGGCGCAAGCGGAATGTCGGAGTTTCGGGTTGACGAAGGGCCCAAGGGCTGGTATCTTTTATCGTTTGATACGCTCCAGTAGCTCAATCCCGATAGGCACGTGGCCAAGACCGCGGAAGGAAGAACGATGAAATCTCCGTCTCCCGACAAGATCAGAAACGTCGCGTTCGTCGCGCACGGCGGCGCGGGCAAGACCACCCTCGCCGAGGCCGTGCTCTTCAAGGGGGGCGCTCTCTCACGGATGGGCAGGGTGGAGGATGGGTCCGCCGCGCTCGACTACGCCGAGAACGAGAAGAGGCGCCAGATCTCCATCAACCTGGGTGTGGGCTACTGCGAGTGGAACGGCACGAAGATCAACGTGCTCGATTGCCCCGGCTACGCCGACTTCTACGGGGACGTCAAGGCGGGCCTCCGCGTGGCCGATTCCGCCGTGATGCTCGTGGCGGCGCCGGCGGGCATCGAGGTCGGGACGGAGCTCGTCTGGCAGTTCATCGAGCAGATGGAGCTTCCGCGCGCGATCTGCGTGAACAAGATGGACAAGGAACACGCGGACTTCAGGAAGTGCGTCGACGCGTTCGTCGAGATGCTGGGGGCGCGGCCGGTCCCCGTCGTGATCCCGATCGGCTCTGCGGACGGCTTCAGGGGCGTCGTCGATCTCATCGACGAAGAGGCCTACGTCTACGACGGCGGGAAGCTCGCCAAGGGGGACGTCCCGGCAGACATGGCGGACGAGGTCGCCGAGCTCAGGAACCAGCTCATCGAGGCGGCCGCCGAATCCGACGAGGAGCTGATGGAGAAGTTCTTCGGCGATGAGAAGCTCTCTCCGAGCGAGATCAAGCGCGGGCTCCGCGCGGGTGTCGCCTCGGCATCGATCGTGCCGGTCGTGACGACGGTCGCCGCGTCGGGCGCCGGCGTCGAGCCGTTCATGGATCTCCTGGTCGGTGTCATGCCGTCGCCGGCCGACGTCCCGCGGGCCGTCGGGACGAAGCCGAGGAGCGAGGACCAGGAGAGAAGACAGGCCTCGGCCGACGCTCCCTTCTCCTCGATCGTCTTCAAGACGGTGGCCGAGCAGCACGTCGGCGAGCTGTCGCTCTTCCGCGTCTACTCAGGCTCGGTGACGGCGGGCACCGAGGTGCTGAACGCGACGAAGGACGAGGGCGAGCGCATGGGGCAGATCCACGCGCTCATCGGGCGCGACCGCAAGGAGATGGAGCTGGTGACGGCCGGCGACATCGCGGCCGTCGTGAAGCTCAAGCAGACCTCGACCGGCGACACGCTGTGCGTGAAGACGGACCCGATCATCCTCTCGCCCGTCGACTTCCCGAAGCCCGTGCTCTCGGTGGCCATCAAGGCCAGGTCGAAGGGCGACGAGGAGAAGATCAACGCGGGGCTCTCGAAGCTGCACGAGGAGGATCCTACGTTCACGGCCGCGTTCGACCCCGTGATCAAGCAGACGATCGTCTCGGGCCTCGGCGATCTCCACCTCGACGTCATGGTCGAGAAGCTCAAGGACAAGTTCGGGGTCGAGGTCGAAATGGAGAAGCCGAAGATCCCGTACCGCGAGACGGTCCGGGGCAGCGCCAAGGCCGAGGGGAAGTACAAGAAGCAGAGCGGCGGACGCGGGCAGTTCGGCGTCGCCTGGATCAGGCTCGAGCCGGTCGAGCGGGGCACCGGGTTCGAGTTCGTCAACGAGATCGTCGGCGGGTCGATCCCGTCGAAGTTCATTCCTGCGGTGGAGAAGGGCGTCCTGGAACGCATGGGCCGGGGCGTGCTCGCCGGGTACCCGGTCGTCGACGTCCGCGTCGCGGTCTACGACGGCAAGGTCCATCCGGTCGACTCGTCCGAGATGGCCTTCAAGATGGCGGGGTCGCTCGGGTTCAAGGCCGCCGCCGAAGATGCGAAGGCGGTGCTCCTGGAGCCCGTCTACGACATCCGCGTCGCCGTCCCTGACGAGTTCCTGGGCGACGTCATGAGCGACATCTCGTCGCGCCGCGGCAAGATCCGGGAGACGGGCCAGGAGGGCCGCTATCAGATCGTGAAGGCGCAGGTGCCTCTCGCGGAGCTCTACAAGTACTCGACGCACCTTCGGTCGATCACGGGCGGGCGCGGCTTCTACGAGCAGGGGTTTTCTCACTACGAGCAGGCGCCACCCGACGTGCAGGCGAAGGTCGTCGCAGAGGCGGGCCAGCCAGCGGAGGTCGAGTAGCGGCCCGCGGACGTCGATCGGGAGCCCGCGGTGGTCGAGCAGCAGCCGGCGACGGGCGACCGTGACGGCCGGGCAGCAGTCGTCTGGGGAGGAATCGGATGTCCGGACACTCGAAGTGGCACAGCATCAAGCACAAGAAGGCGGCGGTCGACGCGAAGCGCGGCAAGATCTTCAATCGTCACGCGCGCCTCATCGAGGTGGCGGCGCGCGAGGGCGGGGGAGACTCCGACACGAACATCAGGCTTCGAACCGCCGTGCAGGCCGCGAAGGCGGCCAACATGCCCAACGACAAGATCGACAAGGCCATCGCGAAGGGCTCCGGCAAGATCAAGGGCGTCACGTACGAGGTGGTCGTGTACGAGGCGTACGGCCTCGAGGGCGTCGCCCTCATCATCGATGTTCTGACCGACAACAAGAACCGGACGGTCGGCGAGATCCGGAACATACTGACGAAGCACGGCGGGCACCTCGGCGAGAGCGGAAGCGTCGCGTGGAACTTCACGCAGAAAGGTATACTCACGGTCCCGGTCGAGGGGAACGAGGAGGACCGCGTCCTCGAGATCGTGCTCGAGGCGGGAGCGGAGGATCTCGTGACCGAGGGCGAGAGCTTCGAGATCACGACCGATCCCAAGGACTTCGCCACGGTCCGCGAGGCGCTCACGTCGGCGGGCGTCGACGTGAACCACGCCGAGGTCACACGGATTCCGGGATCGACCGTGAAGCTCGAGGAACATCCCGCCCGGAGGGTCCTCAAGCTCATGGACGCCCTGGACGATCAGGACGACGTCCAGAACGTCTCCGCGAACTTCGACATCTCCGACGAGATCATGGAGCTCCTCAAGGACGAGGGGTGATCCCTTGGCCGACAAGGTGGTCGTGCTCGGCATCGACCCCGGTACGATCGTGACGGGGTTCGGAGTCGTATCGCAGGAGGCGGGGCGTCTCCGCGCTCTCGCCTGGGGCAGCGTCAAGACGTCCCCGAAGACCCCGCTTCCCGAGAGGCTTCGGAGAATCCACGCCGAGGTCGTTCGCCAGCTCGCTATCCACCGGCCTCACGAGGTCGCCGTCGAGAACGTCTTCCAGGCCAAGAACGTCAAGTCTTCCCTCATGCTGGGCCACGCGCGCGGCGTCGCGCTCCTGGCGGCCGCCGACGCGGGGCTTCCCATATACGAGTACGCGCCCCGCGAGGTGAAGCTGTCGGTCGTCGGCATCGGGTCCGCGTCCAAGGTCCAGGTCGCATCGATGGTGAAGAGGCTCCTCGAGATCCCCGATGCCGAGATGCGCGAGGACGAGTCGGACGCCGTCGCCGTGGCGATCTGCCACATTCACAAGATGAGCGGAGCGGTTCTGCGATGATCGCACACCTGAAAGGGAAGCTCGCGAAGAAGTCGCCGGCCGAGACCGTCGTCGACGTCGGGGGGTTCGGGCTTCGTCTCCTCGTTCCGCTCTCCACGTTCCGTCGGCTCCCGGACGAGGGCGAGAACGTCTCGCTTCTGACTCACCTCCACGTGAAGGAGGACGCGCTCGACCTCTTCGGCTTCGCGACCGCGGCCGAGCGGACGATCTTCCGGGCGCTGATTTCGGTCTCGGGCATCGGACCGAAGCTCGGGCTCGCGGTGCTCTCCGGGCTCTCGCCCGAGATCTTCCACCGCGCGGTGGTCGAGGAGGACCTGGGACTCTTGACAAGCATCTCTGGAATAGGTAGAAAGACCGCACAACGGATGATCGTCGAACTCAAGGAGAAGCTCTCCGGGATGGACGTCCGGTCGATCGGCGCTGTCGCCGAGCCCGGGCACGAGGACGTCGGGGACGCCGTGCTCGCGCTCGTCTCGCTCGGCGTCAACAGGGCGTCTGCGCGGGAGGCCGTGCTCAAGGCGCGGCGCGAGGGCGGTGACGATCTTCCGGTCGAGGAGCTCATCAGGCGCGCGCTCAGGAAGGGGTAGGAGATGGAGAGCCAGACGCCGGAACGCGTGACGACACCGAGCCTCTCGAACGACGACGCCACGTACGACACGAAGCTGAGACCCTCCGCGTTCCCCGAGTTCGTCGGGCAGGAGAACCTCAAGGACAACCTCAGGATCTTCATCCAGGCGGCCAAGCAGCGCGATGAGCCACTGGACCACTGCCTCTTCTACGGTCCGCCGGGTCTCGGCAAGACGACGCTGGCGCACATCATCGCGACCGAGATGGGCACCGAGCTGATCTCGACCTCCGGCCCCGTGATCGAACGGGCGTACGATCTCACCGGCATCCTCACGAACCTGAAGCGCGGCGACATCCTGTTCATCGACGAGATCCACCGGCTGCAGCACGTCGTCGAGGAGTACCTCTACCCGGCGATGGAGGAGTTCTCCGTCGACATCGTCCTCGACAAGGGACCGTCGGCGCGGACCGTGAAGCTCAACCTCGAGCAGTTCACGCTCGTCGGCGCGACCACGAGGGCGGGTCTCCTGACGTCGCCCCTGAGGTCGAGGTTCGGAGTCGCGCAACGGTTGAACTACTACGATCCGGACGAGCTCGCGCGCATCGTGCGGCGCTCGGCCAGGATCCTCGCCGTCCCGATCGACGACGCCGGCGCGCTCGAGATCGCCAAGCGGTCGCGCGGCACGCCGAGGATCGCGAACCGGCTCCTCCGGAGGATCCGCGACTTCGCGGAGGTCGTGGGCGACGGCCGCGTGACGGCGCCCGTGGCGCACGAGTCGCTGCTCAGGCTCGAGGTCGACGAGCGCGGTCTCGACGAGATGGACCGGCGGATCATGGAGGCCGTGATCCACCGCTTCGCCGGCGGCCCCGTCGGGATCAAGAGCCTCGCCGTTGCGGTCGGCGAGGAGTCCGAGACGATCGAGGAGATCTACGAGCCGTTCCTGATCCAGGAGGGGCTCCTGAAACGGACGTCTCGCGGCCGCGAGGCGACGCCCGCCGCGCACGAGTACTTCGGCGCGCGGTCGGCTCCCCGGGAGCAGGGTAAGCTGCTCTAGGGAGCGGGGCGGCGCCCGGGACCAGCGGCCCCGCGCCGTGCTTGCACTCCCGCTCGGACACACGGCGCTTGCGCGCCTGAACTCGCGGGGAGCGCAAGACGGGCGCGGGACCCAGGACGTCAGACAGCCGGCGCCGCACCTGAGTTCACAGCGAGCGCAAGACGGGCGCGGGGCGCAAGGTCACAGACGATCCCCGGTAGCAACGGAGAGGGAACGCGCGATGAAGGTGCTCCTGCACGTCTGCTGCGGGCCGTGCGCCATCGTGCCGGCGCGGGAGCTCGCCGCCGAGGGGCACGACGTCTCGGCCGCGTTCCTGAATCCGAACGTCCACCCCTTCCAGGAGTTCGAGCGGCGTCGCGAGGGCGCCCGGCGGGTGGCGGAGGCCCTCGGAGTCGAGATCATCCGCGAGGATCCGTACGGGCTCACCGAGTTCCTCCGGGAGGTCGTCGGACACGAGCACGAACGCTGCCCGATCTGCTACCGGATGCGGCTCGATCGGGTGGCGGGCCTCGCGAGGGAGCGGGGCTTCGACGCCTTCACGACGTCGATGCTCGTGAGCACGCAACAGGACCACGACGCGATTCGGACAGCGGGAGAGGAGGCGGCTCAGCAGCACGGGGTCGAGTTCCTCTACCGCGACTATCGGCCCAAGGTGATGGAGGGCGTCCGGGCCTCCAAGGAGATGGGTGTCTACCGGCAGCAGTACTGCGGCTGCGTCTACAGCGAATGGGAGCGCTACGCGACGGCCTGAGTGGCCTCTGTCCCCGTGGGGATTGGGGCGTCCGGGCCTCCGCGGAATCCACGCATTGAGAACCGCCGACTTCGACTACGAGCTCCCCACGGAGCTCATCGCACAGTACCCGAACGAGACGCGCGACGAATCGCGCCTGCTCGTCATGGACCGCGAGACGGGTGCGATCCAGCACCGGGTCTTTCGAGACCTGGGTGAACTCCTCGCGCCGGGCGATCTCCTCGTGGTCAACGAGAGCAAGGTCATCCCGGCCCGCCTCCTCGGACGGAAGAGAGGGACCGGCGGGAAGGTCGAGGTGCTTCTTCTCCGGGAGGTCGGGCTCGATCGCTGGGAGGCGCTCGTGAGGCCCGCCGCCCGGGTCCGCAGGGGCATGGTCCTCGAGTTCGGTGAGGGGCGGCTCGTCGCGAGGGTCGTGCGCTCGCTGCCCGGCGGGAAGCGCGAGATCGATCTCTCCTTCAACGGTGATCTCGATCACATTCTCGAGGACCTCGGCCGCGTGCCGCTGCCCCCGTACATCGATCGGGAGCCCGAGACGCTCGACCGCGAGCGGTACCAGACCGTTTTCGCCCGAGTTCGCGGGGCCGTGGCCGCACCGACCGCGGGACTCCACTTCACCGACGCCGTGCTCGACGACCTGGCCGAGAGGGAGATCGGCGTCGCGCGCGTGATCCTGCACGTCGGCGCCGGGACGTTCCGTCCCATCACGGCGGAGGATCCGAGCGAGCACGAGATGGACGAGGAGCGCTACGAGGTCTCCCGCGAGGCCGCCCGGGCCATCGACGCGACTCGGAGGAGCGGAGGTCGGATCGTCGCCGTCGGGACGACGACGGTCCGCGTGCTCGAGACGATCGCCGACCAGAAGGGGCGCGTCCAACCGGACGCGGGGAGCACCGGCCTCTTCATCCGTCCGCCGCATCGGTTCCGGTGCGTCGACGCGCTGATCACGAACTTCCACCTGCCGCGTTCGACCCTGCTCATGCTTGTCGCCGCGTTCGCGGGAAGGGAGAACGTCCTCGCGGCCTACCGCGAGGCGGTCCGCGAGCGGTACCGGTTCTACAGCTACGGGGACGCGATGATCGTGCTCTGAAGGCCCCTTGACAATCCGGCAAGAGCGATCAGCGCGTCCGGCGCCGAACGCACGCGACACGATGCTCACCTGACTACCGGACCACCGCGACCTTCTGCGTTTCGACACGATCGTCGGTCTTCACGAAGAGGAAGTAGACGCCTGAGGCGAGAGGCCGTCCTGAGGAGTCCTTGGCGTCCCACGTAAGGGTGTGTCTTCCTGCGGCAAGCTCTCCGCTGAATGGCGTCGTGACGCGCCGTCCCGCCACGGTATAGACGCCGATCTCCAGCGGCCCGCTTGCCGTCAGGACGAGATCGATGAGAGCGCCCCCGCTCACGGGATTCGGACGACAGCACGCCACGACGCCGGAACGCCCTGCCAGCGCAGCTTCCTGATCTTCCCTGAGCTCCGTGGCCATCCCCAGCGCGAGGGCCTCGTAGAAGTTGATCGCCCCTTCCAGCTCCGTCACTACCCGGAGGGAGTCCGCGGGGTCGTCCCATTCGCCTTGCTCTTCGCAAAGCGTCGAGAGGTCGGAGATCCACTGAACGAAGAACTCAGCCGATTCGGTCTCGATAACGCGCTCACCATCCAGCTCGAAGTAGATGGGGCCGGAGTGAGCGAACGGGCAGTTGCCCTGGGTGAACCAGTTCCCGCTCTCGCCCGAGATCCGAACTGCGACCCAGGAGCTCCGGTGGATCGAGACGATGAACTCACGTTTAGCTGCGAGGGTATTCGGGGGGAAGTAGACGGCCTGGTCGACAGCGCCGTTCACAATGATCTCAGCTCGGGAGATGGGGAACTGCGACGTCACGGAGAACGACCCGGAGAGTGCCAGGGAGTCCACACCGCTGCTCTCCAATAGGCCACCGGGTGCGAGTCCTTCAACGGTGATGCCCGTAAACAGGGGGCCGTTTGTGACGAAGGTCCTTCCAGCGAGCAGGGACTGGCTCCACGTGTTGTAGTCGAAGTCCCCCGTTGGTATTCGGACATATGTGCGGAACCCCCCGGGCGGCCGATCGTAGAGCCTGTCCACGCAGGCATCGGTTGCGCCGACGGCGACAAGCCTGTGCCCGCAATTCAGAAGCCCGTACCACATGCTCAGCACCAGGTCCTGATCGCAGACGTTGCTGTAGCTCAGGACCTCGTAGCCGTCGATTCTCTCATGAACCGCGTCCACCGGGAGTTCGCGGGCGAGCATACGCCCCGACACCGAGTCCAGATCGAAGAAGTCATCTGTGCTCACCGGATGCGCGGCGATGAACGCGGTTCCGGGCTGGGAGTGAACAGCGTCGGCGACGTCCATCACGAGCGGCCACCACCTTGAGCTCGTGGGCTGGACCAAGGAGGACAGACCGAGGCACGCGGAGTGCCCGAAGACCGAGCTTCTCTGTTCCTCGGTCATGTAGACAACACAGAGCGGCGTGCTGCAGGGCGCGGGCCCGCCAGTGAAACGGTAATCGTTGTCCAGACAGCAGACGACGTTGAGTCCCTCGGCGTCCGCGATGCCGAGGACGTCCTCGGGAACGAGGTCGTAGACGATCGGGCAGTGTCTGATGTGTGTGTGGGTGTCTCCGGAGTACCATCCCAGGTCACTCATGGTGACGTGTCGATGAAGCTCGAAG
Organism: bacterium; assembly: GCA_025774545.1. Taxonomy (GTDB): domain Bacteria; phylum Joyebacterota; class Joyebacteria; order Joyebacterales; family Joyebacteraceae; genus JALGVU01. Next base: position 1,705 of record JALGVU010000038.1, on the reverse strand, counting down.
ACGATGCAAGTGTCGCTACGGACATCGACAGTGAGCCTGGCGGGGTAGTACTCGAAGCCGCGTCCAACGCCGACTACGGTGGCGCCGGCGGGAACCTCGACGCAGAAGACACCGCGGGAGTAGAAGTACCCGTCATGAGCCCAGCTCGGTGCGTGGTAGTAGCAGGTATCGGGTGGACAGGGGAAGCGGGGTTCACCGTCGGCATCAGTGACCGTGCAGCGTGCAGGAATCAGGTCTCCACTCTGTGTGTCGCGAACCTCACAGGTGAGTTGGAGGAGAGTGACGGAGTCGGGGGGCGCGTGGCGCAGTGATCCCGCGCGGGACTTCGCGGCTGAGGCACCGGCCGACACGAGAGAAGCGGGAGCAGCCGAGCGGAGCGGCTGCTGCGTGGCCACTGCTTCGCCCGCGGAGCTGCTCATTGCGCCGGGAGCCGGATGGTGGAGGAGGAGCAGCAGGAGGAGGGGGGGGAGCACAGCGAAGGGAACGATCGGATGGCCTGACCAGAGCGGTTTCATGAACTCCTCCTTCGTCGGAGAAGGCGCTGTTCCCGCGGTTCTGAGGCGCGTCACGTGGTACAGCGGCCTGCGTTCTGGTACGTCTCATACTCTAGCATAAGATGCGTCACCATATGTAAATAAACGTCGTCCGGCATTACGAATATGCGCAGGCTGTACGTTACGGATATGAACCGCTGTCTAATGGTGAGCTGCGGCATTCTGCATGTACTCCCCTAGGCGGTCAAGAGTGTTGGCGAGGGAGGGAGCTGGCAGAACCCACTGTGGTTCGGAGACCCCGGTCAGGCAGGGCCGTTCTCGTCCTCGCTGGGAGAGAGAGCGAGGCGGCTGCGGTGGGGTGCTCTGGGGGCCGGGGACTCGGCGTCGAGGGCAGGTGATGTGCCGCCGTCGTGGCTCAGGACACGCGAGCTTCCCGGAGCCGCCCCGCAAGAAGGCCTCCCTCACCTGGTCCGACGACATCACGGCGAGAGAGGTCCTCCGGCAGCTCGACAGGGATGGCGGCTGCATGATCCAGTGGGGTCTCGACACGTCGTACGCGCTCGGGACGAGGTGCGGCGGAGTACGGGGACGCCCACCAACACACGTACACGATCGCCGGCCTCACGACGGGCATGCGGTACTTCTACCGAGTCATCGCTCCGGACGACGAGCCCCCGAACCCGTTCCACGACAGTGCGACCATCTCGTTCTCGTTGCCCGAGGCGCTGGGCGTCGAGGTGACCGTCTACAATGTCGGCGGTCAGAGGATCCGGACGCTCGCGCGGGGCGAGTTCGCCGCGGGTCCGCACGAACTCACGTGGGACGGAAGGAACCACCTCGGTGAGCCGGTGGCGTCCGGGATCTACCTCTACCGGATCCGGACCGGCGCCTCGGAGCGAGGGGGCAAGGTCGCGCTTCTCAGGTGACGCGCCCGGCGACGCGGGATCGTATCAAGATGTCTGGCGACTCCGCCCGGCGCGACACGGCCCCGCCTTGACATCCCCGGAAGCGCCCGCTAGAGTTGCGGGCATCCGCGCTTCCGGAGGACACCCTTGTTCGAATTCCGCGTCATCGCCGAGGACACCGAGACGAACGCCCGCGCGGGCGAGCTCGTCACGCCTCACGGCGTCATCGAGACGCCGATCTTCATGCCCGTCGGGACCCAGGCGACCGTCAAGACGCTGGCACCCTCCGATCTCCACGCGATCGGC
>JALGVU010000500.1 GCA_025774545.1 bacterium | reverse complement strand
TTCTGCGGCGGTACGCTCGTGATGGAGGAGGACGAGCGTGGAAGCCTGCTGACGCCGGCTCTGGATCGCGCGATCAGCAACCTCACGGGCATGGAGACGCGACTCGATGAGGTTGCCGCCGTCGACGTCGCGCACATCGACAACATCGACAGCTCGAACATCCGTCCGGAGCACTGGGACCGGGTGGCCGCGGTCGTCGCGGAGCGCTACGACGATTACGACGGGTTCGTCATCACGCACGGGACGGACACGATGGCCTACACTGCGAGCGCGCTCTCGTTCGTGCTCGGGAACCTCGGGAAGCCCGTCGTTCTCACCGGATCGCAGATCCCGGGACGGCGCATCGAGTCGGACGCGCGCAGGAACTTCGTGAACGCGGTGCGCGTCGCGACGATGGACGTCGCCGGCGTGCTCGTCGTGTTCGACAGGAAGATCATCCTCGGCGCCCGCGCGACGAAGGTGTTCGAGTCGCGGCTCGATGCGTTCGAATCGGTGAACGGGTCGCTGGTGGGGGAGATCCGACTCGACATCCTGCTGGCTCCCGAGCATCGGCGGCGTCAGGACGGGGCGCTCGAGCCTGCCCCCGGGTTCGATGAGAACGTCGTCATCGTCACACTGGCGCCCGGCATGCCGCGTCACATCCTCATGGGCCTCGTGGGCGGGAGCATCGGCGGGCTGGTCCTGCGCGGATTCGGGACGGGCAACGTGGCGTACGAACACCAGGAGGCCGTCGAACTCGCCGTGGAGAGGGACATCCCCGTCGTGGTGACGACGCAGTGCCTCCATGGCGCGACGGTGATGCAGCGATACGACCTGGGGCGGCGGCTTCTTGACGACCTGGGGCGGCGGCTTCTTGACCTCGGCGCCATCCAGGGCCACGACATGGGCACGGAGTGCATCGTCACGAAGCTCATGTGGGCGCTCAGGCGCGCGTCCTCGGTGGAGGAAGTGCGGGCGATCATGCACACGAGCTACACGGGGGAGGTTGTGGTGCCGGGGCAGGCGCGGGGGGAGTAGTGAGGCCATAGGAGGTGCACCCCACGAGCGGAGGTGCACCCCGGAAGTTGTACAGATTCGACCCTCGGTTCATGTGGTCAGCCAGGAGGCCGAGTCCCACCACCCAGACCAGCGGCGGCTGGCTCCTCAGCGCTGACTCGGACATGGGAGTGAGGAGTCCCTTGCGGCCCTACTCGTCCCGCCAGGACCCGCTCATCTCGGAGAGTCTCCTTCTCGTCTCGTAGCCCACCCCCAGCGTCTCCGGCTTGCCGTGGTCCTCCGGGTGGAGGTACTTCCCACGCTGGTCGTCCGGCTTGTCCTCCTCCACGGGGATCCGGTGATTCTCGGCAAACGCGTCCTGCCGGACGCCCGTCACCTGCCACGAGACCTCCATCCCCGGCTCGCCGCCGGCGATCGTGAAGGCGTTCCCGGAGATCTTCTCTGCGATGTAGATCGGCGCGAACCCGCCGATGCACGTCAGCTGGTAGCGGAAGTCGCGGTTCAGTGCCTCGAACCAGTCCGGCAGCTCCACGAGAGCCTCGCCGGCGTCGTCGAGGACGACGTTGCCGTTGTAGACGTTCATCATGTCCGGGCTCTCCACGAACGAGTGGTACAGGTGCTGGTTCTCGGGGTCCAGCGGGTGGTCGATCTTGAACCCGCCGCCGCCCTTCCAGAGGGTGCCGAGGACATCGACGTCTCCGTCGAACGAACCTGCGAGCATAGAGCCGAAGCCATACACACCTACACCGCCGCCGACTACGTCTGACCTCCCGACTACACCCCATCCCATCATCCCGTCCCCGTCGGCCTTGCCGTACACACCAATACCCGTACCACCCCCTTCCCCCACCCCCAGCCCATACACGCCCACACCATCGCCCTGGGCCACGCCCTGTATGGCTCCTCCGCCCGGACCGGAGCTGTAGGTGTTCGTCACCGTAAACGCCGGTACAAGGTGGGCGGAGGACACCGAGCCGGAGTACGGCAAACTCAGCCCGGCCGGCTGCCACGAGGCGCTGCCGACCGGATCCGAGGTCAGGACGAAGCCGTCCGAGGCATCCGTCGGCATGCTGAACCCGGTCACCTGGGCCGTGCCGACGACTTCGAGCGCGTCATCGGGGGTCCGGTATCCCCGTCAGCTCGGTCCAGTCGACACCGTCCTTGACGCTGGCCAAGACCGTCGGATCGGTCTCGGTCGTCACGTAGCCCACCACGCCGTGGTCGCCCCAGCCGTGGGCCGTGTCCCAGTTCGTGATGTCGCCGGCCGCGATCCCCGCAGCCGGATCCCCGGAGTAGACGGGGTCCGTCTCGGAGACGCTGATGCCGGTCAGGCCGCTTCCGTCACCGACGAAGGCCGTCGCCGTGACGGTACCCACGACCTCGAGCTTTGAGGACGGCGTCGGCGTGCCGACTCCAACGTCCCCTGACGTCCCCTGGTAGATGTCATCGTCGACGACGGTCCAGTCTCCGTCGTCGGGCACCTCCGCCCAGGCACCCGCACCGGACCCGTCCGAGGTCAGCACGTACCCGGGCACCCCGACCGGGTACATCTCGAAGCCCTGCATCCTCACGGTGCCTGCCACATCCAGTTCGGCCTGAGGGTCGTTCGTGCCGATGCCCACGCCTCCGGAGGCCTTGATCAGGAACTGCCCAGAACCGGTCGAGCTGAAAGAGGGCAAAGGGGGCCGCCCCCCGTGCTGACCGACCCACACGAACGTCCCTGCGTGCATGGCCTCCGCTCTGCGCCCGGCAGCGAACGAATAGCTGCCGTGAGCCCTGTTCTCGGATCCGCCGGGCACCGTGGCGAAGTCGCCGCTCGCGTCGTTCAGGAAACCACCGCCCACCAAGGAGTTGTCGCCGTGAGCTGTGTTCTCGGATCCGCCGGGCACAGTGGCGAAGTTGCCGCTTGCGTCGTTGTTGAAACCACCGCCCACCGCGGCGTAGGAACCCCCTGGCGACCAGTACCGCCCGGCAGTGTTGCCGCAGCCTCCGGCGACGACTGAGTAGTTACCGGACGCAGAGTTGGTGTCAGGGAGGCCGACGGCGTTCTCGCCGCCCCCCCCGCCGACGACGGAGTAATCGCCCCGCGCTCGGCTCCCACGGCCGCCACCGACGAACGAGAATTGGCCACTGGCCAAGTTGTTGCCG
>JALGVU010000499.1 GCA_025774545.1 bacterium | reverse complement strand
ACAGGACGGGGTTCCGAGCGGTACACTTGTGGTCGGACGAGAGGAGCCCCGTGAAGAGCGAGGCGTGGGACGGCGGCGTCCACGGCGCCGTCGCCCAGGCGTCCGTGAAGCGCGTGCCGTCGTTCATCATCCGGTCAAGGTGGGGTGTGAAGCTCGGTCCGTCCCCACAGCCCGTGACGTCCCGGCGGACCGTGTCGAGCACGACGAGGACAATGTTGGGGGCGGCCTCCTCTCGCGAACAGCCCGCGACGTAGACCAACACGGCCGCCGCGATGAGAGCGGCGAGGAGCGCAATTCTCCGGAATGGCCCGATCATGGTCCTCCGTTCGGCGGCTCTCTGAGAGGTCGCCTGTGGGCACCGAGCGGCCGCGGAGACCGGCTCGCCGCGTGCTCCGCCGGCGCAGCGCCGGCTGAGCGATCACCGGCGCGCTGGCCGGGCCAGTGTGCCGCACGAGCCCCTCGCGGTCAAGCCGCCGGTGCTCGGGTCCTCGGGCCGCTGTGGACCACCGCCAGGGGACTTGGCACATTGCGGGACTTGCCAGGGAGCGGCAGATGATTCTGCCGGCGCACGAGGACGCACGGTCACTCACCCAGTGAGAAAGCCCGGGCGAGGGCGGTCGTGCGACCGCGGGCCGTGCCCGATCCGCTCAACCAAGTGAGGCACCAATGTGGTTTGCCACGTGGGACGTCAAGACGGCCAAGTTCCTCATGAAGGTACAGGAGGTCGTGCCGAAACCTCCCTCGCAGGAGATGAGCGGTCTCCACGGTGTCTTCCACCACGAGAGTTTCGTGAACGCGTCGGAGGAGGAGCGCAAGGCCGTCATGCTCCGTTCCGCGGAGGTGAAGTACCGCGAGGAGATCGAGTACCCCTGGGATCACTATTTCGGCGCCGACCTCCGCCCTCTGCTCGAGGGGAAGACCGTGCTCGACCTTGGCTGCTACAACGGCGGGCGGGGCGCGGCGTGGTACGAGCATTACGGACTCACCCGCCTCGTCGGAGTCGACGTCGGCCAAACCCTCATCGACGCCGCCGAGCACATGGCCAGCGTCAAGGGGATGAACGCCGAGTTCTTCGTGGGGAAGGGTGAGACCCTGCCGCTCGAGGACGAGTCGTTCGACGCCGTGCTGTCGTACGACGTGTTCGAGCACGTGTCGGACGTGAGGAAGACGCTCGACGAGTGCTGGCGCGTGCTTCGGCCCGGAGGCCAGCTGTTCGTCGTCTTCCCGGGCTACTACCATCCCACCGGGCATCACCTGAGCCAGGTGACGAAGCTCCCGTTCTTCCATTACTGATCAGGGCGTACTTCGAGATCCTCGACGAGCGTGGGGAGGACGCGGCGTGGTACCAGCGACGCTCGCCCGACCCCGAGTGGTGGGAGCGGTCGAATTCCGTGAACGGGACGACACTACGCGGGTTCCGCCGGCTCCTGCGCGACCATCCGTGGAGGGTCGTTCTCCACCCGAAGCGGCCGATCGGAAGCGTCGGCCGGAACATCTCGAAGTCTCGGGCGGCCAGGCTCGCGTCGCGGCTCTTCGAGCCCCTCACGTTCGTTCCCGGGCTCGAGGAGGTCTTCGTTCACAGGATCACGTACGTTCTCGAGAAGGGCGACTGACGCCGTTCCCTCCGGATCACAGTCCGACCTGCGCTTGCTCCCTCACGCCCTCCGCGCCTCCGTCAGGCTCCACCTGCGCCACCGCGCGCCCGCCAGACCCAGCGCGCGACAGCGGATCCCGTCTTCTCTTCCAGATCAAGTCACCGTGGTCTTTCCATTGACATACGTGACGTGACTTGGTATACTGGCTGCGCCACAGTCAGTCATCTAGCTTGCACACGTCCCACTGCCTTGCACTGGAGGTGACTCATGCGATCGACTCTTGTGGTACTTGCTCTCGCTGTCGCGGTCGCTCTCTTGGCGCTTCCCACCGCCGCGCGTGAGGAACGTTCGACGCTCCCGCCGCTCCCGCACTACTCCTGGCCGATCGACGACGCCCCCCCGGACGACATCTGGGGGTACGATCCCACCACGGCGCCGCCCGACCCCGCTCGCAATTGGGAGCCGATGTACGCGGGCGCGACGTCGGCGGGTTCCTACGTGGCGTTCCATCCGGACACCACGTACTACGCGTACGTCCACGAGGTGCCCTACGACTACCGCGGCTACCACTTCTGGTCAAGCCTGTTTGTCACGAAGGTCTCGACCGCGGGGACCGACACGATCGTCGCGTCGCTCTCGATCTTCGACTGGGACGACTACTCGTGGGTGGGCGTCGGTTCCGACACGTGCTTCATCCGACATCCGGGTCCCGGGAATCCGTTCCCCTTCCCTCTCACATTCGACTACGGTGTCCTGCCCAGCGACGAGCAGTACGACACGGAGAACAAGACGCTGGTCGTCCGACACAACTACTCGGGCCAGCTGAACGACACCGACGTCTACTGGGACGGCGCGATATTCTCCTACAGCGCGCTCTGGTGCTGGATCGAGGGGTACCCCTCGGATCACGTCGTCTGCGAGCACGGGCCCGTCACGACTCCTGCGCATCCGGACACGTACTGGTACGACGTCACTCCGAACGGCCCGCGCTACGATTTCCACGTCCAGGTCTACGATCAGGATCCTCAGGACTACGGAGGCTGGGTGGAGCCCGCCGGGTGGACGCACAAGCTCCACAAGGTCAAGGCCTGGCCCGGTTGTGAGTGGTGGGTCTCCTGGTGGGACACGACCGGAACCAATCCGCTCGTCGCCCTCGGGACGGAGCGGTTCCAATTCACCAACGGGAACGACGCCAAGTGGGG
>JALGVU010000194.1 GCA_025774545.1 bacterium | reverse complement strand
TGAGGGCAACCACCTGGGGGAAGCTGAAGGCGCTGTACCGATGACGCCCTGAGCGGGCGACTGCTGCGAGCCGACCCGGCCGCGGGGTCAGGAGGACCGGGCCAGCGGCGCGCGAACGCCGGGGGATCGACTGACGTTGGTCGTCACGGCGGTGTGCGGCGCCGCGCGGGGGTCGGCGCGGGACGATTCGACAACATGAGGAGGCAACATGGCACTTCGATTCCGTGCGTTCTGCGTGTTGGTCGCGCTGATGGCGGCCGCCCTGATGTTGGCCGTGGTTCCCCAGGCCTCCGGACAGTGCCTCATGCAAGGGTGGTACGAGGCCGTGCCCGTCCTCCACTACTCGTGCGCCTACGGCCTCATCGACTGGACGGTCTCCGCCTGGCTCATCGAGGATCTGGGCAACGGCGAGATCTCCGTGACGCCGTCCGCGGGGTCGCTCCCGGTCCTTCTCGGGACGATCGACTGCGAGGCGATGCAGTTCACGGCAACAGGGACGGTGAGCGGCGCGTGCTCGGAGACCTACACGCTGGCGGGCGTGATCCTCTCCGAGACCGAGTGGAACGGGTGGTTCTCGGCGGACTACGACGGCTTCTGTTTCGACTGCACGTTCCAGTTCTGGCCGATCGCCGGAGGATCCGACACCGGGCTGCCCGAGGGGCGGCGCCCGAGCACGTGGAGCACGATCAAGGGGCTCTATCGGAGTGGCTAGCGCCCCGCCCGACGACGACATCCGGGAGCGACCGTGAACTACTTCAGCGAGCGGTTTCGCGTCGCCACTTCCGAGGGCTACGACGAGCTGCTTCGGGAAGCGGTCGCGGACGGTGCCACACGGACGGCGCCCTCGATCTGTGTGTCTACGCAGCGGGGATCGGCGACCCGCTCGACCCGGAGGACATGCGAGCCGAGCCGCACGTCATCGACGTCAGCCTCACGGGGATGGTGAGGACCGCGGCCGTCGTCATCCCCTCGATGGTCGCTCGAGGCGGGGGCCACTTCATCGGCCTCTCGAGCCTCGCCGACGAGCTCGTGTCCGCTGAGGCGCCGAGCTACCACGCCTCGAAGGCGGGTCTCTCGAATTACCTCGCTGGGCTCGCGCTGGCCCTTCGTGCGAGAGGTGTCTTCGTGACGAACGTGCGCTTCGGGTTCGTCGACACGAACATGGCGAAGGGCGACGTCAGGCCGCTCATGATGAGCGTCGAGGAGGCCGTCGATCACCTCGAGCGCTGCATCGAGAGACGGCCGGCCGTCTACGTGGCTCCGAGGATGGCGGTTCCACTCGTCAAGTTCCGCAGGTGGATGATGCGACTCGCGCGGTGACGCCGTCGACACGGACCGCGTCCGCGATCTTGAGTGCGTGCTGCCCGCGGTTCTGCGTAAGCGCCGTTGACGCGTGGGCCCTGTGCGGGCTATGATTGACCGCGTGGACAGTGCTTTGCCTCTGGTGGAGCTGAGACGACGAGGATGAGGCCGTGGGGCTCCCTATTCGCCGCGAGGCGGGAACTCCACGGCTTTGTTGTTTCACCGGCGGTCGATGCGCGCGCCGGACCGCCAGGCTCGCGCGAGAGGTGTCATCATGACCAGAGCATTCCCAAACGTCTACGATGACAGGAAACGGGCCGAGGCCTACGCGAAGCTCGAGTTTCCCGGCACCTACTACCTGGCGTACCGTGATCTCCCCGCGATCATCGGCGAGCACGTCCGGGGCAGGAGGGCCATCGACTTCGGATGCGGGACCGGGCGCTCGACGCGCTTCCTGCGCGAGCTTGGCTTCGAGGTGATCGGCGTGGACATCGCGGAGCACATGCTGGCCCAGGCGCGGCAGCTCGATCCCGACGGGAAGTACCACCTCGTCGAGGACGGGGACTTGAGTGTCTTCACTCCTGGGACGTACGACCTCGTGCTGTCCGTCTTTACCTTCGACAACATCCCGACAATGGAGAAGAAGGCCGGTCTCTTCGAGGATCTGAAGCTCCTGCTCTCGGAGAGCGGGCGGATCGTGAGCGTCGTCTCATCGCCCGCTATCTACGTCAACGAGTGGGCCTCCTTCTCCACGAAGGACTTCCCCGAGAATCGAACGGCGGGAAGCGGGGACGCGGTGCGCATCGTCATGCTGGATGCGGACGATCGGCGTCCCGTCGTGGACATCGTCTGGGCGGACGAGGACTACCGCGAGGTGTACCGAGCCGCCGGGCTGACCAGGGTCAGCGCCTACGCGCCCCTCGGGAAGGAGGGGGAGCCGTACCGCTGGGTGAGCGAGAGCACCACGGCTCCCTGGATCGTCTACGTTCTCAGGCGCGGTGAGTTGGATCCGAACCGCTGACCGTCCCGCAGCGTCCGGCGGCCGCTGACACGCCGGTACTGACCGTCGAGAGGGCGGCCGCCGCACTCCGCATCGCTCACGCGACGCGCGGGCCTTGACGGCGCCGCGAACCTGCTCTTCTGGCGGGGAGAACCGCGCCCGATCGATTTCGACGGCTCGGGATTCGGCTACTGGATGTATGACCGGGCGGCGGCGCTCGAGCACGTCCGAGACGACGAGTCGTACCAGGCGTATCGCGATGCCCTGCTTGAGGGGTACGCGGAGTTCGGCAGGATGCCTGCGGAAGAGCTCGAACGGCTCGAGCTCTTCATGGCTGGGTTCTACGTGTACTACGGCCTGCGGGGCGCGGCGATGACGCACGCCCGCCCGGCGCGCCGAGAGGAGCTGAACGCGCGCATCGAGCGAGCGGCTGGACTCGTTGGGCAGTTCCTCGCGCAGGATCGACCGACCGCGCCGTGAACGGTCGCGGTGGGTCGACGGAATCCCCACTCTCGATTCAGGAGGAACCCGTGGAAGATGTGGCCCTCGACTACTCGCGGTACTTCTGGCAGGGCGAGAAGGTGCGACTGCGCCCCGTGCGGAAGACGGACGCTGGGAAGAGCTTCGCGACGTTCCTCGACAGCCCCTCGCGCCGCGCGCTCCAGCTGGGCGTCGAGCTGCCGACCTCGGTCGAGCTGATCGAGGAGTCCTTGGAGAAGTACCGCGGCTGCAAGGAAGGCGACGGCCCCATCCTGTTCAGGATCGAGACCTTCGAGGGAGAAGACGTCGGGGGCATTTCACTTCACAGCAGGGACAAGAGGAACGGGGTCTTCAGCTTCGGGGTCGTCGTCGACAGGGCGCGCTGGGGCAAGGGCTACGCCGCCGACGCGGTCCGCATCCTCCTCCGGTTCGGCTTCTGGGAGCGGCGCTACCAGAAGTGCAACTCGGCCTGCGTCGCCAGCAACGTGGACTCGATCAGGCTTCACGAGAAGCTCGGGTTCAAGGAAGAGGGAAGGCGGCGTAGACGGTGGTTTCTGGACGGTGAGTACTGGGACGACGTTCTGTTCGGCCTGACCCGTGAGGAGTTCGATGCGAACGAGGGGAGGTGACAGTGACTCCCCGACACTGGATCTTGATCGCGATCCTCGTCTGCCTCGCGGGAGCCACCGCCGCTCAGGACGCGCGGGAGTCATGCGCGGCGGGGCCTTCGCCCAGGGATGCAGCGCCTGGTCGTGATGCCTGTCGTGCCCGTGGGGAAGCGACGCTCGTTCGGCAGGAGTCCTCACCTCCCGCCACGCCGGCAGCGGACACCGAACGGCCGCCCTTCGTCGACTTCGATTTCGTGGGCGAGATCGGATGCCGTTCTCTCAGCTTCGAGAGCTTCGATGTCACCTAGCTCACTGTGAAGGTGTATCGGGTCTCGGACATGTGTTCATCGACTACGCAAACGGCGGCTCCACCGGCTTGAGCGGCGCCTTCCTTCGGCTCGGGCTCGGTATCAGTCTCTAGGACCCGCGTGCGTGTGGAGGGAACTCGTGGGGCTCTTCACGGACGGCGAATCGATTCTCAGGGTGAGTCGACTCCGCGTCGCCTACTTCGTTCTGTTCGTGCTCGCCTTCCTCACGACCGAGTTTGGGAGGTTCGTCTACCGTCCGATCGTCTACCGCGCCGGGGCGAACGACCTCGGAGTCGCGGACACGATCGGCAATCTCACGGGCGTCGTGACGCAGATCTTCTTCATGGTCGCGGTGCTGCACTCGAACAGGCGGCAGGCGCACCGTGTCGTTCTGTTCGTCGTGTGCGGTTACATCGCGTACGAGTTCCTGCAGCCGCACCTGCCGAAGGGGACGTTCGACGCGAAGGACGTGCTCGCAACCGTGATCGGCGGCCTCGTGTCCGTCGCGCTCCTGGCGCTCGTGCATCGACTGGTCGGGGATCGCGAGACGGCGTCGCCGGGCCTCGATACGGGCGAGCGCGCGGGCGGCTGATGTGGTAGGGTCGCCGTCCCGCGACGCCGTGGGCCGATCGATCGGGCGCCGCGGTCGATTCGCGATCCGATAGGAGACGGGGAAGGGAGGCGGTACTTCGTGCAGTTGCGGGACGAGTTCCTCCAGAGCGGCACGTGGCTCTTCCGGTGGCGGAGCTACCTTCCGCTCGTGCTCATCGGTCTCCTCGTTGCGGGCACGTGGGCCGGGAGGTCGCCGGGCGGCGGGCACGATTGGGGAGTGTTCTACGACGGGATCTGCGTCGTCGTCGCGCTCCTCGGTCTCGTCGTGCGTGCGATCGCGATCGGATACGCCGCCGCGGGCACGTCCGGCCGGAATGTCAACAAGCAGAAGGCCGACAACCTGAACACGACCGGCGTCTACTCGGTGCTCCGGCATCCTCTCTACCTGGGCAACTTCCTGCTCGCCCTCGGGCTCTTCATGTTCACGCAGGCCTGGTGGGCGCCCACGATCTACGCGTTCGTGTTCTGGCTCTACTACGAACGCATCATGTTCGTCGAGGAGGACTTCCTCCTGGGGCGGTTCGGGACGGAGTTCGAGGAGTGGGCTCGAAGGACGCCCGCCTTCATCCCGAGCTTCCGGAGGCACACCCCACCGACGCTTCCCTTCTCCTTGAGGAAGGTCCTGCGCAGGGAGTACTCGGGCCTGCTCGCGATCGTGGTCTCGTTCGTCGTTCTCGAGCTTCTGGGATCGTTCGTGGCGAGGGATCGTTCGTGGCGACGGGCAGACCCGAGCTCGGCCCCGGCTGGATCGCGGCCCTAATCGCGGCGGTCGTGTGCTACCTCGTCCTCCGAACCCTCAAGAAGCGAACGAGCGTCCTGTCGGTGCCGGGGCGCTGACAGCGACCAGGATTGCCACCGCCCGGCTCCCACGCGTTCGAACGAAGAGCCTGGCGATGCTGGACGTCTGAGGCCACGGAAACAGGTTCCTGGCCTGGGAGGCTCGAGATGGAGAAGCGAACGGCCCCCGTGGTCCTCGCGATCGTCCTGGTCGTCCTGGCGGCCGCGCCCTCGCACGCTCGCGCGGAATGGGAGGCCACGCTCGACGTCTACGTGCAGGAGCCGGA
>JALGVU010000037.1 GCA_025774545.1 bacterium | reverse complement strand
GAGCGCTACGAGGGCGTGCTGGTCCACGCGCTCCGCGCGGTGGTCCTAGAGGAGGACGTGGAGCTCGGGGATTGGACGATCACGAACGGGGAACCGTGGGACAGGTGCCGCGTGGGGACGTGGGGCGACTACACCTACGAGCCCACGGTCGACGACAGCGTCTGCGTCATGGGAGTCGTCGCGTACCAGTACGAGAAGTACAAGATCCAGCCGCGCGGCGACTCGGACATCGCGGCCAACTACGTCGGGGTCGACGAGGACGACACGATCCCCGACAGCCACGCGCTCAGGGGGAACTACCCGAACCCGTTCAACCCGAAGACCTGGATCGCGTTCGATCTGCCTGAGCCCGCGCGCGTCGTCGTCGCAGTCTACGACGTGGCCGGCCGCCACGTGCGGACGCTCGTCGATCGCGAGGTGATCATCCGGGCCGGACGCCACTCCGTCCCGTGGGACGGTCGTGACGCTGCAGGACAACGCGTCGGATCCGGCGTCTACTTCTACCGGCTCGAGGTCGGCGAGGAGGTGCTCGAGAAGAGCATGGTGCTTCTGAAGTAGACCCGCGGGAAGTGAGACGACGCGCACGCACACAGGCGCGACGCGTCGCGGGAGCATAGCGAAGGCGAGGGCCGGGACTGATCCCGGCCCTCGTATCATGCTCTGTAGCACCCATCTGCGAACGCGAGGTTCCTCCTCACGACACGCGGCGTCGTGCGCCCCTACTCGTAGATCGCCTTGATGCGGCCCCAGCTCGCCGGCGAGACGGGGGACGAACCGCATCCGACGTCGCGGGCTCCGATGAGGCCGCACTCGGGGTTGTTCGCCGGGGCGCACGGCGAGTCGTCACGGAGGGAATAGGGATCCTCGGGCGCGGCGCCCGCGCAGTACAGCGGGTCCTCGCTGATGTTCCCATTCACACCGTACTGCCCCGAGATCCAGTAGTGTTCCCAGTCCCCGCCGGCGTTTCCGTAGAGATCGCAGCACGTGAGGACCGGTTCGGCGACGTGGCCGGATCCCTCGGCGCAGTAGACCGCTTCTCCGTTGGTCGAGTCGGTGATGAGGCAGTTCGTCAGGTCTGGGTGGGAGAACCTGCTGCAGAAGACCCCGCCGCCGTGGCCGCTCTGCGCCGTGTTCCCCACGATCGTGCAGTTCTCGATGGAGGGCCCGTATCCCCCGGCGTTGATCGCCAGGTCGACGTGGACTCCGCCGCCGTGGTTCCATGCGGTGTTCCCAGCGATGACGCAGGAGCGTACCTCCCACGCGTTCTGCGTCTGGTTGAACCACAAGCCCCCTCCGATGTTCGTGGCCTCATTCCCCTCGATGAGACAGTCATCGATGAGTCCGTCGGACCCCTGGTAGACGGCGATGCCGCCGCCCAGAAGCGCGGTGTTTCCGGAGACCACGCAGTCTTCGATCGTACAGCGGCGGGTCTGCCCGACGGTTCCGGCGATGATCCCGCCCCCCCAGCGGTTGCCGTATATGAGCTCCCCGATGCCGCCGGTGACCGTGAATCCGCGGAGCGTCGAGCCCGGCCACGGCGCGCCCGTGCGCACCGTCGAGCCGTACACGGAGCCGGCCGTCAGGCCGCTCCCATCGATGGTCGTGGCCGCTGGTCCGGACTCGCTATCGAGAGTGATGCTCTTCGCGAGGAAGTCGATGTTCTCGACGTACGTTCCCGGAGCGACGAGCACGAGGTCGCCATCGGCAGCGATGACGATCGCGCCCTGGATCGTCGGGGCATCGTCCGGGACGAGGATCGTGGCAGCCGGCGCCGCGCTGACGCAGGCGAGGAGGAGGATCGAGATGGAGGGCACTCGCAGTCCTGTCATGACACCTCCCGCGTTCGATGGACCCCTTGCCAGCATGGTCTCAGCATATCACCGCGCGATGCAGTCGTGCCACCGAGTTCACGGGTGGTCGAGGATACGGTGGGATGCGAGCGGAGTGGGGCCGGCGCCGTAGGAGCGCAATCCGGTCATTGTGGAGGTCGGGTGCAAGACAGTTATGGACAGATTGTAAGATCTGTGGTACACTAATAGTGAGAGATGTGTCCACGCCGGCGGCGGTCCGGCGTTCTCTGTTGCTCAGCCGTCTACCTGAGGGGTGACTCAGGAAGAACCTGGAAGGAGACGGAACGGAAACGGCCGGCGCTCGCCCGATCAGGGGAGCTGCCTCAAGCCAGCGAGAGAAGATGCACGACGCAACCTGTTGTCACAGCCGCGTTGGTGGCGGCCCTCTTCTCGGCAGTGCCGGCTCCCTTTCATTCTCTCGGGGGGGATAACCCGCGACGGTCGGTGCTCAACCGGTCGTGTGGGACCTCGAGTTCACGACCGCCGAGGCATGGCGGGGCTCGGCGAAAGCCGAGCCGATCGAGCGGGTGGGGGTGGCGCGCCTCCGCCCGCTCTCTATTGGGAGTCCGCACGACTGGATCAGCGGCACCCGTGCGGGGGTCGCCAGGCCCGGGCGCGATGCCCTCGTCGCCGCGTCATGGCCCGTTGCCCCTCGTCTCAGCGCCCTTGTCCACCCCCGAATCGCCTTGCCCCCCGATCCCACGCTCTGCTAGCATCCATGAGCTGGTCGGCGTCGTGTGTCGTCGCCGGGGGGCGATGTTGCGGCAGGGTGCCCCTCAGGCTCCAGGCGAAGGCCGCGTCCGCCCGGCGCCAAGTGGGAAGGTGGACGTGAGCGGCGACATCAAGATCATCGCGAAGAACAAGCGCGCGAGACACGACTATCATGTCGTGGACACGGTCGAGGCAGGTGTGGTCCTCCGGGGCACCGAGGTGAAGTCGGTGCGCCTGGGGAAGGTCCAGCTCGTCGACAGCTTCGCGCGGATCGAGGACGACGAGGTCTTCGTTCACAGCATGCACATCAGCCCCTACGAGCAGGGGAACCGGTTCAACGTGGAGCCGAGACGACGCCGGAAGCTCCTTCTTCACCGGAGCGAGATCCGGCGGCTTCACAGGCAGGTCAGGGAGAAGGGCGTGACGCTCATTCCCCTCGCGGTCTACCTGAAGGGCGGCCGGGTCAAGCTCGAGATAGGGCTGTGCCGGGGGAAGCGCGCCTACGACAAGCGCAGGACGATCGCTGAGCGGGACGCCGCTCGCGACATGGAACGCGTCATGAGGCGCCGTGCCCGAGGCGAGGAGACTTAAGATGCGGGCGCGCTGGATCAGAACCGCGGCCCTCACGATCGCCGTCGGTCTCGCGGTGGCGACGTCGCCGCCCGTCGCGTCCGCCGCCCGCCGCTTCGTCTTCAACGGAGGGGCGAGGACCGACCGCGTCGAGACGATCGCGGTCGGCGGTGTCACCTACTATCGCCTGTCCGACCTCGCGCGCGCCTTCGGCTCGTCCCGCCACTGGAACCCCAGAACACGGAAGATGACGCTCGTGACCGACGGGCGCCGCATCACCGTCTCCGACAGAAACCAGTTCGCGACGCTCGATGGAAAGGTCGTGAACGTCAGGCGTCGCGCCCTCCTGAGGAACGGCTCGTTCTGGGTGCCCGAGCCCTTCCTCACGGTCGCGCTCGGTCCCGCGGTCAACGCAGGCATAGTCCCCGACGGCGGAGGCGGCGACGTCGCCGTCAGGACGCTCGCACCCGCGATCACGTCGGTCGTCATCGAGGAGCGCGGCGACGGTACGGCCGTCATCCTCGGGCTCTCGGCCCGGGCGGACTTCTCGGTCGAGAACGCGCAGCGGGGGACGGTCGTGCTCCTCGTGCGAGAGGCGTCCGCCATCGACACCCTGGATGCGCTTTCGGGACAAGGACTCGTCTCGCGGGTCACGGTCGAAGAGGTCGGCTCCGGCGCACGCGTCGTGATCGGTGTGACCGACGACGCCGGGAGCTACGCGGCGGAGCGTCTCGTCAATCCCTACCGCATCGAGGTCGCCGTCGGACCCGGCGGGGGGTCAGAAATCCCGGCGCCGGCCCTGATGAAACCCCGCTCGCTCGTGCCCACGCCCGAGGATCTCTTGGGCGACGTTGGAATCGGCGTCGGAACGGTGATGATCGATCCCGGATACGGCGGTCGGGAATCGGGCGGCGTGGGGCCGACGGGCCTCCCGGCCAAGCAGGCGACGCTCGAGCTCGCGATGGAGCTCGAGGAGGAACTCGAGGGGGAGGGGTTCTACGTTTTCATGACCCGGGACTCGGACGAGTTCATCGAGCCGAAGCGTCGCGCGGAGCTCGCGAACCTTGCTGCCGCCGATCTCTTCGTGAGCCTCCAGGTCAACTCCCACTTCTCGAGCACCGCCAACGGGTTCCAGGTCCTTCACTATCGCCCGCGCCCCGTGTCGGGCGCTCACGCGCCGGAGCGCGGCGGGCTTGAGCGGCACGGGGGGAGCGGTCGGTCGGCCGCCGTCGAGACGCTCCTCTGGGAGCGCGTGCAGGAGCGGCAACTTGACGAGAGCAAGAAGTTCGCGAAGGCCGTCCACGACGGTATGGCCGCAGCGTTCCCGGACAGCGACCGCGGGATCCGGAGCGCGACCCTCGCGGTCCTCGCCGGCTGCGCCATGCCGGCCATCCAGATCGAGGCGGCCTTCATCTCGAACCGGGCCGAGGAGGAGCGGCTCCTCGACCGCGGGTTCAGACGGAGCGTCGCTGAGGCCATCGCGAGAGGAATCGTCGCCTACCGCCGGACATCGGACAGGGGGAATGAGTGAGCGCCTTACGACTCAGGGTGATCGTCGTCGTGCTGATGGTGGTCGCCATCGTGCTCCTGGTCGCGCTCTGCCAGCGTGACACGGTGGATGAGCTGGATCCGGAAGCGATCATGGAGGAGGAGATCGGCACGGGCATCCAATCGGTCGTCCTCGCCTTCGGGGATCGTGCGGCGATGGACCTCGTCGAGGAACGGCGAGAGATCGTCGTGGCGGAGGACCGCGCGACCCGAGCGAAGCAGATTCTCCAGGAGCTGGTGACCGGGCCGCGCCGTGAAGACGCGGTCAGGACGATTCCCCCGGGCACCCGCGTCCTCTCCGTCTTCTTCGACGAGACGGGCGCCGCCTACGTCGACTTCTCAAACGAGCTTCTGACTGGGCACCCTGGCGGCTCGACCGGTGAGCTCTTCACGATTCGATCGGTCGTGAGGACCCTGGCGAGCAACTTCCCCGACCTCGAGGGCGTGCAGTTTCTCGTCGAGGGAGAGGAGATCGAGACGATCGCGGGGCACATCGACGCGAGCGGCCTCTTCGACGCGCGGCAATACCGCTGAGTCGAACGGCCCGATCGGGAGGAGCGAGACACGTGAGCGACGCGGCATCGAGACCGATAGGGGTGTTCGACTCCGGCATCGGCGGACTCACCGTCGTGGCCGAGCTGATGAGACAGCTTCCCGGTGAGGAGATCGTCTACTTCGGCGACACGGCCCGGCTCCCGTACGGGCCGAAGTCCGAGGACACGGTCAAGCAGTTCGCCGTGCAGGACACGGAGTTCCTCCTGAGCCACGGCGTCAAGATCGTCGTGGTGGCATGCAACACCGCCTCGTCCGTGGCGGTCGACGATCTCACGCGGCGTTACGACCTACCGGTCACAGGCGTCATCGCGCCGGGCGCGCTCGCCGCCGTCTCGTCGACGCTCATCGGGAAGGTCGGCGTGATCGGGACGGAGGGAACGATCGCGAGCCACGCCTACCGCCGGGAGATCGGCAAGCTGGACCGAGACATCGAGATCCTCGAGATGAGCTGCCCGCTCTTCGTGCCGCTCGCGGAGGAGGGGTGGACCGACCGCGAGGTGACGCTCGTGATCGCCCACGAGTACCTGACACCCCTCCGCGACGCCGGGATCGACGTCGTCGTGCTCGGCTGCACGCACTACCCAATCCTGAAGGGCACGATCGGGAAGGTCTTCGGGCCGAGCGTCAAGCTGATCGATTCGGCCGAGGAGACGGCGAGGGAGGTCGCGGAGCGGCTCTCCTCACTGGGCCTCGCGCGCGGGCCGGGCGCACCGCCCGAGCACCGGTTCTTCGTGAGCGACGTTCCGCACCGGTTCCGGGAGCAGGCCGAGCGATTCCTCGGGGCGCCGCTCCCGAACGTGAGCCTCGTTACGGTCGACGAGCTCGCGACCCCGTAGTCGGCAGCGGCCTCACGACCTCGCGGTCGGCGGGGGCCTCACGACCCCGTGGCCGGCAGCGGCCTCACGACCTCGCAGTCGACGGCCCGGCGGCGGCCGGAGGAAGTGCCTCACATGAAGCTCGTTCTCGCCACGCGCAACCCCCACAAGGCTGCTGAGCTCTCGAGGATGCTCGCCGATCTCGAGATCGAGCTCGTGTCTGCCTGTGACTTCCCCGACGTGCCGGAGGTGGTCGAGGACGGCGCGACCCTCGAGGCGAACGCGATTCTGAAGGCGGTGGCGCTCTCCGAGGCGACCGGCCTTCCCGCCCTCGCCGACGACACCGGCCTCGAGGTCGAGGCGCTGGGCGGAGCGCCGGGCGTCCTCTCTGCCCGGTTCGCGGGTCCCGACGTCACCTACGAGGACAACAACCGCAAGCTCCTCGATGAGCTTCGTGGCATCCCGCGGCCCGCTCGACGCGCGGCCTTCCGCTGCGTCGTGGCGCTCGCCGTGCCGGGGACGGAGGTCGTCACCGCAGAGGGTCGGACGGAGGGGACGATTCTCGAGGAACCGCGCGGTTGTCAAGGGTTCGGGTACGATCCGCTCTTCCTGCCTGATGGGCACGGCCGGACCTACGCCGAGATGGCCCAGGACGAGAAGAACGCCGTGAGCCACCGCGGAAAGGCCGTCCGGGCGGCCAGGGAGCTCGTTCTGCGCCTTCTCCCGCAGGAACAGGCCGTCGATCCACCTCGGCAGGCCCCTAACCCGCCGGACGAAATCCCCGATCCCCGCCGATAGGCCTAACTGCTCTTCATGAAAGGAGTTACGAGAAATTCGCGCTGATTTTCGTTCGGCCTTGCGCCCGTTCCGGACCCCATGCTAGAATCCCTCTCGGAGTCCCCCGAGTGGCATTTCCCGATCATGAGTTGGCCGACTTGGCTTTCTTCACGAACGCCAAGTCTCCCACGTGGCCGCACGCCTCCCATTGGGCTGCGGCCACGCTTTTTTCGCCTCCCTCAAGCACTGACGGTCTCCGCAGGCCTCCCGAGCGCCGCGACGATTTCCCCAACCCTGCGTCTAAAGGTGATGTACGATGCGACCGGAGAGAGCCGGTCCGGGCGTTCTGGTCCCCTCGTGGGGAACAGGACCGATCAGACGGAGGACCATGGAGTTCAGATCCGAACCGAGCCGCTCCGAGCGGACACGCGCGATCGTCGCGCTCGTGTGCGCGTTGGCGGCGGCCGTCTTCTCGACGGCCGTGCCTCTGGCAGCCGTCGCAGCGAACGGGGATGCGTCCGCGCCGCCGGCCGGTCGCGACCCGATCCCCGCGCTCGCCGATCCCGTCGCGGGTCGATCGCTCGACGATTACCTCGCGCACGCGCTCGCGACGAGCCCTCTGCTCAAGTCGGCGAGGGCGCGGTCGACCGCGTCATCGGAGCGCGCGGCCGTCGTCGGGTCGCTTCCCGATCCCGTCGTGAGCTACGGGTACTTCATCGATGAGGTCGAGACGCGCGTCGGTCCGCAGGAGCAGAAGCTCGGCGTCCGCCAGACGCTCCCGTTCTTCGGGAAGCTTTCCCAGAAGAAACACACTGCGCGTGCGCGCGCAGCGGCCGAGAGCGAGCGCCACCGCGCGACGCGGCTCTCCGTGATCAGGAGCGTGACCGACGCGTACTGCGAATACGCGTACCTCGCTCGGGCGGTCGCGATCCAGGAGACGCGTGTCGACCTTCTTCGCAGGCTCGAGGGGGTCGTTCGGAGCGCGTACAGCGCCGGCACGGCCTCCTACGCCGACCTCATGAAGGCGCAGATCGCCCTCGCGGGCGCGGAGACGAACCTCGCGACGGCCATCGACATGCGGATCCCGCTCTCGGCGGGACTCGCCGCCGCGGCGAACCTCGCCGCCGACGGCCCGCTCCCGTGGCCCGATCGCATCCCGACCGTCGAGAGCGCGCCGTCGGCCGCGCGGGCGCTTGACCCCGGAGACGTGTCGATCGATCTGCTGGCGGCGAGCCCCAAGCTCCTCGCGCTCTCCCACGACGTCGAGGCCGCCGAGGCTGCGGCCTCGCTCGCTGGCCTCGGGCAGTTCCCCGATCTCACGCTCGGGCTCGACTACATCGTCACAGGCGAGGCTGCCATGCCGGTCGACGAGAGCGGGAAGGACCCGCTCATCGCATCGGCGTCCCTGACCCTTCCGATCTGGTTCGGCGCGCGGCGCGCGGCCGTGCGGGAGGCCGACGCAAACGAGACGGCGGCGCGCGGGGCGCTCGAGCAGGAGAGAAGGAACCTCGTAGCGGCGCTCGAGATGGCGCTCTTCAGGCTTCGCGACGCTGAGCGGCGCGTCGATCTCTATCGCGATCGCCAGGTGCCGCTCGCGCGGCAGTCGTTCGAGGCGACGGAGGCGTCCTACCGCGGCGGGGGAGCGGACTTCGACAGCCTCGTGGCGGCGGAGGCGAGCCTACTGGAATTCGAGCTCGCGCTCGCGCGCGCACGGGCCGACCGGACGCAGCGCGCAGCGAAGCTCGACGAGCTTCTCGGGCGCGAGCGGTGACGGCGTAGCGCTGAACCGAACGCACGAAGGAGAGCGACCAATGCCATTCCTGCGGGAGAACGCGAGAGTCCTGATCCCGATCGTGGTGCTGTTGATCATCGTGGGGACCTTCCTCGCGATCGTGAGGCGTCCTGACGCGGAACCTGGGCACGACCACGCGGCGTCGGGGGAGACCGCGGAGGGAACGTGGATCTGTCCGATGCACCCCCAGATACGACAGCCCGAACCGGGCGACTGCCCGATATGCGGGATGGATCTCGTGTTGGTCGAGGAGGAGGTGACGGCGGCCGCGTCGACCTGGATCTGTCCGATGCACCCGCAGATTCAGCAGCCCGAGCCGGGCGACTGCCCGATCTGCGGGATGGACCTCGTGCCGATCGAGGGAGAAATCCAAGACGAAGGCGGCGAGCGCCGGCTCACGGTCTCCGAGGCGGGCAGGAGGCTCATGGAGATCGAGACGGCCCTGGTCGAGCGGCGCCACGTCGAGGCCGAGGTCGAGATGGTCGGGCGTGTCGCGTACGACGAGGGGCGGGTGGCGACGATCTCGGCGTGGGTCGACGGCCGGATCGACCGGCTCTACGCGAGCTACGAGGGCGCCGTCGTCCGGAGGGGCGATCCGATGGTCGATCTCTACTCCCCTTCGCTCCTGGCCGCGCAGGAAGAGCTCCTGCAGTCGAAGGAGGCCGTGGCGCGGGCCGAGGAGAGCGGGTCGGGCGACTGGGCGCGCGCGACGCTCGGTGCCGTGCGCGAGAGGCTCAGGCTGTGGGGACTCTCGGACGCGCAGATCCGCGAGATCGAGACCCGCGGGACCGCCGAGCCGCACGTGACGATCACGGCGCCCGTCGGCGGGACGGTCGTCGAGAAGAACGTGAACGAGGGCTCGTACGTCTCGACGGGGATGGCGATCTACACGATCGCCGATCTCTCGAACGTCTGGATCGAACTCGACGCGTATGAGTCCGACCTCGCGTGGATCAGGCTCGGTCAGACGGTCGAGATCCGCGTCGAGGCGATTCCCGGCGGGACCACGTCGGGGCAGATCTCGTTCATCGATCCGACGGTCGATCCGCGCACGAGGACGGTCAAGGTCCGCGTCGAGATTCCGAACACGGGCGGTGCCTTGAAGCCCGACATGTTCGTTCGCGGCGTCGTGAGCGCGGTGCCCCACGACCACGATAGGGGACCGCTCGTCATCCCGGCTACGGCCGCGCTCGTCACGGGGAAGCGGGCCGTCGTCTACGTCGAGATCCTCGGGACCGATCGCCCGACCTACGAGGGGCGCGAGGTCGCCCTGGGGGCGCGCGCGGGCGACCACTACGTGGTGCTCTCCGGTCTCACCGCGGGCGAGCGGGTGGTGACCGAGGGTGCCTTCAAGATCGACAGCGCTCTGCAGATCCGGGCGAAGCCGAGCATGATGAGCCCGGAGGGGAACGAGACACCGCCCGTCCACGAGCACGGCGGGCACTAGCACGAAGGCCGATCCGCGATCCGGCGGGGCCTGGCCCGGCGCGGCGCAGGCCCGACCCGGCGGGGGCCCAGATTGACACGGCGGGACGTAAACCCGACCCGGCGCGGCCCAGGGAGACAGCGTGGCAGATCGCGACACCGACACGTCGACCGAGAAGGCGTCGTTCTTAGGCGGCGTCATCTCGTTCTGTCTTCGGAACAAGATCATCGTCGCCCTGGCGCTCGTCGTCGTCGTCGCCTGGGGCGTCATCGTCGCCCCGTTCGACTGGGACCTGGGCGGCTTCCCGCGCGATCCCGTCCCGGTCGACGCGATCCCGGACATCGGTGAGAACCAGCAGATCGTCTTCACCCAGTGGATGGGCCGATCCCCGCAGGACGTCGAGGACCAGATCACCTACCCGCTCACCGTCGCGCTCCTCGGGGTGCCCGGCGTCAAGACCGTGCGGAGCTTCTCGTTCTTCGGGTTCTCGTCGATCTACGTGATTTTCAAGGAGGGCGTCGACTTCTACTGGTCGCGATCGCGGATCCTCGAGAAGCTCGCGAGCCTGTCCGCGGGAACGCTCCCCGAGGACGTCCACCCTTCGCTCGGGCCCGACGCGACCGCGCTCGGGCAGGTCTTCTGGTACACGCTCGAGGGACGCGACGAGGAGGGGAACCCCGCGGGCGGTTGGGACCCGCAGGAGCTGCGGTCGATCCAGGACTGGTACGTGCGATACGGCCTCTCGTCGGCCGAGGGAGTCTCCGAGGTCGCGTCGGTCGGCGGGTTCGTGCGGGAGTATCAGATCGACGTCGATCCGCGCGCGATGCGCGCGCGCGGGGTCGCGCTCCGCGAGATCTACTCGGCCGCTCGCGCGTCGAACATCGACGTCGGGGCGCGCACGATCGAGGTCAACCGCGTCGAGTACGTGATCCGCGGACTCGGCTTCATCGAGTCGATCGAGGACATCGAGAACGTCGTCGTGAAGTCGGTCGACGGCGTCCCGATCCGCATCCGGGACGTCGCAACCGTGAACGTCGGGCCGGCCACGCGCCGCGGCGCCCTCGACAAGGGCGGCGCGGAGGCGGTCGGCGGCGTCGTTGTCGTGCGGCACGGCCACAATCCGCTCGACGCGATCGCGAACGTCAAGAACAAGATCACCGAGATATCGCCCGGCCTTCCAACGAAGACGCTCGCAGACGGGACGGTCTCCAAGGTCACCATCGTCCCGTTCTACGACCGGACCGAGCTCATCCACGAAACGCTCGGCACACTGAACGACGCGCTCACGCTCGAGATCCTGGTTACGATCATCGTCGTCATCGTCATGGTGGCGCACTTCGGCGGGGCGCTGCTGATCTCAGGCATCCTTCCCCTGGCCGTCCTCATGTGCTTCATCGGGATGAAGCTCTTCCGCGTCGACGCCAACATCGTCGCGCTCTCGGGGATCGCGATCGCGATCGGCACGATCGTCGACATGGGAATCATCGTCACCGAGAACATCATGAAGCATCTGGATCGCGCGGCGCCCGGCGAGAACCGACGCGAGGTCGTGCGCCGCGGGGCCACCGAGGTGAGCGGCGCCGTGCTCACGGCCATCGCGACGACGGTGGTGAGCTTCCTTCCGGTCTTCGCGATGATCGGTCCGGAGGGGAAGCTCTTCCGGCCGCTCGCGTACACGAAGACGTTCGCGCTCGCCGCGTCGGTGGTCGTGGCGCTCACGGTCATTCCCGCGCTCGCGCATCTCGTGCTGCGCCGAGGAAGCGGCGGGGGTGCCGGCGCCTCGAGGCCGGGCGCGGGAGCGCCCGGGACGCGAGCCGGCGCGCGGGCGAGGGACGTCGGGCATGCGGTCCTGATCGCGGCCGGCGTCGCGGTGGGGGTCGCGACCACGTGGTGGGCAGGTACCCTGGTCGCGCTTCTCGGGATCCGTCACTTCGTGGTCCCCCTCCTGGCGCGCCGCGGCCGCAGCCTCCCGGCGTACACGCCCCTCGTCCTCGTCGGGCTTCTGGTCGTCGTCACGCTGACGAGGTACTGGCTTCCCCTGGGGCCGGGGCGCGGGATCTTCCCGAACCTCGTTCTCGTCGTGGGGATGATCGGCGTCCTCCTTCTCGGCTTTGGGATCTTCAGGCAGTTCTATCCGCGGATGCTCGGCTGGTGTCTCGACCACAAGCGTGCCTTCATCGTTCTCCCGATCGTCGTCGTCCTCTTCGGGGGGATGACGTGGATCGGGTTCGACCGGGTCTTCGGGTTCGTTCCGGCTGGGCTCGCCCGGCTCGGCGTGCCCGAGGAGAGGATCCGGACGAACGCGCTCTGGTCCGGGCCCGTCCACGCGTTCCCGGGGTTCGGGCGGGAGTTCATGCCGCCCCTCGATGAGGGGTCGTTTCTCTGGATGCCGACGACGATGCCGCACGCTTCGATCGGCGAGGCCATGGACGTTCTCCAGAAGCAGGACATGGCGATCGGCGCCATCCCCGAGGTCGAGAGCGTCGTCGGCAAGATCGGCCGCGTGGAGAGCGCGCTCGACCCCGCGCCCATCTCGATGATCGAGACGGTGATCAACTACAGGTCCGAGTACGTGACCGACGAGCGCGGTCGCCCGCTCCTCTTCCGGTACGACCGTTCCGCTGCCGAGTTCGTGCGGGACGATGCAGGCGAGCTCGTTCCCGATCGTCGCGGGAGACCGTATCGGCAGTGGCGCCCGGAGATCGAGTCGCCGAACGACATCTGGGACGAGATCGTCGCGGCAGCACAGATCCCGGGCACCACGTCCGCGCCCAAGCTCCAGCCGATCGAGACCCGTCTCGTGATGCTCCAGAGCGGCATGCGCGCGCCGATGGGCGTCAAGATCAAGGGTCCGGACCTCGAGACCATCGAGGCGGTCGCCCTCGACATCGAGCGGCTTCTCAGAGAGGTGCCGGCCGTGAGGCCCTCGACGGTCATCGCCGACAGGATGGTCGGGAAGCCGTACATCGAGCTCGACATCGACCGGGAGGCGATCGCGCGGTACGGGCTCCGCATCCGGGACGTGCAGGACGTGATCGAGATCGCGATCGGCGGGAAGACGGCCACGACGACGATCGAGGGCCGCGAGCGCTACGCCGTGCGCGTGCGCTACGCTCGCGAGCTCCGCGACAGCATCGAGGCGCTCGGCACCGTGCTCGTCGCGGCGCCGGACGGCGTCCAGATCCCGCTCTCGCACCTCGCTGAGATCCGCTACGTCAGGGGACCGCAGGCGATCAAGAGCGAGGACACGTTCCTCGTGGGCTA
Organism: bacterium; assembly: GCA_025774545.1. GTDB lineage: Bacteria > Joyebacterota > Joyebacteria > Joyebacterales > Joyebacteraceae > JALGVU01. The sequence continues at coordinate 2,620 of JALGVU010000037.1, read as the reverse complement.
CGTGACCTTCGATAGGCAGCCGGGCCTCGCCGAGGTCGACGTCGTTGAGACGTGCCAGCGATACCTCGAGGCCAAGCGGGAGGAGGGGACGCTCTCGATCCCCGCCGGCGTGAGCTACCGCTTCGCGGGAAGCTACGAGAACCAGGTGCGCGCCCAGAAGAAGCTCGCGCTCATTCTCCCGCTCGCGCTCTTCGTCATCTTCATGATTCTCTACCTCCAGTTCCGCTCGGTCGCGACGACGTTCATCGTCTTCTCCGGGATCGCCGTCGCGTGGGCCGGGGGCTTCATCTTGATCTGGCTCTACGGGAAGCCGTGGTTCCTCGACGTGACCATCCTGGGCGCGAACCTGCGAGACCTTTTCCAGGTCCACCCGCTCAACCTGTCCGTGGCGGTCTGGGTGGGGTTCCTAGCGCTCTTCGGGATCGCTTCGGACGACGGCGTCGTGCTCGCGACCTATCTCAGGCAGTCGTGCGCGGCTCGTCCGATGGCGTGCGCTCTCGACGTCCGGCGGGCCACGATCGAGGGAGCTTCGCGGCGCATCCGCCCGTGCCTCATGACGAGCGCCACGACGATCCTGGCGCTCCTGCCGGTCCTCACCTCGACGGGTCGCGGCTCGGACGTCATGGTGCCGATGGCGATCCCCTCGTTCGGCGGCATGCTGGTCGTCCTCCTCTCGGTCTTCGTCGTGCCGGTCCTCTACAGTTGGAACGGCGAGCGGGGGCTTCCCTTGACCCCCGAGGCCATCGGCCGCGAACAGCCTCGGTAGGCCTTCGCGCTTCTCCCTGCGTCTGCATCGAGAACGCCCGGCCGCTATCGTGTGAGCACGAGCTTGATGGCCCGGTGCCTGCTCCCTGCGACGAGCCGGGCGAAGTAGACTCCCCGGGAGACGATCTTCCCGCCGCCGTCCGTTCCGTCCCAGCAGAGCGCATGCTCGCCCGGGGGGTACGTTCCGTCGGCCAACTCGGCGACGCATCTCCCGGCGGCGTCATGGATCCCCACGCTCACGTGCGATGGGATCGCGAGCGCGAAGTGGATGGTCGTACTTGGCCCGAAGGGGTTCGGACGGCACGAGAGGGCGACGGCGGGCGCGGTGTCGTCCAACGATGTGTCGTCGGTGGTGAGGCAGTAGGCGAAGTCTCGCGGGATCTGGGTGTAGTAGGACGTGGGGCTCCAGCGGGGATAGCCCCACCAGGCGGCGTCCAGGTACGCCTCGCCGCATCCGGAGATCGCCCACTCCGGAGTCGAGCAGAGCCCGGCGAATGGTTCGTCCTGACCCCACGGGATGACCACGTAGCCGCCGATCGACGTGCCCTCACGGATCTCGACGGCCTCCGGCAGGGCGGCAGTGGCCTCGTACACCGTCGCGGTCCCCGTGTACACGAGCTGAGTGTCCCACTCGGTCCAAGGGATCATGAACGACGTGGACGACTCCACAGCCGGCGGGCAAGCGCCGTCATAGAAGCTCACCTGGACTCCGGTCGGATCCTGCCACGGCCCGTAGAACTCGCCGACCCAGAGTGTGACCTGCTCGATCACCTGTCCAGCGAGCGCGTCGGGGATGTCGTCCGCTATCTCTGAGCCGAAGCCCGACGACACGTTGTAGACTCCGACGTAGTCTGGATTCTGGCAGTAGGATGAGGTGAGGTGGGGCCGCGCATCGACCTCGGCCATGCCGTCTGCCGTGAGGGGAACGTCGTTCGCACATGCCTGGCCCGCGGCGGCGAGGACCGCCAGCGTGAAAGCGAGCTGCCACATCATCGCGCCTCCTGGGGAGAGTAGCTCCGCCGGGAAGCAGATGCTGATCGGTCGGGCAGCGCGCCGGCGGTCGTCTACCTTCGCTCGCCCTCAGCATATCAGACTGTCAAGATCACGACAAGGACGCGAGGGAAGGGACCCGGGGCGGCTCGGCGCGCGCCGTGCGTCTCTCGTCCGCTCAGGAGCGTGTCGCCTCTGGGGCCTCTTCCCTGGGGGGCCGCCGTGTTCCCGGGGAGGCCGTGGAGGAGCGGATCTTCACGCGCTTGGCCCGTCGGTAGCTGATCCCCAGCAACTCCGAGGCTCGCTTCAGGGTAAGCGCTCCCGTCGTGACTCGCTCCACCACTCTGGCTCTGTGGACCTCTCCACGGCTCAAAACGACCGTCCCCCTCATGGCTGCCCCCCCTTCGAGGGGACGTTTTCTCATTGCAGTTCGTGGGGACGTAGTTCGATTGCTGTGACATCGCCCGCCCAGAGAATTGACGCGACGCGTAGGAAATGGTATCGTGCGGGGGGCTCGTGGGACACGTCCATCGCGCTGGATTCGCAGACCAGGAAGGGGCTCATGACGGAGAGGAACAAGCCGCGGGAGGGGAGCGCGGACACGCGGGGCATTGCGTCACATGCGCGACCGAACCGACGAAGGGCGGCTTCCGTGGCGGCCGAGCGTTTCCTGCACGCGGTGTTCGGGAACAACGTCGTGATCGGCTCTCATGTCCTGAGGCAGCTCGACAGCCTGAAGGAGGTCATGCCTCCAGATCTCCTCGGGCGTAAGGCTGATGATCTGGGGTGTGGCGACGGGAAGCTGACGGTCCTCCTCCGCGACATCCTCCGTCCGGTCAGGCTCCGAGGGTTCGACGTGAATCCC
>JALGVU010000498.1 GCA_025774545.1 bacterium | reverse complement strand
ACCGGCTGAACGAAGAGCTCGATGTGCCCGAGGACGAGCCGTCGGGGGAGCCGCCGATCCGGCTTGAGCAGAATCGACCGAACCCGTTCAATCCGCGGACGGCCGTGGCGTTCGAGATCACCCGGCCCGGATGGGTGGAGCTCGGTGTGTACGATCTCTCCGGCCGGTTCGTGCGGTCGCTCGTGTCCGGTCCGCGCGAGTCGGGCGACCACGTCGTCCACTGGGACAGCGCCGACGAGGCCGGCGAGAGCTGCGCGAGCGGCGTCTATTTCGTCAGGCTCGATGCTCTCGGCGCGGCCGAATCGATGAAGCTCGTTCTCGTCCGCTGAGGGCTTTGTGGTCCATTCCGACGTGGTGTTCGTGACGCGCGTCTCTGACGAGGAGGGAGATCGGTGGAGCGCGATCCCGCGTTCGATCCCAGATTCACGCGTCCGGCCGCGGCGGACGCGGCGCTCGTCGTCACCGTCCTCATCCTCTCGATCGCGGCTGTCGTCTGGGTCGCGCGCGCCGAGAGCCGGCAAGCCGATGGGAGGCTCGCGGCGTCGATCTGCGGCATGACGATCGAGGTCCGCGACGGCGCGGTTCGCGTTCTCGAGTCCGACTGCCGACAGCAGACCTGCGTCGACACGCGGTGGATCCGGCGTCCCGGTCAGGTGATCGCGTGCGTTCCGAACAGGGTGCTCGTGGTCGTCGACTCGAAGGACGCACCGTCGCTCGACGCGATCACACGATGAGCCCGCGGCGCGAGGGAGTCATGGACGACGCCAAGTCCCACAGGATCGCGCTCCTCGTCGCGGTCGCGTGCGTCCTCCAGATCGCCGAGTCGATGATTCCACACCCGATGCCTGGGTTGCGCCTCGGCCTCGCCGGAATGCTCACCCTGATCGCGCTCGTGACGCTCGGGTTCGGTTACGCTCTTCAGATCGCGATCCTCCGCACGATCTTGAGCTCCTTCATCATGGGGACGTTCATGTCCCCGACGTTCATGCTGAGCGCAGGCGGCGCGGTCGTGAGCACGTTCGCCATGGCGCTGGCTCTGAGGCTCTCCTGCCGCCACCGGTCCTTCGGACTCAGCGTCGTCGGCGTGAGCGTGGTGGGCGCCGTCACCCACAATTCGGTGCAGCTCGTGCTCGCCTACCTCCTGCTCGTGCGGCATCGAGCGATCTTCGCATTCTACCCGTGGCTCGTGATCGGGGCCGTCGTGGTCGGGTGGATCACCGGGGTCATCGCCGGGGGCGTGCTTCGGAGGCTCGCCGCGGGCGACGTGGTCGCGGGCGGCGTCTCGGCAGACGCCGAGGCTCCCGTCCTCCGTCACTACGAACCCGGCGGCTCGTTCGTGCACCGGGCGCCCGCGTCGGTCAAGATCGGGGCGATCGTCGCCCTGGCTCTCGCCGTCCTCGTCTTCGATCATCCGTGGCTCTACGTCGGAGCGCTCCTCATCGTGATGGCGCTCGCTGTCGCCGCGCGAGTCTCGCCGTTCTACCTCCTCTCGCGGGTCCGCCCCTTCGCTGCGCTCATCGCCGTCGCCTTCCTCCTGCCAGCGCTCGTGCATGACGGAACGCGCGTCGTTCTTGCGGCGGGCCCACTCCGCGTCACCGCGGAGGGACTCGTCACGGGCGCGATCTACGCCGGCCGCATTCTCGTTCTCATGCTCGCGAGCTTCCTCGTCGTCAGGACCACCGCGCCCGGCGATCTGACGCGCGGGCTTGCCACGGTGCTGTCGCCGCTCCGCGTCGTCGGGATCCAAGGCGAGCGCGTCGCGGCCATCCTCTCGGAGTCGTGGCTCGCCGTCCCGCGGTTCTGGGGATTCGCGGCCGACGCGCTTCGACCGAGCAAGCTCAGGGAGATGCGCGGCGTCCGCGGCGTCGCCTCGTCCCTCGTGGACCTCGTTGCCGCGCTCTACGTCGAAACCGGCGCAACGTCGTTCGGTGAGACGCCGCGCACGGACCCGCAGGGCTCCGAGGACGCGGGCACATCCCGTAACTGACCACGCCACAGCCCCTTCCGCGCGACCGAGAATTCTGTACAATCCTTGTATTCTGCGAGACAACGTGATAGACTTGT
>JALGVU010000193.1 GCA_025774545.1 bacterium | reverse complement strand
GTACCAGGCGTCTCGCGCCGCCTACGAGATGATCCGCCAGAGTGCGCGCATCGCGGCCCCGTTCGCCGGCGTCGTCTCCGGGCGCTTCCTCGACGAGGGCGAGGTCTTCACGCTGATGCCGACCGGCGCCGGCTCCCCGGCTATCCTCGAGCTGATCCAGATGAGCCCGGTCAAGGTCGTGATCAACATGTCGGAGAGAGAACGACCCCACGTCCGCGCCGGACTCGCGGCGACCGTCACGGTCGACGCGTTTCCTGGCCGGGTGTTCGAGGGGGAGTTGAAGCGGGTCGATCCCGCGTTCGATCCCCCGGCATGTTCGCCGACGTGGAGCTCACGCTCGCCGAGCGGGACGTCCTTCTCGTGAGCCGCGACGCGATCATCCGACAGGAGGGCACCGGGGTCTTCTACGTCTACGTCGTGGACGGCGGGGTCGCCCGCCGCCACGAGGTCGCGCTCGGCCAGGGGTTCGGAGCGGGGATCGAGGTGCTGAGCGGCCTCTCTGCGGGCGACGACGTCGTCACGGCCGGTCGGTACAGGCTCCGGGACGGGGCCGCGGTCAGGATCCGGGACTCGGTACGGAGGGGCCCCGGAACGGCAGCGGCCGGCGAGGAGCGTGATCGATGAACCTCCCCGAGTTCGCAGTCAGGCGTCCGATCACCGTCTTCATGCTCTTCGGCGCCGTCGTGCTCTTCGGCCTGCTCGCGCTCATGAGGCTGCCGGTCGATCTCATGCCCTCGTTCGAGTTCCCGATGGTGAGCGTGGTGACGCTCTATCCGGGCGCGGCGTCGGAGGACATCGAGGCGAGCGTCACCGAGCTGATCGAGGACGGCGTGTCGACGATCAGCGGCGTCGAGCACGTCGACTCCGTCTCGCAGAACGGCATCTCGGCCGTCATGGTCCAGTTCGCCTGGGGCACCGACCTCACCGAGGCGTCGAGCGACATCCGCGATCAGCTCGATATGCTCGCGAACATGCTCCCGCACGACATCGAACCCCCCATGCTGATCAAGACGAGCTCGACCAACATCCCGATCCTCGTGATGGGCGCGACCGCCGAGGAGAGCTTCGACGGCCTGCGCCACATCATGAAGACGAAGGTCGCGGATCCCCTGAAGGCCGTGTCGGGCGTGGCCGAGGTCACGGTCATGGGAGGGCCCGAGCGCGAGATCCAGGTGCTCATCGACCCGAAGCGTCTCGAGGCGACAGGTGTCTCCCTCGAGCAGATCACGCGTACGCTCGCCGCCGAGAACCTCGACATGCCGGCGGGCAACGTGAAGCTCGGATGGTCCGAGTACACCGTGCGGGTCCCGGCGAGACTGAAGGAGCCCGCGGATCTCGAGGGCATCGTGGTCGGCCAGCACGCGGGCAGGCTCGTCCACCTGCGCGACGTCGCGGACGTCAAGGACACGTTCGCGGAGCAGCGGATGAAGGTCCGCGCCGACAAGATTCCGGGCGTGATCTTCTTCGTCTCGAAGCAGTCGGGGGCGAACTCCGTGACGGTGGCGCACGCGGCCCTCGCGAAGCTCGCGGAGATCGAGAAGGACCTGCCGCCCGACGTCGAGATCTTCACGTTCTTCGACACGTCCGACTTCATCGGCAAGGCGCTCCGGAACCTCCGGCAGGCGCTCCTCTTCGGCGCCATCGGCGTCATCTTCGTCGTGCTCTTCTTCCTCCGGCGCGTCAGGAGCACGATCGTGATCGGCCTCACGATCCCCGCGACGCTCATGGCGGGCCTCTTTGTGATGTACGTGGCCGGGTACACCATCAACATGGTGTCGCTCATGAGCATCGCGATCGCGCTCGGGCTGGTGGTCGACGCGGCCGTCGTTGTGCTCGAGAACGTGACGCGGCACGTCGAGTCGGGCGAGCGTGTCCGGGAGGCGTCGGTCTTCGGGCCGTCGGAGATCGGCCAGGCGCTCGGGGCATCGACACTCACCACCGTGGTCGTGTTCGTCCCGATGCTCTTCATCACAAACATCACGGGCGTCCTCTTCAAACAGATGGCGCTCGTCGTGATCGTCGCGATCTCGATGTCGCTCTTCACCGCGCTCACGCTCACGCCCGCGCTGACGTCGACCTTCATGAGGAGGAGCTTCGACGGGAGGGGAGACGCGCGCCGGAGGAACCGGTTCTTCGAGAGCGGCGAGCGCATGTTCGCGCGGCTCGAGGAGCGCTATTCGAGGATCCTCCAGAGCGCGCTCGCGCACAGGAAGAGAACCGTTCTCGTCGCGCTCGCGATCTTCGTGGGCTCGATGGCGCTCCTCGGGCTCGTCAAGACCGAGTTCTTCCCGCAGCCGGACAGCGGCGAGATCGAGATGACCGTCGAGCTCGCCCCGGGCACGAAGCTAGACAGAACCATGGACGTGATCGCTGAGCTCGAGGACTTCGTCGAGAACGAGGTCCCCGAGAGGGAGTACATCTGGGGGTACGCCGGAGAGTCCGAGAGCGGATGGGGCGTGGTTGCGGGGGAGCGGGAAGGCGTGCACGTGGGGCGCGTCGGCGTTCAACTGGTCGATAAGGAGTTCCGAACGCGGACGTCGGACGAGATCGGGAACCTGCTTCGCGAGAGGGCGAAGGAGATTCCTGCGATCGTGCGCGTGAACGTGCGGACCGGGAGCTCGATCGCGCAGTTCATGGGCATGGGCGCGTCGCCGATATCGATCCAGGTGAAGGGCGAGGATCTGGACGAGCTGGAGTCGGTCGGCCTCGCGATCAGAGACGCCGTGCGCGAGGTCCAGGGCGCCGTCGACGTCGAGCTCGATATCGGCGATCCGCGGCCGGAGTTCCACATCATGGTCGACAGGGAGAAGGCGGCGGCGCTCGGGCTCAACACGTACACGATCGCGGCAGCACTCCGGACGCACGTCTTCGGCGTGGAGGCGACGAAGATCCGCGAGAGAGGCGACGAGTGGAAGGTCGTCGTCCGGGCGCCCGAGGAGGATCGCGCGACCGTCGACGACATCCTGGCTCTTCCCATCCCCGCGATGACGGGTCGCATGGTGCGGCTGTCGTCGGTCGCGTCGGTCGAGCTGGGCGTCGGTCCGACCTCGATCAAGCACCGGGATCAGCAGCGGATCATCAGGGTCGACGGCCGGATTCTCGATCGTCCCCTCGGAGAGGTGGCCGCCGACATCAGAACGGAGCTCGCGAAGCTCGAGATTCCACCGTCCGTGAACGTCGACTACGGCGGCGACGTCGAGCAGCAGCAGGAGTCGTTCGCGGACCTGGGACTTCTGCTTCTCCTTTCGATCGCGCTCGTCTACATGGTCATGGCGTCTCAGTTCGAGTCGTTCGTCGATCCGTTCATCGTCATGTTCTCGATCCCGTTCGCGTTCGTGGGGGTCGTCTGGGCGTTCCTGATCTCGAACACGACGCTCAGCATGACGTCGTTCCTGGGTGTCATCATGCTCATGGGCATCGTCGTCAACAACGCGATCGTGCTCGTCGACTACACGAACATCATGAGGAAGCGCGGCATGGATCTCGAGGAGGCTGTGCTCACGTCCGGAAGGCGTCGTCTGAGGCCGGTCCTCATGACGGCCTTCACGACGATCTTCGGCATGCTGCCCCTGGCCGTCATGCGGTACGCGGGGTCCGAGATGTGGCGGCCGCTCGGAGTGGCGATGGTCGGCGGGCTCCTGGTCTCGACGCTCGTGACCCTGGTTCTCGTCCCGACGCTCTACACCATCTTCGAGGGGAAGGCCCGACGGAAGGCGAGGTGGGCGCGATGAAACTCATCCTACTGACGTACTACGTGGGCATCCACGACGAGGTGATGGACATCCTCGAGAAGCACGGGGTCTCTGCGTACACACGCTGGCGGGAGGTCGAGGGTCGCGTCTCCTGCGGGGAGCCGCGCGAGGGGACCCACGTCTGGCCGGGCGCCAACTCGGCCCTCATGGTCGTGCTCGACGACGGCCCGGCGGGCGACGTCGTCCTCGACCTCGAGGCGTTCAACCGCGGGCGGGTCGGGGAGGGCGTCGACGCCTCCGTTCTTGACGTCCAGAGAGTCGTGCGAGCGGTCGATACGTAGCATCGACGCGCGGACGGAGCTGGCTGCGCGAAGGCGGCCGGGGTGCCCTTCTGGGGTCTCCGGCCGCCGATTCCTTGGGGCTCGGTTCTTTCGTTCAACCCTGTGGCGGCGCGGTCACTCCGGGTATTCCTCGAAGAGCTTGCCCCAGGGACTCTCTCGCTTCCACCGGTCGACGACCGGCGCCCCGCGCGAGGGGTACCAGAACTTGTCGTGGTAGTACTCGCTCGCGAAGATGAAGAGGTTCACGAGAGGAGTCTGGAAGAGCAGCTTCTGGAAGATCTTGAGCGGCGAGCGCCAGAGCAGCATCCCCGTTCCAGTCCCGAGGTTCACGCCGACCGTGAACCCCCACCGCTCGTTCGCCGCGTCGAGGTCGCCGACGATCTCGATCTTGCGGGGATCGCCCTGACCGAGTCCGCGCGCGGTCGCGTGCGCGATGTACTCGATACCCATCGGATCGAATCCCATCATCGACGCCGAGACGGCGTCGATCGCGACCTGGTCGGCCGACGCGAGGATCACGTCCTTCTGGTGGGGGATGAGCGTCCGCGGGCCCGGTCCGCTTCCCGCCGTCGTCCCGTCCATCGTGCAGAAGATGCCCGTGTGGATCTCCTTCTGAATGGCGAGGAGATCGACGATCGTGTCGTGGATCCACGTGTGGGTGTAGTGACGGTTGATGTTCAGAAGCCCGCCGAAGGCGTTCTTGAGAGCGCCGGTCGTCACCGTGTAGCTGTGCGTCTTCACGGTCGGCAGGTGGACGATGTTCTTCCCGAAGAAGTAGTCCGGCAGATAGATGCCGTCGGGGAAGACCTTGTCGAGCACGGCCATCTTGGCCCTCGGGCGGTGCTCGATCCACCGCATGTCCTCGACCTTGTAGTTGTACTTCTTGGGGATGCCGTACTTCTCGAGGACCGGACCGAACTTGTTGTAGCGGTCGCCCAGGTCGGCGATCGTGACGACGGTCTTGTTGTGGACGTCGACGAGATCCTCGAGCCCGGCGTCCTTGAGCCCGAGGATCGTGCCCTCGAGCTGCCACGGCGTGGTGTTCGAGCCCGGGTACATGAGATGCCAGCTGATGTTGTCCTTCAGGATCGTCGTCGCGGTCGGGTCGAGCGCGTCCTTCGCCCCGGCGAGGGCGCAAAGCCGACGGTAATCATCGAGGACGGACTCAGGTCTGGTGCGGAGAACGGCAACCTTCGATCTGGCCATGGGACGGCTCCTCGCGACCACTGCGCCCTGAACGCAGCGCGTCTACCAGTTCCACCACTTCGGCATTGCCCACCCTCGGTAGTCTAGCGGCGGCCTCAGGGCAAGTCAACTCGAAAGCACAGGGCAGGGAACCGGGGGTTGAATGAGCCCCGGTCGCTGTGATATACTATGTGGTCTCCCAATACCGAGATTCAGAGAGCCTTCGCCGCGAGCCGTGCGGGTTACCTTGTCCCGCCGGATCTGCGCGGGTGGCGGGACACGCGACGGGCGCGCGAAGGCTGAAACGCCAGGTTCCGCGCAGTGGAGGAGCGACCCATGCGTAGTCTTGCCATTCCGCTGGCGGCGGTGCTTCTCGTGCTCACGGCGTTCGCCGCAGTCTCGTGGGCTCAGGGTGAGCCCGACATCGTCATCACACCGACGTCGTTCTCGTACACCTTCGCGGTCGGTGGCTCCACGAGCGACGTGATGAACATTGCCAACGAGGGCGACCAGTGGCTCACCGTCTGGATCCAGATTCCGTGCGACTGGGTGTACATCGATCCACCGGCTATCGACATCGAGCCCGGCGGGGAGTACGACTTCGGCCTCTGGATCGAGCCGTGGCACCACAACGTCGGGACCCACGTGTGTGTGTTCATGGTCAACTCGAACGATCCCGACCAGACGGTCATCGACGTGCCCATAACCGTCACGCTGCTCGCGCCGGTCCTGAACGAGATCTACCCGAACCCCCCCGGCTACTACGACGGAGCCGAGTTCATCGAGGTCTACAATCCGCACGACATCCCGCTCGAGATCAGCTACTGGTCGCTGTCGGGGACCGAGTACGAAGGCACGTGCGGGGGCGAGGACGAGTGGAACTTCCCGTACGGCACGGTCATCGAGCCCGGGCAGTACATCGTCGTCGCGAAGGACGGCGGCGACGGCGTCGACGGGTTCCACGACGAGTTCGGGTTCTATCCCGACTTCGAGATGTACGACGACCAGGCGCAGTTTACCGACGTGGACAACGACTCCGTGCCGAACATGATCCTCTGGGGCAACGATCCGGACTACAGCGACGAGATCCAGATGGTCGGCGGCAGCGGGTACGGCGTCTACTGCACCGACTACAACCAGGGCGACGTGATCTACCTGAAGAGCTACGGCGAGACCTTCTTCATCACCGACCTCGTGGAGTACCGCGACCCGTACGAATGCAACGACGATCCCTGCGCGGGCGACGACGGGTCCGACCAGAACTCGTATCCCGGGATTCCGTATCTCAACCACACGCTCGGTCGCGACGCCGTGAGCACCGACACCGACAACAGCGCCGCCGACTGGGGTCTTCAGAGCCCCACGCCCGGCGCCCAGAACACGGCGAACGAGCCGCCGGGGATCTGGCACGTGACGTTCGAGCCGATCCCGGCGAGCTCCGCGATGCCGACGATCGTGCGGATGATGGCCGATGACGACGGCGGCGTGCCCGACACGGTGCGCGTCTACTACCGCGCGAACGCCGGGCCCTGGATGCACGTCGAGGCGACGCCGGGTGCGTACGATGACACGTGCGGCCACGTGGCGGAGATCCCGCCGCAGCCGACCGGTGCCGTGGTCGACTACTTCGTGCGGGCCATCGAC
>JALGVU010000192.1 GCA_025774545.1 bacterium | reverse complement strand
ATTCAGGGAGGGTCACTTCCAGACCTGGTATCTGGGACAGCTTTCCGAGGGGGACGGTCTCGTCGAATGGTCGCTGGCGGAAGACGAATACTGGCTCTTCGGCGGCCTCAGGAACCCTCGAGGCGAGCCCCGGTTCGTCGCGCGCCGCGTGGTCGTCGCGCCCGGCGACTCGCTCACCTTCGATCTCGACGTCGGCATTCCTCTCGCCGAGTGGGACTCTGCCGACCTGATCCAGGGAGAGTGGGACCCGGAGGCGTCGATCGAGGTGCTCCAGGAGGGAGAGACCCGAGACCTCGGTGAGGTCGCCGCGGGCACAAGACTCCTCGTGCTCACACTCTCGGGGCACGAGTCGTCGTTCCGACACCTCTCGGCGCTGGGGGAGGTTGACTGGAAGCCGCTGGGCGTGGCGTTCGTCCCGATCCAGGTCGCGGGCCTGGCGGACCATCCGCCGGACCAGGGCGCTCTGACGATCGATCCCGAGACCGCGGAGCGGGTCTTCGCGATCAAGACCCCGAAGGACCATCTCCCCCTCACGGTCCTGCTCGACGAGTCCGACAGCGCGCTTGTCTGGTTCAGGGGCATGCGTCACGACATGGCGGTGCACCTGCTCAGGGTGCTCGAAGAACGCTGAGGTCGACCCGGAGTGGAACGAGGAAGGCCGCCCCTGTGGGCGGCCTTCCTTTGCGGTTGCGGGGCGCAGTAGACGAGCTTCGAACTGACTGCCTCTCTCCCTGCGGCCTGACACTCGGACCGCCTCGGACTCCAGGGATTCGACGGCCCCCGGTGCGACCCGTACTACAGCACCTTGGTTGGCCCAGTCGGACGCGGCACCTTCATTACGAGAAACCTGAGCGTCTCGCTGCTCTCGTTGTACCAGCAGTGCGGGATCTTCGCTGGGCTGTCGACCAGCGTGTCGGGGCCGACCTCCGTCTTCTCTTCCCCGACCTCGACGATCCCCGTGCCCTCGAGAACGTAGAACAACACGTCAACGGGGGTGATGTGCCGCTTGAGCGCCTCGCCTGGATGTAGCGTGATGTGGGAGACAAGCGCGTGCTCACTCTCGTGGAGGGCTCTCGCGTCGACACCGTGCGGGTTCTCGCGGGACTCGGCGTCCTTCACCTTGACCAGATTCACTGTCACCTCCCCTTTCAGTCGGTCCGAAGAGCGACGTACCATCCGACGTCACGAACACCATGAGCCCGAGACCGTCCTGACGATCTCAGAAGCTGTATTTCAACTTCGCGTACACCGAGTCGTTCGCGTCGTACGCCCCAAACACCCCCTCGTCACCCATGAACAAGTCTGCTCCAACCAGAACCTCGAATCCGTCGGCCACGTCGTAGCTGACCTTCGGTCGCAGGAGCGCGTCTCTGTCGCTCAGGCCCACGTACGAGAAGAACTCCAGACGCAGCGTGTCGTACAGGAGGCCATCGCTCGCGAGGAAGGTCATCACGTCGGAGCGCTCCTCGGATGCCAGCGCGTCGTCGTGGTCAAGGACCACCTCCTGGATGAACTGGGCGCTCATGCTGACACCGAGAAGGGTCCAGTCGACGCCGAGCAGGTAGTCTCCCGCAGAGCCGCGGGCCTCTTGGAGAGCCCGTACCTCGAACCCAGACCCGGGGCACCGACAGGAGTCGTCGGACGAGCCTGCTCGATCAGGCCGACGACCAGCGTGACTACTGAACCACACTCACGCGCCGAGAGCCGGTGGTGGCGAGATCGGGGCTCGCGGCGATCCGAGCGCCATCGCCCGCGATGGAGCGGTCCGGCGGGCCCCCCAAGTCTGCTGATGCAGCTACGGATACAGGGCGAGACCCATTTATACCACACACAACCAGATACGGCAGTTCTCCCTTGACAGAGATCCCAGGGATCTGAGAAGCTGAATATGAGTGCAAACTAACTGAGAATCACGCATGTATCTATCGTGTCGCCCGCGCTGTGAGTGAAGTGGACAGCTTTCGGGAGCCTTGACTGGACTGAAAAGGAGGCCGTTCATGGGGATTGCGTTCGAGGTCACACACAGCTAGTAGATCACCTCACATCGGCCATCCCGTTGGTGGAGTCGTGCGGCACGGAGCCAGGTGCGCACCGCGTCCTGCTTCTATTCCCTTGCTCACTAGATGAGACCCGCTGGGGCAATCGGATTGCGAAGGGGGGGGCCCCCGCGCATCAGCCCGTTGAAGCAGGATGAACCAGAAGGCACCAATCGCAAGGAGGTCGACCATGCGTCACTGGAGCAGATCAAGAGCGCGATGCCCGTCCACGAGAGCAGGCTGGATCGTGGCCGTTGCGCTCGTCATCGCAGCCAGCGCTCTCGCGCCGGCGACGACCATCCGCGTCCCCGACGACCGGCCGACCATCCAGGCCGGCATCAACGCCGCCAGCGAGGGCGACACGGTGCTCGTCGCCTGCGGCACCTACGATGAGGGCAACATCTACATGCGGTCGGGTATCTGCCTGAGAAGCGAAACGGGGCAGGCCGACTGTGTGACGATCGATGCGACCTATCACGTCCGGGGGCTCCGTTGCGTGAACATCGACCCCACGTCTCGCATCGAGGGATTCACCATCACCCGCGGGTCGGCAGGCCAGGACTTCGGCGGAGGGATGTACTGCGAGGACGCCTCGCTCGAGATCGCCCATTGCGCGTTCGTCGACAACGTGGCTCACTTCGGCGGAGGCGTGTACTGCGAGGATTCGTCCGTCACGTTCACGAGCTGCGTGTTCTCGGGCAACATCGTCGACTCCGAGTGGTCGGACGGCACCGGAGGCGGAATCTACTGCCGGCGCTCCACCATGACCCTTGAAGACTGCGCGTTCACGAGAAACTCCGCGACCCAATGGGCAGGAGGCATGTACTGCTGGAGCGCCCCCTGCGTTGTCCGGCTCACGGGCTGCGTCTTCGAGGACAACTACGCTCGCTGGGGCGGCGGGGGGATCTACTGCAATCAGGGCCCCTCGCTCACGTTCACGGACTGCAAGTTCTCGGACAACACGGAGAGCGGTGTGTACAGCAGGACGTACTCCACGCTCAGATTCACGGGCTGCACGTTCTCGGGCAACGAGGACGGGGGGCTGCTCTGTGAGTCGGCCGTTCTCGACCACTGCGTGTTCTTGGCGAACGACGGCGGCGGACTGCACGTCGAGGAGGCCGTGGTCACGGACTGCACCTTCTTGGGGAACATCGGCGGCGGGGCGCATTGCGACGACGGCGCCTTCGCGGACTGCACGTTCTCCGGAAACACCGACGGCGGGATGCTCGGCGGAGGCACGCTCTTCCAATCCGTCTTCTCCGGGAACGCCGGAGGTGGCGCGCATCTCTACGGTGGAGCGGTCGCGGACTGCATCTTCTCCGGGAACACCGGAGGCGGCCTGACCTGCTGGGACGACGCGACGATCGCCGACTGCACGTTCTCGGACAACATCGGAACCTGGGGAGCAGGCGTGACCTTCCGAGACGGCTCATCGTCGACCATCACGAACTCCACCTTCTGCGACAACTCCGCGGAGCGCGGCACCGGCCTGTGTTGCCTGGAGGCGTCCGCGGTCGACGTGGAGAACACCATCATGGCCTTCGGGACCGAGGGCCCGGCCACCTGGGTGAGCTTCGGGGGCAGAGTCGAGCTTTTCTGCTGCGACCTCTACGGCAACGAGGGAGGCGATTGGACGCTCGCCATTGCCGGCCAGCTCGGCATCAACGGGAACATCTGCGAGGATCCGCTCCTCTGTCGGGGCCAGAACCCCGGCCAGCCGTACACGCTTCACAGCGACTCGCCCTGTGCACCGACAGGCAATCCTCCGTGCGGGCTGATCGGAGCCTGGGACGTCGGCTGCGGGGTGACCGCCGCGGAGGCGACGAGCTGGGGCGCGATCAAGGCGGAGTACCGGTGATCTACGAGCGTTGGCAATGACGAGGAGGATCCGGTGAAGAGGTCGATCTCCATGGCGACGGCGGCGTTGCTGCTCGTCGCCAGCGTCGCCCACGCGGCGACGATCCGCGTCCCCCACGACCAGCCCACCATCCAGGCCGGCATCAACGCCGCCAGCGAGGGCGACACCGTGCTCGTCGCCTGTGGCACGTACTACGAGCACGACATCGAGATGAAGTCCAGCGTGTACCTCACAAGCGAGACCGGACTGGCAGACTGCGTTACAGTCGATGCTCAGCAAGCTGGAATGGTCTTCTCCGGTAACGGCGTCGATGACCTGGCCAGCATCGTGGGGTTCACGATCACCGGCGGTCTCGGGAGCGACGCCGGCGGGATGTTCTGCGTAACCTCTTCTCTCACGCTCATGAATCGCACATTCGAGAGCAACGAAGGCGGCCACTGCGGCGGGGTTCACTGCACTGGCTGCTCTCCAACGTTCACGAACTGCACGTTCGCTGGAAACCAGGGCGAGGGCAGTGGTGGAGTGCGGCTCTCCGTCGGCTCCCCCACTCTCACGGGATGCACGTTCGCCGGAAACACTGGCGGCCGCGGCGGCGGCATACGATGCGATTCCTCTTCGCCCACTCTAACGGACTGCACGTTCGTGGGGAACGTGGCCCTATACGGCGGCGGCATGCGATGCGACAACGGGTCTCAACCCACGCTCTCAGACTGCACCTTCACGGGCAACCAAGCTGAATCGGGAGGCGGAATCTCCTGCTACGGCAGTTCGCCCCCCACTCTGACGGACTGCGTGTTCTACGGCAATCAGGCCTCCGACGACGGTGGCGGGATGCATCGCGACGACCTCTCCTATCCCACGCTCACGGGATGCACGTTCGCGGAGAACCAGGCCAGCCGCGGAGGCGGGATCAGCTGCCACGAGCAATCCCCCGTCATGCTGGCTTCGTGTACCTTCGTGGGCAATCTGGCGGATGAAGGCGGCGGCCTGTGGTACGACTACTCCCCCTATTCAACGCTCACGGACTGCATCGTCTCATTCAGCCCTGTGGGAGAGGCGATCTACTGCCGGTATGTCGCCAGCACACCCGAGCTCAGTTGCTGTGACATCTACGGGAACGACGGCGGCGACTGGGTAGGCTGCATCGCTGAGCAGCACGGTATAGACGGCAACTTCTCCGCAGACCCGCTGTTCTGCGACGTGTCCAGTGGCGACTTCATGCTCGCTTCCGGCTCACCATGCCTGCCCGACAACAACGACTGCCACGTCCTCATCGGGGCGCACGCGGAAGGATGCGCGGGGAGCCCGGCGGGGAAGAGC
>JALGVU010000191.1 GCA_025774545.1 bacterium | reverse complement strand
CCCGACGCACGTGACGAACCTCGATTCGGATCTTCTCGACGGCCAGGAGGCTGCGGCGTTCGCAGGTTCTGGACACGATCACGATCTCGACTACGTAAACGAGGGCCAGGCCGACGCGGTGACCGCCGCGATGGTCGCTGTGGACATCGTGAGCAGCGTCGACGGCGTCGCGGCCGACGGCGGAAACATCGACCTCGTCGAGGGCGCGAACATCACGATCACGCCGGACGATGGGGCGAACACGATCACGATCTCGTCCGCAAGCAGCGACGACGGCGACTGGGTGGTCGACGGAGGCAACGTGTACCGATCGTCCGGCAACGTCGGCATCGGAACGGCGACGCCCGGGACGAAGCTCGACGTCGTGGGAACGGCGCGCGTCACGTCCTTCAGGATGCCGACGGGCGCCGCGAACGGGTACGTTCTGACGACCGACGACGTGGGTCGGGCGGCCTGGGCCCCGCCGGGGATGGGCTCGGGTGACATCAGCGCGGTCTACGCGGGCGAGGGGCTCGCGGGCGGCGCCGAGAGTGGCGACGCGACGCTCGACGTCAACGCGGGGCTCGGCCTCGAGATCGCGAGCGACGACCTGCAGCTCGCGGCCAACTACCTGACCGGCTCCGCGTACGACTACCGATTCGTGGGCGACGGGGAGGCGAACGCCGTCACGGGCGACATGATCCTGCCCGACGTCGTGACCAGCCTCGACGGCGTTGCGAACGACACGGGCGACATCGATCTCATCGCCGGCTCCAACGTGACGATCACGCCCGACGACGGCGCGAACACGATCACCATCTCGGCCGCCGGCGGCGACGACGGGGACTGGATCGCGAGCGGCGCCGACATCTATCGGGCGGTCGGCACCGTCGGGATCGGGGCCGTGCCCCCGCGCGGGCACGAGACCGAGGTGAGCCGCGAGAGTGCGCCCGCCCGCGGCGTCAACAAGCTCTACGTAACGGGCGAGAACCAGAAGGTGGTCTACGCGAGGCTCTACGACACCAACGCTCTCGGAACGGGCCGCGCGGCGATCTACGGCTACCGCTCTCGGGCGCTGCCGAGTCCAGGAGTCGGCTACCACCACTTCGACACGAACAACGCGATCACGGGCTACAACCTCTACGGTGACGCCTACACGTTCGGCGTCGCCGGATACACGTGGTACGACGCGAACCGGACCGGCGGCGTGCTGGGCTCGAGCTACGACGGGTCGATCTGGGCCGCGCTCGGCTACCGAGATGAGAGCGCCAAGACCTGGGGCGTCTACACGGAGGACGACGCGCACGTCGGTGGTTTCGAGATGCCGACCGGCGCCACGGCGGGCTACGTTCTCACGACGAACGGGTCGGGCGAGGGCACGTGGCAGCCGGCGAGCGCCGGCATCGGCGGTACCGGGGTGTCGAACTACGTGACGAAGTTCACCGGCTCGCAGACCGTCGGGTCGTCGACCATCTACAATGCCGGCACGACGGTCGGGATCGGGACCCAGACGCCGGCGGCGACGCTCGACGTGCGGAGGCCGTCTGAGGGTGAGGTGCTCCACATCGAGAGCACCTACTCGGGCGCGAACGGGAAGCTCATCAACCTCGTGGCGGCCGGGACGGTCTTCACTTCGGCCGACATGGTGCAGATCGTCGCTCCGAGCAACGCGCCGGACGACTTCCAGTTCCTCGAGTGCGAGCGCGGTATCGGGAACGTCGAGTTCTCGATCAACGGCGACGGCCGTATCTCCTCGGCGGGAGGTGCGAACATCGACGGCACGGTCGACGTCGGGGGCGACCTGAACGTGACGGGGAACCTCACGAAGGGCGGCGGGTCGTTCAAGATCGATCATCCGCTTGATCCGGCGAACCGGTACCTGTACCATTCGTTCGTCGAAAGCCCCGACATGATGAACGTCTACAACGGCAACGTCGCGCTCGACGCGCACGGGGAGGCGTGGATCGAGCTCCCGAAGTGGTTCGAGGCCCTGAACCGCGACTTCCGCTACCAGCTGACGCCGATCGGGGCGCCGGGCCCCAACCTCTACATCGCGGACGAGATCACGGCCGGCCGGTTCAGGATCGCCGGCGGCGATCCGGGAATGAAGGTCTCCTGGATGATCACGGGCATCCGGCACGATCCGTACGCGGAGGCGCATCGCGTTCCGGTGGAGGAGGACAAACCGTCGCACGAGGCGGGCAAGTATCTGCACCCGGACGCCTACGGGCTCCCGCCGACGATGTCGGTCGATCGCGAGGAGGAGCGTCGGGTGGTGTCCGATCGGGCGCCGAGCGAACCTGGGACGGTCGACGACCGTTCGGACCGCGGCAGCGATTCCTCGAGCGATTAGGGTCAGGGAGCGCGGCCGGCCGCGTGGTTCGGCCAAGCAGCACCGGCATCATGGTATGGTAGGGTGGCGCCCCTCCACGGGGCGCCGTCCTCCTTGGGGCTTTCCCGGGCGTCGTCGTGGTCCTTACGGGCGTCCGCGCTCGCGGGATGGCGGCGTTTCCCTAATAACTGACCAATGGTTCACCTGTGGGGATGGCGCTCACCACCCGGCCCGATCCGAGCGCTTCCCGTGCTCCCCGCGTTGACGAACCCCCCATTCCGTGCTACGATAGCGTCGTTCCCACGTGTCGCTGAGAAGGACACCGAACTCGGGGGGCGGCTGCTCGCGTCCGTGCGATGCCGCGTGGCCCGACCGAGCCAGCGATCGAGACTGGAAGGAGGGATCCCTTGCGTCGACTCGTTCTTGCGTTGTCCGTCGTAATCGCCGCATCCCTCGTGGCCGTTCCCGCCGGCGCGCAGATCCAGATGCCCTACAGCGTTGTGGGCTGCGGCGGCGGCGTGATGTCGGGCGCGAGCCACATCATCCACGGAACGGTTGGACAGGCTGTGATCGGCGTCGTGAGCGGCCCGAACCACACGAACGAGATCGGATTCTGGTATCGGCCCGGCTGGATCCTCACCGGGATCGAGGGAGACGACGTGCTCCCGACCAGGAACTGGCTCGACCAGAACCATCCGAACCCGTTCAATCCCCTGACGACCCTGACGTTCGCCGTCGTCGACCGCTGCGACGTGATCGTGAAGCTCTACGACGTCGCCGGCCGGGAGGTGGCGACGCTGGTCGACGACCAGCTCGACCCGGGCTACCACCGGACGGTGATCGACGGGAGCGATCTCGCGAGCGGCGTCTACTTCGCGAGGATGGTGGCGGGGAGCTTCACGGCGTCCCGCAAGATGGTCCTCCTGAAGTAGGCGGGATGCGACCGAGGGCACCGCGACGCCCGAGCGCGCTCGCGTCCGACGATCGCACACACGAGACACGAAGAAGAGGGTGGGTCCGCGAGTCCTGGGAGCGTCCGGCTGCTCCCGGTGACGAGCCCGCGCGGGCCCGCCTGCTATTCTGGGCATGAGCAGACGAGCGCCTCCGACGAGGCCCGGCTCGACCGAGAGGCGCCCCTCCGACGGGGCGCCGCCGCTCTTCATGGGTGCGCGGCGGCTTTCTCCTTGACATCGAGAGGATTCCCCGGTTAGCTTCTGCCACAATCGAGAGGAACCCACCACGGTGCGGACGACCATGACGAACACGAGGACCCTCAAGCGAGCGGAGCGGCTCGACAGGCTTCCCCCGTACCTCTTCGTCGAGCTGGCGCGGGCGAAGTCGGCGCTCGAGGCCGACGGGGTCGACCTTGTCGATCTCGGGATCGGCGATCCGGATCTGCCGACGTTCCCCGAGATCGTGGAGGCGCTTCAAGCGGCGTGCGCAGATCCCGCGACGCACCGCTATCCGGCGCAGCGAGGCGACGCCTCGCTCAGGAGGGCGATCGCCGGGTGGATTCGCCGCCGTCACGGGGTCGACCTCGATCCCGAGCGTGAGGTTCTCGTCCTCATCGGGACGAAGGAGGGGCTCGGGCATCTTCCGACGGCCGTGCTCGATCCGGGACGGGTCGCGCTCGTGCCCGATCCGGGCTACCCGGTCTACCAGGCCTCCTCGTGGCTCGCGGGAGGGGAGGTCGTCCACCTCCCGCTCGACTCCGAACGGGGCTTCCGGCCGGACCTCGAGGCCGTTCCGCGCCGCGCCATGGAGGCCGCGCAGCTGCTCTTCCTCAACTATCCGAACAACCCGACCGGGGCCGCGGCCGATCCGGAGTTCTTCCAGCTCGCCGCCAACCTGGCGCGCGAGCACGGCTTCCTCGTGGCCAACGACGCCGCGTACGCCGAGATCGTCTACGAGGGGACCGGGGCCTCGTTCCTCGGGGCCGACGGGGCGAAGGACGTGGGGATCGAGTTCCATTCCCTGTCGAAGACCTTCAACATGACGGGCTGGCGCGTCGGCTACGTCATCGGGAACGCGGACGCGATCGACGCCCTCGCGACGGTCAAGGACAACGTGGATTCCTGCGTCTTCACCGCCATTCAGCGCGCGGCCGAGGCGGCGCTTGCGCTGCCGGAGGCGCGCATCGCTGCCCAGGTCGAGGTCTATAGGCGGCGGCGCGACGCGCTCGTGGACGGTCTCAGGAAGACGGGCTGGCGCGTTCCGAGGCCCCGCGCGTCGTTCTACGTGTGGGCCCGCGTGCCCACCGGCGAGGATTCGCAGGCCTTCGCCGCTCGGGTTCTCACGGAGGCCCACGTGGTGACGACGCCGGGGGTGGGGTTCGGGCCGGCGGGCGAGGGACACGTGAGGATGGCGCTCACGGCCTCCGAGGAGCGGATCGCGGAGGCCGTTGATAGGATTCGACGAATACTGTAAGGTATGGGCGCCGGCCGCTTGGGGCGAGGACGGCTCCGGGCCGGCGGGCCAAAGGGGCATCGGCCCAGCCGCCCGCGACGGGCGGCGAGGCGGCCCCACTTGAGCGAGGAGCACGCGAGATGGCGTCGTACAAGGTCTCTCTCGAGAACATCCGTCTCTACGGCTACCACGGGGCCTCGCAGAACGAGCGCGAGCTGGGACAGCGCTTCGAGGTGGACGTCGAGATCACGGCGGATCTCTCCGATGCCGTTCGGACGGACGACATGAAGCGCACCGTCGACTACGAGCAGGTCTACCGGCTCGTCGAGAGGGAGGTGGTGTCCCAGAAGTACCATCTCCTCGAGACGATGGCCGACACGATCGCCAAGGACGTGCTCGACAGATTCAAGGCGACGAAGGTCCTGGTGCGCATCCGCAAGCCGAGCGTCCCGATCGCGGGGTCGATCGACCACGTCGAGATCGAGGTCGAGCACACGCGCTGATCTCCGGGCGCCG
>JALGVU010000497.1 GCA_025774545.1 bacterium | reverse complement strand
GTCTTCCTTCGAGTCGTTGTTGGCCTCACCGAGGGTGTAGATCCCCTCTCCGAACATCGCGTCGAAGAACTCGCGATCGAAGAACTGCGAGGAACCGTTCGTTCCACCCGGATCACCCCACCCGTAGCGCGAGTTCATGACGGTCGCGACGGCGCCGTCGTCGTCACACACGAACGCCTCGGCGAAGCAGTCGCCGCCGTAGCTGCCGTTGCTGTCGCGGTTGTCCATCGATCCGTTGTAGCAGCCCTGGCTGTAGACGAAGTTCAGCGAGTGGTTCGTGCCGTCGTTGTCGAACGATGGGATGTCCGAGTTCGTCATCTTCATCGAGTACTGCACGTTGCAGTGCCCAAGGTGGTTCACGATGTTGAGACCGTTCTCCATCATGTTGATGAGAGTCGACGCCGACCACGTGCTGTTGCGATCGTAGAGCGTGCCGACGTTCATCGTGCCGGGGAACCCGGTCGTCGTGTAGCTGTCGTAGGTTCCGCCGTTCATCACCTGGTCCTTGTAGTCGCCGCCGTAGGTGAGCGGGCTCGACCACAGAAGCTCACCGACCATGAGCGCCTCGTCGCTCTCGGAGACGATCGGCTCGTTCTGATAGATGAGCGTCTTCGCTACGAAGTTCTGGACCTGGGCGGCCGAGCTGTTGCAGCACCGGCCGACACCGACCTCGCCGTACCAGTCCTCTTCGCCGTTCTCGCCCCAGCTCCCGTCACCGTCGTTGTTCCAGTTCCCGTCGAGACCCGCGTAGTAGAGGTCGGCGGGGATGTCGTTGTCGGTGTCGCCGTACGCCGTGGCGTTCAGGCCCCGGTGCGGGATGCCGTTCGCGTCGCGGGCGTCGCCGACGAGAAGCACGAAGTCGATGTCCCACGCGTCGTAGGCATCGATGATGAAGTTCCGGATCTGATCCTGCGAGTCGACACCGGTGTAGTTCGACTCGATCCACGAGCGCTGGAACACCTCCGCCTTGAGACCACGCTGCGTCTGGAACGCGACGAGATCACTGAGATCCGTCATCCACGGATCGCCGGTGATGATGACGTACTTGTACTCGTCGGCCGGATCCAGCGCCCGGCTCCCGACTCTGACCCGCTCGATCCCCAGATAGGCCGCGCTCGCCGACGCGTTGTCGACCATGCGCTCGACCCGCGCCAGCGTCTTCGAGTCGTGGCGGATCGTCCGCTCGGTCGCCGAGAGCTCCGCGGCGCTCGGCGCCGTGGTGATCTCGACGTCCATGCCGGTGTAGTACGAGATGGTCCCCGTCTCGGAGCTGAACTCGACCGGATGGAGCGCGATGTTCGCGATCGAGTATCCGCGCAAACGACCGACCGTGGGCTCGCTGTGGGTCTGCCCCGGGAAAACGCCTGAGCCGTATGCCGGCTCGATCACGTCGACCGGGCCGTCGTAGGAGAGCGGATACTGCATCTGTCCCCTCAACCAGGAACCCGTCACCCAGGGAGACCTTCTCGCCCAGGACGACGCGCACGTCTGTGATCACCTCGCCGGGCGGCAGGAGAACGCGCGCCCCCACCATGGGAAGCACCGGGTCGCCGGGATCTCCGTAGCTCCACGCGTCTTCCATGGAAATGACGTGATAGTCACCAACCGACTTGACCACAGGCTCAGCGAACTCGTAGTGCTGCGTCACGACTCCCGCAGCCGAGCTCCCCGCGATCAGGAGGATACCGAGGGCCGCCAGGGCCATCGATCCCAACCCCCTACGCACCGCGTACCTCATGCCACTCACTCCCTCCTCCGGCGGATCCAACGCGACCCCCCCAACTGAGCCGTCCGTCGCCGGCAGGTGTGATGGGGCCCGAGCCCCAGTTATTGGTGCATACCATACCACGTTCCGGTCCGAAGAGCACCCGGACCCGATGTTCGAAGGCGCAATCCTACGAGCTTCGGCGGAGAGGGGTAGACCCGCCGTAATTCATAGTAGATTATACCACTTAGCAAGGGAATTATCAACCCAGAAGCCCCGTGTGATACAATACCCCCCATGGAAGGGGCCCCATGCGCTTCGGAATCCACGTGCCAAAGCAGAGAAATCTCACGGCGACGGCCGAGTACGCCCGCGACATCGGGGCCCTCGCGATCCAGATCTTCTCGGGCAAT
>JALGVU010000190.1 GCA_025774545.1 bacterium | reverse complement strand
GCGCTCCCGCTCGTCCGGCGCGGCTACCGCGTCACGGCCTGCGACGTGGCGGAGGCGGGAACCCGCTTCACGGCCGAGCGGGCCAAAGACGAGGGGCTCGAGATCGAGGTCGTCCAGTGCGGCGTCGACTCGATCGACATGGCGAACGCGAGCGTCGATGGGATCCTCGCGTGGAGCGTCCTCGATCACGTCACGTTCGGCGCCACGGTGAAGCTCACCGCCGAGTTCGCCCGCGTCGCCCGCCCGGGCGCGTTGCTCCTATTCTCGTTCGACGAGGACAAGGGCAACGACCCCGACTCCGAGGGCGAGGTACTCGGGGACGGCACGTATCGGTACGTGGGCGGGCGCCGCGAGGGCATGCTCTTCCGCCCCTACACGAACGCGGAGATTCTCGGGCTCTTCGAGCGTGCGTGGACACTCGTCGAGTTCGAGGGGGCGGACACGGCCGTGCCTCGGAGGGGGCTCTTCGAACGGGTCGAAACCGACGAATCCTGATCCCGGGATCCGCATCTAACGTCCAGCGTTTGTCACGATCGCCGACGGGCAGGGCGCCGGCAGACCGAGCGCCCCGAGCCTGAGCGAGGAATCGATGGAGGCAGGATGCCCATCTTCGAGTATCGCTGCGAGGATTGCGGAGGGGAGTTCGAGGACCTCGTTCCCCACGCCGAGCGCGACGAGCCGCAGGAGTGTCCCTGCTGCGGAGGGAAGAAATCCAAGCGGCTGATGTCGCGGTTCTGCAGATGCGGCGCCCCAGGGGGGCGCCGTCTCATGTTGGGGCGGGGTCTCTCGAGGCGCTTCCCCGCCGCATCTCCAGACGGCCGAACTCCCTCTGGCTATCCCACGCGCCATGTGGTATACTTGCCCTCGGAGTAGATCGTTGCATTCCCCCCAGGCCTGACTTCCCTTGCCCTGCCCTTTCACGGAAGGAGGCCGTATGAAGATCCAATGCTACGCGTGTGGATTCCTGTTCATCGTCGCGCTCCTGCTCCTGGCGGCGCCGCCGGCGCGCGCCTGGAACATCATCTTCCACTCCACTACGAGAACTTCGATGAGGGCTCCGCTCCAGGCTGGACCCACGAGGACCTCACGGCCACGGCGGAAACCAAGTTCCACGTCGACACCTACCTTGCCTTCGACGACCCCGGTGTCCCCGAGGATCACTCCTGGTGGTGCGGAGAGCTGAACCCCGCCTTCTCAGGAGGCGACGGTTACTGGAACGGGTGGGATCAGCGGCTCGAACTCCCGCCGATCGACGTCGGGTTCGTCGCGGCGGAGGATCGGTCGTGGGGCTCGATCAAGGCGCGGTACCAGGACGGCGTTCCGGAGTCCGTGCCCTCTCCTTGCCGGACCGCGATCCTGCCGGTTCTCACCTTCCCATACCGCCACGATTCCGAGGGCGGATACGATTACACCTGGGTCGAGTACGACAGCCTCGGAACCTGGCGGCCCCTGAACGAGGGGTACGACGGCTCGAGCGGCGGGTGGCAGGACACCGGCCCGTACGGCTTCGACCTGACGGACTGCTCCGTGGGCGGTGAGATCACGCTTCGGTTCCGCTTCCTCTCGGACGGCGCGTGGTCGGACGAGGATGGCCTCTATCCCTCCGACGGTGGCGCGTTCCACGTCGATAACATCCTCGTGTACGACTACCTCTCGGGCCACGAGTACTTCTTCGAGGACTGCGAGGGTGCCGTGGAGTGCACGCCGCGCGTGCCCGAACCGGCCGGGGACTACTGGCACATCGTCACCGACCTCTGCTCGTCTTACAGCGATCCCCACTCCTGGTGGTGCGGGGACGACGCCGACACGGGGCTGATTCCACCGAATCTCGCGAATGCCCTCTACTCGCCGATCATCAATGTGAGCGACGCCTACACCTGCACGCTTCGGCACCTCGTCCACGCCGAGATCCCGACGGTCGACAGCGACCTCTGGACGGAGGCCGTGAGCTTGGACGGCGGCGTCACGTGGCACCAGACCCACGCCTGGTGGGGTGATTTCCAGGCATGCGACGGCTGGGGTTCCTCGGGCTTCGCCGGAGACGACCTCGGGCCCTATCTCATCGACGGCGACAACTTCATGTTCCGGATCACCATGTATACGACGGACAACGGCTGCGGCCCGGGCGTCGCGGGTGGCGCCGGCATCAACCTCGACGACTTCTGGCTCGAGGGAGTGACGATATGACGCGGCCGCCTGGCCTCCCGTCGGGAGGCCCTCGAGGACCTCTGGGCCCGCATCCAGAACATCGCGCTCGTTCCTGAGACGCCGTGCGGGCGGTGGTAGGGGCCGCTCGGGAACGCGCGCTGTTGTCCCGGCGCCTTCTTTGTACGGAAAGGAGGCCACATGGAGATCAACCGCTACGCCTGTGGTGTACTCCTCGTCATGATCCTGGCTCTCTCCGGCCACTCGGCATGGGCCCAGGTCCTCTTCTACTACGAGAACTTCGATGAGGGCCATGCTCCTGGCTGGACCACGGAGGACCTCACGGCCAGCGACGTGACGAGGTTTCACGTCGACACCTACCTCGCCTACGACGACCCCGACGTCGAGGAAGACCACTCGTGGTGGTGCGGCGAGCTGAACCCCGCCTTCGACGGCGGGGACGGCTACGGGAACTGCTGGGATCAACGACTCGAGCTCCCGCCGATCGATGTCGGGTTCGTCGCGACGGAGGAGCGGTCGTGGGGGACGATCAAGGCACGGTACCGGAACGGCGTTCCGGCTGAGCCACCGCTCCGAGACCGCCCGGCGATCCTCCCGGTTCTCACCTTCGCGTACCGCTACGACATCGAGCCCGGGTACGACTACGCCTGGATCGAGTACGACAGCCTTGGAGTCTGGCGGGCGATCAACGCGGGCTACGACGGCTCGAGCGGCGGGTGGCAGGACACCGGCCCGTACGGGTTTGACCTCACGCACTGCTCCGTGGGAGGTCAGATCAAGCTTCGATTCCGGTTCGTCTCGGACGGCGCGTGGTCGGACGAGGACGGTCTCTACCCCACCGACGGGGGTGCGATCCAGGTCGACAACATCCTCGTGTACGACTACCTTTCGGGGCACGAGTACTTCTTCGAGGATTGCGAGGGTGCCGTCGAGTGCACGCCTCGGATTCCTGACCCCGCCGGAGACTACTGGCATCTCGTCACGGATCTCTGCTCGTCGTACAGCGATCCTCACTCCTGGTGGTGCGGCGACGATGCCGACACGAGCTTGATTCCGCCCAATCTGAGGAACGCCCTCTACTCGCCCATCATCGACCTGAGCGACACCTACGACTGCACGCTTCGGAATGCCGTCCATGCGGAGGTTCCGACGATCGACAACGATTACTGGACGGAAGCAGTGAGCCTCGACGGTGGTGTCACGTGGCATCAGACCGCCGCGTGGTGGGGCGACTTCGACGGCTGCGACGGCTGGGGTTCGTCCGGCTTCGCCGGAGTCTCTCTCGAACCGTATGCCTGGGATGGCCACGACTTCGTGTTCCGGATCACCATGCACACGACGGACAACGGCTGCGGCCCGGGCGTCGCGGGAGGGGCCGGCATCAACCTCGACGACATCTGGATCGAGGGATGGCCTGGGCCTTGACGCGGCGACTCGGCCTCCCGTCGGGAGGCCCTCGAAGACCTCTGGGCCCGCATCCAGAACATCGCGCTCGTTCCTGAGACGCCGTGCGGGCGATGGTAGTTCACGCCTCGTGAACACGCACGTCTCTCTCCGTGCCCTCTTCGCGAGGAAAGGAGGTCACATGAAGGTCGATCGCCACACCTGTGGTGCACTCCTCGTCGTCGCGCTTCTGCTCCTCTCGCCGCACTCGGCATGGGCCGAACAAGTCCTGTTCTACGGCGAGGACTTCGACGATGGGGTCGCCCCCGGCTGGATCACCGAGGACATCACGATCTATGACGTGACCAAGTTCCACGTCGACACCTACCTCGCCTTTGACGACCCGGATGTCGCCGAGGATCACTCGTGGTGGTGCGGCGAGCTGAACCCCACATTCAGCGGCGGGGACGGCTACGGGAACGGGTGGGATCAGCGTCTCGAGCTTCCGCCGATCGACGTCGGGTTTGTCGTCACCGAGGATCGGTCGTGGGGGACGATCAAGGCGCGGTACCGGGACGGTGTGCCGGAACATGTGCCAACTCCCGCCCGCACCGCGATCCTCCCGGTTCTCACCTACGCCTACCGCCACGACTCCGAGCCCGGTTACGACTACACCTACGTCCAGCACGACAGTCTCGGCACTTGGCGGGACCTGAACGAGGACTACGACGGCTCGAGCGGCGGGTGGCAGGACACCGGCCCGTACGGATTCGATCTCACCGACTGCTCCGTGGGCGGTGAAATCAGACTTCGGTTCAGGTTCCTCTCGGACGGTGCCGGATCGGATGAAGACGGTCTGTATCTGTCGGACGGAGGGGCCTTCCACGTCGACAACATCCTCGTGTACGACTTCATCTCGGGCCAGGAGTACTTCTTCGAGAACTGCGAATGCGGGATCGGGTGCACGCCTCGCGTTCGTGAACCGGCCGGGGACTACTGGCACCTCGTCGCCGATCTTTGCTCCGCGCACAGCGATCCCTACTCGTGGTGGTGCGGGGACGACGCCGACACGAACCTCATCCCTCCCAATCTCCAGAACTCTCTCACTTCTCCGGTCATCAACATCGCCGACGCTACCACTTGCACCCTGAGACGGCTGGTCCATGCCGAAGTCCCCCCGTCTGAGGGCGATTACTGGACCGAGGAAGTGAGTCTGGACGGCGGCGTCACGTGGCACCAAACGCACCGCTGGGGCATGGACTTCGGCGGCTGCGACGGATGGGGGACGTACGGCATCTCCGGGACCGACCTCACGTCCTTCTTGCCTGAGGGTGACGACTTCAAGTTCCGCATCACGATGTACACGTCGAACGACGGCTGCGGTCCCGGGGTGGCCGGAGGTGCCGGCATCAACCTCGACGACATCTGGCTCGAGGGCAGCGACACGCAAATATGAGGAGGCGACTCGGCCTCCCGTCGGGAGGCCCTCGAAGACCTCTGGCTCCGCATCCAGAACATCGCGCTCGTTCCTGAGACGCCGTGCGGGCGGTGGTAGGAGATCGATCGCACGCGGCGGCGGCGGCGGTCCGCGACCGTCGCATGAGACGCGGAGAGGCCCGGAAGCTCATCGCTGCCGGGCCTCTTCTCGCCGTTCGCCGTCGTCGGGGGGCGAGCGCTATTCGAGCGTGATCACCACGTGTTCGTCCTCGTCGTCGTCGTGGACCTCAAGGATCTTGCCGTCGAACCCGTCCTGCTGTGCCATCTTGAGGATCTCATCGAGGTCGAGGTTCTTGAGATGGTCCATGCCGTTCACCGCGACGGCCTCCGCGATGTCGGGCATCGAGTCCTCCATCTCCTCGAGCGCCTCCTGCATGGCCTCCTGGACCGTGGCACCGATGTCGATGTCGGCGTCGGGACCGAACTTCTCCTCGAGCTTCTCCCTGAGCTTCTCGGCCTTCGCCTCCATTCTCTCCCGCATCCTCTCGGCCCGCTCACTCGCGCGCTCGGCGCGCCTCTGGGCCCGGCGGGCGTGCTTGTGGGCAGTCGCGCGTCCGTGCTTCCCACCGCCCGGGATGAAGTTGAACCCGAACTTCAGAAGAGAGAGAGGGATCTTGACGTCGACGTTCCGTTCCCCGTCTTTGTCGACCCTGATGTGCACCCACTTCTTCTTCAGCTCGCGATCGCTCGGTCTGGCGGCCGAACGCTCCAGCGCCTCGATGAGCTTGACCGCGTCGGTCGCGGAGATCTTCCCGTCCTCGACCATCTTCAGAATGCGCTCCTTCTCCTCGTTCATGAACTGCCTCCTCGCGCTCCTCGCGTCCGTGCCCACGTAGGCACTGACGTGCGGTGTCGACATCCCACGGGATCTCCGCGATCCCCACTGTCTCTTCCTCCGGCGTGTGCCCGCTTCCCGATACGGCGTGTCAGGCCAGATGTCGGGGGTGGGGCAGACGGCGCTGCTAAGCGGCCGCCTCATCCAGTCTGCGTACGAACTCGTCTGCATCGATGTCTCCCGATTCGAGCTTCGCAAGAAGCTCCTCCTTGAGTTCATCCGGCACTTCGGGGACCGGGGTGAAGCCGAGCTTCCGCACGATGTCGTCGAGCCTGCCTCTGACCTCCTTGATGTTGCCGCGGGACCTCAGGAAGATCTTGATGAGCTCGACCTGCTCCGCCGAGAGGACGCAGAAGGGGCAGGTGTCGAATCGCCCCTCGATCGTGATGTCGCAGGTCGGGCACTCGATCCGCCTGATCACCATCTCGCCCCCGCAGATAGGGCAGTTCCCGGGGTGTTGGTGCAGCATGGCTCCCTCCTCTCCTTGGTTCCTGCCGTGTTCTTAAGGTCAACATTGATAATCTTAAGGTCTAGACTTAAGAATGTCAAGCGAAATCCACAGTCGCGTGTCATTATCTCATTCGATGGTCAAGGAATGATCGGAGGTAGGGCGTCTTGCGCTCTCGGAGACCTGCCGGGGTCTCCGGCCGGAGGGGCCCTCTGGCCCGCGACGAAGGCAGGTCGCGGGTCGCCGGCGAGGCGCTTGCGGCTCTCGGAGGGACGGGGGACGCACCGGCCTACCGGACCTTGCCGCCCTCCCAAGGGCGGAAGAGGTCCCGGAGACCGCGGGTCTCGGGAGGATCGATCTCGTCGGGATCCGGGGGCAAGTAGCGTTTGAGGAGCTCGCGGTGGCCACACGTGAGGAGGACGGCGAGAAGGCCCCCGGCGGCGAGGACGAGGCCCGCGCCCGTGAGGACGCAGAGCACGAAGACCGCGAGCCCCTGAGCGCCGATACCTATGGTGTAGCCGAGGTTGTCGAGCGTGAGGAGGGAGGCCTTCTTGAGGATGGTCCTGACGCTTCGCTCGCCCCGCGCGACGAGCGGGTGGATGTGCACGTGGATGAGGAGTACGAACCCCGCGAGCCAGATGAGGACGCCCGCGACGAGCATGCCCGGGACGGTGGCCCAACTACCCAGGTGAGCATAGAAGTCGATCGCCACCCAGATCACGACGCAGGCCAGAAGCGTGAGCGCTCCGATCTTCGTCGCCGGCGCGAAGTGAAGACGGAAGCCCTCGATCACGTCGCGGGCTCGGGCGGGCTCACCGCGGGCGAGCTTCGTTGCCAGGTAGAAGAGCCCGGCGGTCGCGGCGGGCGCCGTGACGATCGGCAGGGCGAGCGCGAGCCAAAGGAGGTTCGAGAGAACGACGAGGCCGAGGTGGTCGTAGCTCGTCCACATGGAGCGCCGGAAGGCCGGTCGCAAGATGTCGGCCGCGCGAGGCGGTGTGGCGCCGCGCTCAGGGCCGCCGCGCGTGCTCGAGTCGTCGGCGGCCGCAGGCGGGCGCGGACTCTCGGGCATGTCGGGGGATGACATCATGCCAGCCTCGATCTCGTGTGGACGCGCGACGTGACCGATCGCGACGGGGCCGATCGCGACGATCGGTCGTCGCGCGATGATGGGTCGACATGCGATCGGACGGTGCGTGATGATAGGTCGTTTCTGCCCCCGGAGGCAAGCCGCAGGGTCGCTTGGAGACATCCCTGGGAGATGGTAGAATGAACTGCATCCATGAGAGGGGGCTTCATGAGCGTCCATTTCGGGTTCTTCGAACGCCTATCGACACGCTCGCGCCGGGAGTGCGATCGGACCAGGCTCGAGCAGACGATGGTCCTAGCGGCAGCGATCGTTGCTCTCCTCTGCAGCAATGCGTTCTCGCAGGAGGTCGTCCTCGAGTACCAGGGCCGGTACAACGCCCAGTCGGGCGAGCCGGACCACCTCATGAGCGTGCTCGCGGTCGGGCCGACACGCGCGATCGTGTCGGGCAACAGGGGGCTCGCCCTCGTCGATTTCACGACGCTCCCTTCCGAGGGGACCCAGGCCTACGAGTTCAGGTTGCCGGGGCTCAACGCGCGCGATCTCCACACCATCGACGGGAACGTCCTCTACGCGAACCTCAACCGCACCGGCGAGAGCGGGAGCGCGGGATTCGCGATCCTCGAGCGGAGCGGCGACACGCTGATCGACCACGGCACCATCGACGAGCCGGACGTGTTCTTCGAGAAGATGTGCGTCGAGGGCGGGTATCTCTATGTTGCGGCCCACGCGTACGGGATTCGCATCTACGATCTGGCCGACCCGCTCAATCCGGCGCGCGTCGGGAGCCTCGGCGTCGGGTTCGTCGATGCTATCGCGATCGACGTCGATGGGGACGTCGCGTGTGTGGCGGACGGGGGAGGGGGACTCAAGATCGTCGACGTCTCGGATCGCGCGAACCCCTCGATCGTGGAGGGGGAGGACGTCGAGACGGCGGCCGGCACGGCCAAGGACGTCACCGTGCGGAACGGTCACGTGTACGTCGCGTCGGGCGGCGCGGGCGTGGCGTTCTACGAGAACGGCGACCTCGCGAATCGAACCCTCTACGAGGTCGGAGCCTGCGCGGAGAATCTCACCTGGATCGGTGACTACCTCGCCGTGGCCGATCTGTCCGGGGTCACGGTCCTGCTCGCTGCGCCCGGCGGCAGCCTCACCCTCGCGGGTGGGGAGATCGCCGCGAGGCGGCCGCCGTCGGCGTCGCTCCGGATCGCCAGTGACTGCGACGGTGCCAGCGGCAACTACCTCCTCTGTGCGAACTGGAACTCGATGGACGTTTACCGGGTTCTGCCCCCGAGCGCGAGTTCCCAGCCCGACATCACGCCCAGCGTACAGCGCATCCGCTTCCCACCGGACGGCGGCACGGCGGACGTGACGCTCCGCAACCTCGGGGGCGGGGACCTCGTGATCGACGGCGTCGAGCCGAGCGCGGCGTCGATCGTCTGCGACTACGAGGGCGGGACGCTCGGTCCGGGAGAGAGCGTCAGCTTCGGGATTACGCACAGCGGGGCGTCGCCGGGATCGGGCCTGGTCCGCTTCTATTCGAACGATCCGGACGAGAGCCCTCTCCCGATCCAGGTCTACGCTGAGACGTCGTTCCTCGATCCAGGGGAGGCGTCGGTCGACTTCTCACTTCCGTCCTACCGCAAGGACCCGGAGACCGGCGACTACATCGAGGAAGAGTTCAGGCTCTCGGATCATCGGGGGAAGATCGTCTGGGTCCAGATCTACGGCTCGTGGTGACCCGCGTGCTCGCCCGCGGTCGCGGACATGCAGAACACGATGGTGAAGGAGTTCGAGAACGACGAGAGCGTCGTGACGGCCATCTGGAACGAGGGTGGCGAGTCCGGTGAGTCGCTCGACTGGCTCATGACGTTCTGGGACAACTATTACCTGAGGGGCACGGTCCTCTTCGACGTGTTTGGGGGCGCGGCGAACCACTACCGCCAGCCGCAGACGGGGCTCCCGTTCGGACGCGGCTTCGTCATCGATCGGGACGGGAACGTCGCGCTTCCGTACTTCGGGCACCGTCCCCAGATGGTGATCGACTTCATTCACCGGCTGAACGAAGAGCTCGATGTGCCCGAGGACGAGCCGTCGGGGGAGCCGCCGATCCGGCTTGAGCAGAATCGACCGAACCCGTTCAATCCGCGGACGGCCGTGGCGTTCG
>JALGVU010000496.1 GCA_025774545.1 bacterium | reverse complement strand
CTGTGCCAGCTTCCGTCCCAGCTTCCGGGCGGCGGCCTTGTAGTAGCCAGCGCCGCGCTTCATCACGGCCCCCGCATACAGACTACCCACGAGTCGCGCGTTCAGGCTGTCTCGACACGTCCCCTTGATGAGCGCCGTCGCGTCATCGCAGAAGCGCCTCAGGACTGGAGGAATCAACCCCGAGCTCACCAGGACGATCACGCGCTTCCGGTCGGCAACTCGCGGCTCAGGACATCCCCTGATCGGCCATCTGCCGGGCTTCGCCAGGGTCCAGCAGATGCGCTCGAGGAAGGTCTTCATGACGGCGGTCGCCCCGCCCATGTTGACCGGCGTCGCGAAGATGTACGCGTCGGCCTCGCGCATGACCGGGTAGATCTGGCGCATGTCGTCGTCGATCGGGCACACGGCGATCGGCTTCGCCGGATCGTCCCGCATGCACGCCATGCAGTTGGTGCAGTAGCGGATGTCCCGGTCGACGAGCGTGATCTTCTCGACCTCCGCAGAGGGATCGGCCTCCTTCAACCCCCGGATGGCCTCATCCGTGAGTGTGTCGATCGTCTTGCCCCTCCTGTAGCTCCCCATCACCGCCACGACTCGCATCAGCCCTCCATCGGGCGATCCGCTCGGACCGCCCCGTCCTCCTTGTGCTTCCCTCAGCCTCCCCCGCGAAGCGCGTCGAACTCCAACTTGAGCCGCTCCCTCTCGTCCTTCGGGATCGAATGCCACCGCACGCCCCGAATCGCTCCCTCGAGAGCGAAGAGCAGGTTGTAGCAGGCGTCGCGACCGCCGGTGGCGATGCGGGCAGCCGCCCGGACACTTCCAATCTCGCGAAGTGCGTCCGGCGTGTCGACTCCCACCCTCGCGAGCTCCGCAGCGAGTGTCTCGCCGATGTTCGGTAGTGACGCCATGTCCATGAGCATCACCTCCCTCAGCCTTTCGAGAAGACCCCGTCGATCGACGTGCGATCCGGCGTCGAGCATACCACGCCGTGCCTCACATCGACACCTAGTCGGATGTTGTAGCCGGGATCGCATACGTCACGAGCCAGCGGCCCAACTCGGGCCAGTCCTGATACTCCGCCGTCTCGCCGGGACCGGCGACGGTGACCAGAACCTCTCGGGGAAGTTCTTCACCACGTCGAAGGTGCTGCCGTCCGGCAACGTCCTCCGGCAGATCGCGTTCCCCTCGTCGTCGTGCCGGTAAGGCGTGAGATCCGGGTGATCTCGCGGCAGCATGTCGACGAACACGACTCGCGCTCCCGGCTGGAGTCGCCCGTGCAGAACCTCGAGGAACGGTGCGAGCATCGAGCGGGGAACGTGTGACCACCAATCCGCGGCGAACGCGCCCGTGAAGCCGGA
This sequence comes from bacterium, assembly GCA_025774545.1. Classification (GTDB taxonomy): domain Bacteria; phylum Joyebacterota; class Joyebacteria; order Joyebacterales; family Joyebacteraceae; genus JALGVU01. Next base: position 1,319 of record JALGVU010000496.1, on the reverse strand, counting down.
GGGGATCCCGTCGAGCGTGTAGGCGTCGGCCTCGCGGAAGGCCACGACTCCTGGCGCGAGCTCCTTCTCTCGCGCCAGGGAGAGGGTGGCCTCGCTAACGTCGGTGGCGAGGATCCGCCGAGCGCGTTGCGCGAGAACCTGCGTCCAGTTGCCCGTCCCGCAGGCCAGCTCCAGCACCTCGAGGTCGGCGAGGAGACCGTCCACGCGCTCGATGATCGGACCGAGGAGTTCCTCCATCGCAGCGTTGCCGCCGTAGCCCATGTGCTCGTCGTGCCACGGGGCTCGCGCCGCGTAGTACCTCTTCATCTCCTCGACAAGATCGCGCACCGTCCGACCGGTGTCATCTGTACAGGCTCTTGATCGTGCCCCAGGAGGATTCCCCCACCGGCACCTGCGAGCAGTCCCCGTCTGGACACGGTGCTCCGCCGACGCCGGCGTGCGACAGAACGCAGTAGATGTCGAGCTCGCGCTCGTTCGAGCAGTCGACGACCCACCACGGACACAGGTCGTGATCGAGAAGCTCGAGACAGCACGAGCCGTCGAGATAGACAAGGTGGATCGCGCCCACCACGACGGGGTCGTCGTTGTAGCAGTAGTCGGAGACGGCGAAGATGCCGTGGCCCTCCCACGGCGGCCCGAGAGGCGGGTCGCTCGACGGAAGCAGGTGCGTCCAGCCGACCTCCGCGAAGACGCCCGGGCACGCCGTCATCGGATCGTCCATCCGGAGCGACACGCTCATCATCCCCTCGGTCAGCCGATCGACGCACACGTAGGCGTCGAACTGCTCCCCGGGGGTCGGCGAGTACTCGAAGACGTAGTTGGGCGGATCGAAGTCGATGTAGACGCGGACGCCCGGGTTGCCGCCGGGAGACGCAGGAACGCCCATGGCAACGGGCAGGCCCGTGAGTAGCAGATGGTTCATGCCATCCTCCTGTGCAGGAGTCCCTTCGAGTCGAGTCACCCCGGGCAGCGTGCACCGACTGCAGGCCTCGAGGCTCGCGCTGCACGGTCGGCGTGGCGTCCAGGCGGAGCCGCCGCGTCGCTAGCTGGATGTCGCCCCGTCGTCCTCGATCGCCCCACACACCTCGATGATGTTGCCGTCCGGATCGAGAAGCTGGAAGCACGCCGTGCTGTCGTCGACGGCCTCGGGCTGCTCTTGAAGCAGTCGGACACCCGCCTCCCGCAGGGCCCGGAAGGCCGCGCCGGCGGACTCCTCGGCACGAAGGAAAAAGCTCAGACGACACGTCCGGCGGTCGACCGCCGACGGCGTCATGCCGCCCTCGAGGTAGACGTCGATGGCCCCGTTGGGTGACTTGAGG
>JALGVU010000189.1 GCA_025774545.1 bacterium | reverse complement strand
ATCTCCGGGATGACCATCGTATCGATGTACTCGTCGAGAAAGAAGTTCCAGACGCACGAGCCGTACATCCTGAGGCCGGCAACGTCCTCGGCCCAGTCGAGCGACTTGTAGGGGCTGTTGAACCACGATGAGAGGTACTGGCGGTAGTCGTTGACCTCGTCGTAGATCTCCTCCTCCGCCCACATCGACGTGCACTCTTTGTACCACGTGTCCTCGTCGATGTCGTGCGCGTACTGGCACGCGTGGCAGAACTCGTGCGCGATCGTGATCTTCATCGGGAGCGTGCGGTCGGAGTAGCCGAAGCCGGCGAAGTCGTTGTGGATCACGACGTAGCTCGTCGCGTCGTTCAGAGGGGTTCCGGGCACGTAGTAGCTCCCGGAGCAGTACCCGTAGAGCCCGACGAGCTCCTGCAGGTAGATGTCGTAGAGCGGGCCGTCGTCGCCGCCGTCCGGATCATCACCGTCGGAAGGAGGCGAGCGGAAACCGAAGACGTCGACCTCCTGGTCCCACACGTGCTCCGCCTCCACGAGGATGGCGTCGCGGTACGCCGTGTGCGGCCAGCCGTAGATCATGTGTTGGCCCGACGTGTCGTAGTGGATGCGGAAGTGCTCGCTGTCGACGTACGTATCGCAGATCGGTCGTTCCCTGAGCCGTCTGATCTCCTCCGCCACGTCCTCGGGCAGCCCCGGGAGCGCACGGCTGATCTCCTCCGCAGCCGGCGTCCCGCACTTGTCGATCGATCCGCCGCGGAACTCCTCGGGCAGCTTCCAGGGAGCATAGACCGCGTATGCCTTCAGCAGCGTCGCCTGAGCTTCGTCGATGACGCGCTCCTCGAGGGCGCGGTTGACCACGGCACGCGTCGTCATCTCCTCACGCTCGAGCCGGGCGGCGCCGGGAACAGCCAGCAGTAGAATCGTGCAGCTGATGAGAAGGCACAAGGCTACATGACGCATCGTGGAGCCTCCTTTGCGATGCCTCTTGGGGGTGTATTGATCGCCAAGTATCTATTCTAACACAACATAGCGGCACCGTCAAGGAACGTCCGGATTCCTGTCTCTCCGTTCATTCGGGTCCGGTGAGCGGGGCGGACCCCATGCCCGGCCGAGAGCGAGCAAGGCAGTGAGCGCCAGTCGGATCAAGCCACGTGCCTTCCGATGGTTGCGAGAGCTCCTCCGCAACCGCCGTTCGAGTCGGAAGTTATCGGCCGGGAGCGCCCCGGCCCCGCTTGACCCTCCCCCTCGCTGGGGCTATAGTCTCCGGTATGGGACAGACTCGCGAATCCAGGGGCCTCGTCCGGATCATGCGCCAGCGAGGCATACCGCTCTTCACCGTGCTCGGCATCAAGGTCGTCGCCGACTACAGCTGGTTTCTGATCGTGGCGCTCATCGCCGGGACGCTGACCGTCCTTTGGTTCCCGAGCGGGCTGCCGGAGAGGTCGACCTTCCACTACATCCTCCTGGGCGTCGTCACCGCGTTCTTCTTCTTCGCGTCGGTGCTCGTGCACGAGCTGTCGCACAGCATCGTCGCCGTGCTGCACGGGATTCCCGTCAAGCGCATCACGCTCTTCCTGTTCGGGGGCGTCGCCGAGATCACCAGGGAGCCGTCGGATCCCAAGACCGAGCTCAAGATCGCGCTCGCGGGGCCCGCGACGAGCGCCGTGCTCGCTGCCATCTGCTGGGGCGTCGTGCTCCTCATCGGGCCGGACTCGGCGCGGCCGGGACTCAGGCTTGCGTTCATGTACCTCGGACTGGCCAACACGTTCCTTCTCGGCTTCAACCTGCTTCCCGGCCTCCCGCTCGACGGCGGCAGGGTGCTGCGCGCCATCGTCTGGAGCGTCACGAAGAACCTGAGGAGGGCGACCTACATCGCGAGCATCGCGGGGAAGGCGCTCGCGGGGCTGCTCGTGTTGGGCGGCATCTTCGCCATCCTCGTCCTCTCGGGCAGCTACATCATTCCCGGTCTCTGGTTCATCTTCATCGCGCTCTTCCTGAGACAGGCCGCGGACTCGACGTATCGTCAGGTCGTGATGCGCGAGACGTTGAGCGGCGTCCGCATCCTGGACGTCATGACGTCGGACGTCGAGACGGTCCCTCCGGAGATCTCGTTGACCGATCTCGTCGACGTCTACTTCCTCCGCCACCACTTCATCTGCTACCCGGTCGTCGACAGCGGGCGCCCCCTCGGGCTCGTCACGATCCGCGACGTGAAGCACGTCCCACGCGAGCGTTGGGAGGACACCACGGTGGCCGAGGCGATGACGCCCCTCACGGAGGACACGTCGCTCTCTCCGGACGACGACGTGCCGACGGCGATGAGGAAGATGTCCGTCAGCGGGCTCGGACGGCTGCCGGTGCTCGTGGAGGGCAGCCTCGTCGGAATCGTCACGCGGCGCGACATCATGAACCACCTCCAGATCAGAACCGACCTCGGCGAGTAGGCCCGCGAGGCGGGCGCCGGAGGAACAGAAACAGACGCGCGGCCTCATCTCGAGACCGCGCGTTCGTTTCTCCGTGTTTCCGTTCCCGTTCCCGAGCAGGCCCGACTCGTTTGGGACGTCGGGCCGCTAGGCATTGATCCCGATCTCGTCCATCCTCCCGGCCTCGTCCCTGGCCTTCCCCTCCCACCGACGCTCATCGTCGCGATCGGGGCCCCCGCGCCGCCCGAGGAACCACCGGACAAGATACTCCCTCTCGGACGCCCACTGGCGAAGGGACCGGCTGCCGGTCCTGTGCCACTCGGACTCGGGGTTCTCGTAGTGCTCCCGGCGCCACTCAGGCTCGGTCAACTCGTGCAGCCTCGCCGAGTAGCGGTCGAGGTGCGCGACGATCCTGGGGTCGTTCACGATCGTCCCGGCGCCCTCGTGGCTCGGCGTTGCCCCGTGTTCCTTCACGAGCCGACGCAGGACATGGGGGTTATCGATGATCATACAGGGAGCGAAGAGGTTCTTCGTCTCGGAGTACGGCTGCGCGTACCGGATGGCCTTGAAGAAATCGCACGAGAGGATCTCCTTCAGGGGCCTCTCCCGCACGTTCCCGATCGCGAAGTGGCAGAAGACGCACGGCTCGACGTTTCCGTTCGCCGTGACGTGGAAGTAGAGACGCCCGCCGGCCATGCAGCCTCCGACGTGGATCCCGTCGTTCCAGAAATCGCCGACGAAGATCGGCTTCTCCTGTCGAATGTCCACGAGCCGGTGCCGGAACTCCATGCGTTGCTCGGGCGTGCTCATGAGATCGATGTCCGGATTGCGGCCGATGGGCACGTACTGGAAGAACCACGCGAACCTCGCGCCCTCCCCGGCGTAGAAATCGAAGAACTCATCGGACTTGAGTGCGTCGTGATTGTATCGGGTGACGGTCGCGGAGATCCCGAAGAGCAACTTCCTCTCTCGCATGCGTTCCATGGCCGCGAGGATCTTGGCGTGCGTCCCCTCGCCGCGCCGAGCGTCGGTCTCGCGTTCGAAGCCCTCGACGCTGATCGCCGGCGCTGCGTTCCCGAGCTCAAGAAGCCTATCCGCGACGCTGTCGGTGATCGTGGTACCGTTCGTGTAGATTTGGAAGAAGCACTCGATGTGCTCCTCGAGCATCTCCAGAAGATCCCCGCGGAGGAACGGCTCGCCGCCGGAGATCGTGAAGAAGTGGATGCCCAGCTCCTTGCACTGCCTGATGACGCTGTCGAACTCCTCCGTCGTGAGCTGCTGCGTGCGATCGTACTCGAACGCGTAGCACCCCTCGCAGCGGAGGTTGCACCGCATCGTCGGACTGATGACCGCGAACGCCGGGGGAAGCCACCCCTCCTGCTCGAGCACCTCGTATCGGCGCTCGCCTCCGGAGATCCCCCAGTTCACCATCAGGTTCTCGATGAACCGCCGCCGTTGGAGCGGCGCGAGGTCGAAGAACCCGCGGATGATCTCGCTCGCGGCGTCGCCGGAATTGAGCGCGTGATGGACCCGCTCCGCCTGAGACCGAGTGTCGGGGTTCGGGATGAGCTTCGCGGCCCAGCCGAACAGCTTGTCGAGCTCCTCGACGGTGAGGGTGCTACCCCAGGAGCCCAGCCGACGAAGGAGACGGGCCTTGAATGTCTGATGAAACGCACTTCTCACAGGCATGGCCCCCTCACCTGTCGTTCCGTTCGCGCGTGAGGCCTGCGTGACATCCTTGCGCGGAGACGCCGGATCCGCCGCGCTTCCACGCGGCGTCCGATTCGACGGGTCCGTCCTGCGACGTCCTAGGAGCTCGCCGGCGGGACCGGCAGCTCGCCGTGACAGCAGACGCCGTCCAGCACGAAGTTCGTCAGCTCATCGGCGTAGGACGCGAGCGAGTACGAGCAATCATCGGCGACCCAGTCGAGCACCACGGCCTGGAAGGCGCCGAAGAGCATGCCAGCGGCGACCGCGGTGCTCATGTCCCGGCAGAGCCCCTCCCTGAGCCCTTCCTCGAGGATGCCCTCGATGATGTCCCGATAGGCGCGGCTGCTGCGCTTGGCCACCGTCTTGATCATCGACGTGCTCTGCCTGAGCTGCGAGAGGAAGATCCTGGCGCTGTCCGGGTTGTTCTCCATGAGCTCGAGGCCGAGCTTCAGAAGACGCCTGAGCTTCGCCTCAGGCCCCTGCTCTCGGGACACCCCCTCGCGGAGGCGATCCATGTGCGTGCTCAGGAACTCCTCGAACACCGCAACGAGAAGCTCCTCCTTGCTCGAGAAGTAGATGTAGATCGTCCCGGCGGCCACGCTCGCGGTCTCAGCGATCTCGGCGGTGGTGGTGTTGTGGTAGCCCTTGTCGCCGAAGAGCCTCGCTGCCGCCGCAATGATCCGCTCCCTCTTGTTCCCAACACGCCGTCTGGCCATGACAGAGACCTCTTTCCGATGGGCCTGAGCCGCGGGCGCGGCCCGGAGCCCGGGTTCCCGGTGAACGTCGTTACAGGAATCGATCTGGTGTCTCTCGCCGCTCCGGAGCAACTGCTCCGCGGACCGGTCGGCCCACACGCTCACGCAGCGCGCCTTGGGTCCTGGGATCCACCCCTGGAGGCGAACGGTTAGATATTAGCGAACTCCACCCAGCCTGGCAAGTGGTTTCACAGGGGTCGGTTGGGGGACACGGGATAACCGAGCCGACGCCCACTCATCGGGCACGGCCGGAATGGATGAGGGCGCCCCGCCGGAACCAGACGCTCATGCGTCCGGGACTTCTGGGGCGCCCTCAGGCGAGAAGGGCGGGGCGGCCCAACACAGGGGACGCTGCGCGGCGAACCAGATGAAGGAATCGCCGTCCAGGCTAGCGCATCCCGCTGGTCAGTGCGATCGCCCCACCCATCTTGGTGGGAATCCCTCTC
>JALGVU010000495.1 GCA_025774545.1 bacterium | reverse complement strand
TCGTCGTCGGAGTACCGGAAGATGTTGCTGTCGTACGAGACGCCGAACGCCCCGAGCCAGTGCAGCCGCCACGGGAGCACGTCGGGCGGCTTCTCGAGCAGGCTCACGTCGAGCACCCCCGCCGTCGGCCGAAGCAGCTCGAGCTCGATCGTGTGCGGGCCGGAGGAGACGGGCAGAGAGATCCGCTCCGGCTTCCCGGCACGCCAGCCGCGGTGTTCGGGGTACGTGGACGCGCCCGGTCGCGCCCGGAAGACGTGGCGCCACTCCGCGACGCCGTCGAGCACGACCGAGCGTGAGCGGCCGGTCGGGGGTGAGCGGAACGTACGAGTAGGCCTTGTCGGAGATCTCGATGGCGATCGGGAAGACGCGTTCCTCGGGGGCGAGCTTCTTCCCGAAAGCGGCGCTCGGCGCAAGCGCGACGACGGCCGCGAGGCAGACGGCGAGCACGACCGCCATGGAGCGGAACCCGAACCGGCCCTGACGGTGTCGCTCGGATCGCGTTCTGTGTGGTTCAGGGGTGGCGCGGGGTGTTCTCGTCTCAGGGCTCATTCAGAAGATCCCCGCGCGGGATGTAGAACTTGAGCGCGAGCTCCGTGCCGACGTCGCCGGCCAGACGGAACTCGTAGGTGTGTGAGCCCTCCCCCACGTCGAGCATGAAGTGCCGGAGCGCGCCCGGGCTCGCGTCCGACCTGTCCCTCTTCACGCTCGTGGGCCCGACGACCTCGAGGACGACGGACTTCTCCCTCGTGGTGACGTAGTACGTGAGTTCCTTGCCGCGATGGTCGAACGTCTCGACCGACGCGTACTCGCGCGGCGCGAGGGAGACCCGCCGCGGCTTCGGCGCCGTACTCAGGAAGACCCTCGCGTCGACGACGGCCCTTTCGGCGGCGAAGAGCTGGTACTCGTGATGGCCGGTCGGCACGTCGATGTAGACACGGCGGATCGCAGCCGGGCGTCCGCCGTCGAACTGGATGTAGGTGGCGGTCGCGGCGGCCGTGGTCTCGAGCTCCTCCGTGAAGAGCGGCAATCCGTCCCTCCAGACGACGACGGCATAGTCCGCCACGTCGGAGTCGTTCTGCATCATGAGCCGCGTCAGAACCTTGACCCTCGTCGGCCCCTCGATTGAGAACGCGAGCGGGACCTCCGAGTTGAACTGGTAGTACGTCCGCTCTTTCGCCTCGACCAGGATGTTCCTCTTCGACGCGTACGCGATGGGCTTGATCGAAGCCCAGTCCGCCGCGGTCGCCGGGGCCGGGGCGCAGAGCGCCACCGCCAGCGTCACGGCGATCAGAAGAGCAGCGCGGGCCATTCGGGCTCTCATCGTGCCTCCGCGGGGAGCGGACTCGTCATGGAGGTTCTCCGTGTGTCGGGCTTCGCGGTTCACGGTGCGGGCCGCCTGAACAGGTAGTGCTTGATGTCGATTCGCACGACGACGAAGATCAGGAAGCCGTAGAGGACGGCCAGGACGGCGGCGAGCGGAACGTTGTAGCGATCGACCGAGAAGATGTCCCCCGTCCCGACCTCCGGGGACGGCGTCAGCTCGTCCGCCAGGTCGCCGATCCCGTACCGAGCGATGAAGCTCTCGGGACCGGGAACGTGGATCACGCGCGCGCCGTCCTCCGACATCCTCACCATCACGCCCCGCCTCCCGATCTGCGTCGAGCCGATCGAGGCGAGTCCGCCGCCGATGTTGACGTACGCGCGGTAGCTCTCGCCCCCGGCCGCTTCGTCGTAGACTTCCATCTTCCGATCGATGCTCTCGTCGAGCGAGGGCTCGGCGATGAGTGGGACGCCGTTTCTCGCGGCCGCGGTATCAACGAGCGCGCGTCCGCGTCGTCCGATGCGGCCGCCCCTGTCGTCCCCGCCCCCCCGCGACGCGGCCACCGACCTGTGCGTGATGAGTCCCCTCTCCTCCAGAACGAACTCCATGTCGAGCCACGTCATGTCTGGATCGTTCGCGCCCCACGTGGACGAGCCGACCGACGTGATCGTAACGGGCGTCGCCCCGACGGTCTCGATCGCGATCACCATCGCCACGTTCAGAAGCGGGAAGGCGCCCGTCACCCCGACCGCCACGAGGTCGCCCTCCCTCACGCGCGCGCGCTTGAGGAGATCGACGAAGACCGCGGCGAAGTTCGGGTCGAGCGCCCGGAACTTCGAGTTCTGGGAGCCACGGCTCGTGGTGATGGGCGAGAACCCGAGCCCGATGAGCCCCGTCTCGCGAGGGTCGTTGACGTCGTCCAGCTCGAGGCCGCCGGCGAGTCGCGCCTCCTTGATGGCGTCCATCGCCGCCTGGCTCTTCTGCGCCGCCTCGACCTTCTCGTCGATGTAGGGCTGCGGATCGGGCGATTTCGAGCGCTCCGCGAGGGCGAGGAGCGCCAGCCCGACGACGGCGAGAGCCACGAGGCTCAGAGCGTGGACCCTACCAGGTCGGTACTTCAATGGACGCACCTCCTACAGCGACGATGAGGACCAGCCGCACGAGCGACGCGGCCATGAGCATCGACATGAGCGTAGCGAGCGCTCCCTGCCTCTCCATCCAGTACGCGATGAGTCCCGGGATCACATAGCCGATCGCCTCGAAGCTCAGGTGGTCGGGGATCTCGGGACGGCCGAAGATCCACCGGGTCAGGTAACCGAAGAGGAACCCGACGAGGATCACCATGACCAGGTGCCTCCGGCCGTAGATGAGCATGAACCGGCTCATGAGCCGCACGACGAGGAACGTGAGCACGGCGGCGGCCACGGTGCCGACGACCCTCCAGGGCTCAGCGAGCGCCAGCGCGATGTAGCCGGGAACGACCATCCCGCCCGCGGCCAGGCCGAACGCCTCCGAGAAGATCAGGCTCATCACGAGCCCAAGACCAATGGCGATCGGTATCACTCCTTCACTCTCCTCTCCTTGAAGAAGGCGACGAGCCTGCCGCCGGTCCCGCCGATGTTCCCGATCCCGATGACGATCGACCGCTTCGGGGTGAGCTCGACGATCTTCTCGAAGATCTCCGAGGCTTCCTTCCCCGTGAGGTCGAGGATCTTCTCGGGAGAGAGCCCGTGCGAGAGCGCGGTGCTCTTGGCCGGATGCGTGAGGTGGCCGGTCAGGATGAAATGGTCCGCCTCGATGTCCTCCGCGATGATCTCACCGAACTGGAAGGCGCGGTCGGGGCGGTCGGGGCGCATGCTCGCCACGGCGATGATCGTCCTCCCGGGGTCCGACGACGGG
>JALGVU010000188.1 GCA_025774545.1 bacterium | reverse complement strand
TGTCGCTGGAACGATCCCGCGCATCATGGCGGCGTGAAGCCCCATGAGCTCGGCGACGGTGCCGACCTCGGTGCCGTCCTCGGCGACGCAGATCGCGCACTCGGTCGTGAACGAACCGACGTGCTCGACCTTCGTCAGGGTGCCGAGCCCCTGTCGCGCGCAGTAGGAGTACTCCTGCCCGCACGTACCACGGAAGAAGTCCCAGGCCTCGCAGCGCTCGCCGCTCGGAAGAAGAACGAACCCAAGCTCTCCTTCGGGCGTCTTGACGATCTCGTACTCGTAGCCCAGCTCCTCGCAGTACGCGGCCGCGGGGTTGTTCGAACCGACCCCGCCCTGCCCGGCCACCGCCGCTCCCGCACATAGAAACGCCAAGATCAGCACGAAGTGCCGCCTGGCTGGGATACGCGTGGCCACGGACATCGCAACGCTCGCCATCGATCTCCTCCTTGCGCGCGGTCACCGTGATCCTCTGCTCACCTCCAGAGTAACAGGAAAACGGCCAGCGTCCCAACATAATCGCTGGCCACGCCGGGAATCCTGCGGGGGAACAGCTTGCGGGACACAGCTGGCCCGGATCGGACCCGGCGGATCGGCCCTATGAGGAAGCAGCTATTCTTGATAAACTGGATGGTGAGCAGTCGACAGACAGCCTGGCTCAAGCCATGGAGGATGCCATGCGAGCGACCCTCCGCACCACCCCGCAGCTTCTCGCCTTCGCCCTCGTGGTGCTCGCCGCCACCGGGACCGCCTTCGCCCTCGACCTCGGCTACGTAGAGGACTTCACGACCACGACCTACCGCGACCCCGTCGCGACGACCGCCCGGTGGGACACCGAAGAGGCCTCGCTCGGACTCGACACGTGGATGGACCTCGCCGGCAGCCTGGCGTTCGGGGGCCCGGCCCTCGACGTCGCCATGGACGGCGATCATGCCTGTATCGTCGGCAACGATGGAGGACTCGGGTATCTGTTGACGATCGACGCGAGCGACCCGCAGACTCCCGCCCCCGGCGGCATGGAGGTCCTCACGGGCCTCCCCGAGGCCGTTGCCATCGACGGCAACTGGGCGTACGTCGCGGCGCAGTCGAGTCTCGTGACCGTCGACATCACTGATCCGTCGGCTCCTTCCGCACAGGGATTCGTGGGCGGCTACCTTCTGTTGATGGACGTGGCCGTCTCGGAAGATCGCGCCTACGTCGTGGACCAGGTCCTCGGCCTCTCCATCCTCGACGTCAGCGATCCCGCCGTCCCACTCCCCGCCGGAAGCACGACTTTGCCCTTCGGCTCCTACGGCGTGGCCGTCGCCGGCGATCACGTCTACGTGGCGTGTCTGTCGACCGGACTCGAGGTCGTCGACGCGACCGACCCCACGACCCCGGTCTCGATCGGCTCGTTGTCGCTCGCGGGGGGGGCGATCGACGTCGCGATCGACGGGGACCTCGCGTATCTCGCCTCCACGACCGCGGGGATCCACGTCGTCGACGTCACCGATCCGAGCGCCCCGTCGCTCCTCGGGAGCTTCGACACGCCCGGGACGGCGTACCGGGTCGTTCCCGACGGCGACTATCTCTACGTCGCCGACGACGACCACGGCGTCCACATTCTGAGCGTCGCCGACCCCGCGAGTCCCTTCCTCGTCGAGAGCTGGGACAGCCCGGGCTCGGCCACCGGTCTCGCCGTCGACGGTCACCTGGTCTATCTAGCGGACGGGGACTCCGGCATCCACGTCCTCGAGGCCGCGCGGGCCGTGGCTTCCCCGTCGATCGTGGGGAGCTGCCAGCCGCCCTCGCGGGGCGCGAACTGCGTCGTCGTCAGAGGCGACTACGCCTACGTGGCGTACGTGTACTTCTGGACGGCCGACATCAGCGACCCCACCAATCCGGCTAGGGTCGGAGAGTGCACGACTCCCGGCGCCGGGTACTGCGTTGTCGTGGAGGGGGACCACGCGTACGTCACCGAAGGCAGCAACGGATTCTCGGTCATCGACATCCAGGATCCGGAGGACCCGGTGGTGGTCGGAAACGTCGACACACCGGGCCAGGCCTGGCTCTGCGACGTCGACGGGGACCACGCGTACGTGGCGGACAGCGACTCGGTCATCGTGATCGACGTCAGCGAGCCGACGGACCCGCACAGGGTCGCGGGATTCTACACGACCGGCGACGCCCATCATGTCGACGTCGTTGGGGATCTTCTCTACGTGGCGACATCGAACGCCCTCCTGGTGCTCGATGTGAGCGATCCCGAGAGCCCGATACAGGTGGGGAGCTGCACCGTGCACTCGAGATACGGCGTGGCCGTTCGCGGAAACTACGCGTACGTCGCGTGCTACAATGACGGCCTCAAGGTGATCGACGTCACAGACGCCACCAATCCGGTGATCGTCGGAAGCCTCGACACGTACGAGGCCAGGGGAATAGAGATCGCCGGGGACTACGCCCTCATCGGTGACATGCGGAACGGCGTCGTCGTGGCCGACATCAGCGATCCCACGAGCCCGACGGCGGTGGACACGATCTACACATCCGATCCTCAGGACAGAGCTCGCTGGGTCACCGTCGCCGGCGACTACGCGTACATCGCGGATCAGGACAACGGGCTCTTCGTCGCGCAGCTGTTCGAGCGCTTCGACCAGGAGGGCGACACCGGGCAGTCGCTCGCGCTCGACGAATCCGACGAGCCGATCAGCCGCTACAGGCTCTCGGCCGCCCACAACGACACGGTGCGCTGGGACCTCTCGTTCGACGGGGGAACCTCTTGGGAATCGGCTCCCGCGTACGGCGAGTGGCAGATCCCTCTCCTCCCCGGTCCGGACCTCGTGTGGAGGACGACGCACGTCTACGCCGGCCTCGGCATCAATCCGACGTGCACGGGCCTGGCGCTCGACTGGCTGTACGACTTCCCCGTGGTCACCTCCGTCACGGACATCCCGAACGATCAGGGCGGACGCGTGCGGATCGGCTTCGTGCGCTCGGGACGGGACTTCGCCGACGAGCCGGAGTACCCCATCGTGACCTACAACGTCCTCAGGCGGGTCGACGATCCGGCCGTCCGGCTCGCGGTGACGACGAAGCGCGACGAGTTCACGGCCGGAGGAGACTGCGGCCGCGTCGAGGCGCCCGGGGATCTCCCCTGCGTCGAGTGGAGGGGACGCCGGTTCGCCCTCGACACGCCGAACACGGCACGAGGAGGGCTCCCGGCCGGGGTCTGGGAGGTGCTCGGCAGCTTCGCCGCGTTCCAGGAGCAGGAGTACCTGTACGAGGCGACCACGCTGGCCGACTCCACGGGGTCCGGGATCCCCTACGCGGTCTACTGCGTGACGGCCCACTCGGCGACGCCGTCCGTCTGGTACGCCAGCCTCCCGGACAGCGGGTACTCGGTCGACAACATCGCTCCGCAGGTTCCCGGCGGATTCATGGTCGAATACGAGATCGAGGAGGGCAACCAGCTCGTCTGGGACACCTGTCCGGACAACGACTTCGAGCACTTCCGGATCTACCGCGGCGACGAGGAGAACTTCGAGCCTACGGAAGCGAACCTCGTGCACGCGACGATCGAGACGAGCTGGCTCGACGGCGACGGCGAGGGATGGCAGTACTACCGGATCACGGCGCTCGATCACGCCGGCAACGAGAGCGAACCGACGTCCGCGGAGTCGGCGACGTCGGTCGAGGAGAACGAGATCCCGCGTCGCTTCGTGCTCCATCAGAACGCGCCGAACCCCATGAGAACATCGACGACGATCCGGTTTGACGTGCCCGTGGCCGGAGGCGAGATGACGCTCGAGATCTTCGACGTCGCGGGAAGGCACGTCCGGACGCTGGTCGACGGACGCCAGGAGCCGGGACGAAGGCAGGTGTCCTGGAACGGCAGGAACGAGCGCGGTGAGAGGGTCGCCTCGGGCGTCTACTGCTGCCGGCTCACCGCCGACGGTTGCCAGGAGACAGTGAGAGTGGCGCTTCTCAGGTGAGTTCCTCCGGCTGAAACGACAACCCACTGGCCCGGAGATCGTCACCACATAGAAAGGGCCCCCGCGGCAGCACCGTGGGGGCCCGGTTGTTTCCGTGTTCCTGACTCGTCAGGCCCGGCACCGCCTCCGCCAGGCCGGACGATCCTAGCGGAGCAGCACCAGTTTTCTGGCCGCCGTGGTCGCCCCGCTCACCATCCTCACGAAGTAGATGCCGGACGGCACGCGGCGTCCCGCGTCGTCGATACCCCGCCAGGTCAGCTCGTGCGGGCCCGGAGCGAAGTAGCAGTCGGCGAGTACGGCGACGCGCCGGCCGGCGGGATCGTGGACGGTCACGCGCACGCGGCCCCCTTCCTCGAGGACCAGCGGCACGGACGTGCTCGGTCTGAACGGATTCGGGTAGGCGGCGAGGAGACGGGGCCCGCGGTCGGCGATCTCGTCCTCGGGCACGCCGGCCCAGTGGTTGTGATCGACACCCTGGAAGATGTGAACGAGACCATCGCTCGCCCCGATCACAACGTCCTGGCGACCGTCGCGCGTCCAGTCGCAGACCGATGGGCGCGACCGCGGCGTCCCGGGAAGGTCGATCGGAACGTCGTCCGACAGAACGAACGCGTAACCCGAGAAGCGCGGGGCGTCATCGGTCCCGACGTTCGAGTAGAAGAGCAGCTCCCCGTTCGTGTTGCCAGTGATGAGGTCCTGCCTGCCGTCGTGATCCAGATCGAGGACCTCGGGGCTCGACCGGCTCGACGGGACCTGCAGATCGGCGGAGTCGGCCTGGGCGAAGATCTGCGCGCGGAAGTCGGGCTCGCTGCCGAGCCCCTCATTCAGGAAGAGATGGATCTTCCCGCCGAGCGATCCGATGACGAGGTCCTTCCTGAGATCCGCATTCCAGTCGACGGCGATCGGGCACGCGCGCGACCCGACGTCGATGGCGACCTTCGAGCCGGGCTCCCCCACCTCAAGAAGGACCCCCGCGTCGAACTCAGGATTCGTATCGGTCCCGACGTTCGTGTAGAGCTTGATCTTGCCGTCCGAGCGACCGACGAGGAGGTCCTTCATGGCGTCGGCGTCCCAGTAGACGACGCGCGGGAAGAGCCCCATACACCCGCCGCCGACCTCCGTGAGGGTGTCGCCATCAGCCTGTGCGTAGAAGAAGTCCTCGAAGAACGGGTCGACCGCCGAACCGGTGTTCAGGTAGATCCGCACCCTCGCGGCGTACGTCCCGCTCCCCTCGCCGACGATGAGGTCGCAGATCCCGTCGCTGTTCCAGTCGACGCACGACGGCACGGAGTAGCCGGGCACGTCGATGTCGCTTCCGTCGGCCTGGACGAGCTCCTCCGGCCCCAGGTAGAGATCGCCGAGCGCCGCC
>JALGVU010000187.1 GCA_025774545.1 bacterium | reverse complement strand
GCCCACGAGCTCACGAAGTCGCCGACCCCGGCCGCGACCTCGAGGCCTGAGCGGTGTTCGGCACGGGAGTTCCCGGGGCCCGTTCCCCGGCTCGCTCCGCGCGCAACCTCGTTCGCCCAGCTCGCGTGGATTGCGGTGTGATCGATGAGCGAATCCTCACCCGGGTCGCGTTCGCAGGCGACTCCGAGCGTGACCCCGGACGGCAGCGCGAGCCTGAACCTGGCGTAGATCCCCGCGCGGTCAGCGGGACTGACGGCCGTTGGACCGTCCCCGTCCGCCCCGGGCTCCCACGACGCGCGCGCGCGGAGCCTGACGCTCCACGAGGCGCGGGATGGCGAGGCGAGCTCGCTTACGGACGGAGCGCCGCGACCGTGTCCGCGTCGATACCCGCCTGCACCAGATCTTCAACCCGAGCGAACGGTCCTGACTCGCGGCGGTGCGCGACGATGGCCACTGCCGTGACCGGATCGAGAAACGGAACACGGAGAAGCTCGCTCACCGACGCTGCGTTGATGTCGACGGGGTTCCTCCTGAGCGCGGCGAGATCGCGAAGCGCCTGCTCGAGAAGAAGGCCGGCTTCGGTCTCATCCTCGTCCGACGCGGACGCTGGCAGCTCGTCGAAGAGCAGGTCCTGCTCGTTGAGCCCGAAGGACACGGGATCGTGCTCGGCGATCGCCGGCGGGACGAGAGCGAACACAACCGATCCAGCAATGAGGAGCACCGAACACGCACATCGCGCGCGGGGCTCACCGGTGGAACGAGATCGACGCAAAGGAACTCACTCCCAGCTCGGGATGCCAACGCCACGCGAGATCGACGACCGGACGGAGAGTCGACCTCCTTCGAACCCCGATCCCCAGACCGCACGAGAACGTCGCGGGCTCGGTCCCCACTCCCGCGCGGAATCGGAAGGCGTCCGCGAGTTCCACCTCGGCGGCGAGCGCGAGCGAGGGTTCGAGATCTTCGATCCAGACGGTCCCGGCCGCGAGCGTGATCCGATCGAGGTGTAGGCTCGAGGTGAGTCGCGCCGTTCGAGCGACGGGGGAGTCCCCAACGCTCGGCGCGTTCAGGCGATCGAACCGCACCGCGATCACGATCCGCCCGAGCAGCCGTCGCGCGATCCCGGTATCGAGTCCGACCGTCCAGGCGTCCGGGACGCCGCGGGCGCCCACGCCGAGCCCCCGGAGCGCGACCCACGCCATGAGGTCCTCCGACGTGCGCCGCCCGACGCGGAGCCCAAGGCTCCGCTCCCGGTAGAGCGCGCCGCCGACTCCGTCCATCTCGAGCGCCACGGCGGTTTTCCCGAACGCAACCTCGATCCTCGCCGCGCCGCCCGCAGCCTCGGGAAGACCGAAGAGCTCTCCGCCCGATAGCCGCGCGCTCCACTGGGCCCGCGACCCCTCTCCCGTTCGTCCGTCCGCCCGGAGATCGACGAGGTCCTCGGCGGCGTCGAGCGAGCATCCGGACATCGCGGCAGAGCGGGCGTCGGGCCACGTGACCTCGAACGCCGCAACCGCGCGTGACGGCGCGAGGAGCAGGGCGACCGACGCCAGAACGATGAGAGCCGTAGGGCGCGATGCTCGTATCGTCGTGGTCATCATCGATCACCGCACGATCGCGGCCGGCGCCTTGGCATTGACGAGCACTCCCTGCCGCGCGTCGATGGCCTCGAGCAGAAGAACGTAGAGTCCCGTCGGCAGCGGCGAGCCGTCGGGTGCCGAACCGTCCCAGATGAGCTCGCCCCGATTGCCGACGGCCTCGTGATCGAGCAGCATCCCGCGCGAGCGTCCCGTGAGGTCGAACACGGTGAGCCGCACGGTCGCTCTCGCGACCGGCAGCTCGAACCGGATCAGCGCGCGATCGTCCACCCCGTCGCCGTTCGGCGTGATTGGGTTCGGCGCGACGACGAGCGTTCCTGACGCCGGCAGCTCGGCGACGTGGATGCTGTTCTCCCGACCCGGGGTAGATCCCTCAGGCGCGACCGAGCTTCCCCAGTTGTTCGGATCCCCCGATGGCATGTCGGGCCTCACGCGCTCGAGGGAGACGCCCCTCTCGCCTCCCCATTGCCTCTCATACGCGACGAGATCGACCGGCGTGCCGAACCGATCCAGAAGCGCGATCGTGTCGTCCGCCGAGAGCGCCTCCCAGCCGTCGCTCTCGACGACCGGCGAGGGCAGCTCCCCCGCCAGCGCCGCCGCGTCATGCGCGACGACGAGGAACCAGCCGGGCGGGACGGCGCCGAGCGTGTCGCCCTCGAGGGGAACGAGCGCGTGCTCGTCGGCGTCGTCGCCGAGCATCCAGCCGTCGAGTGCGACCGTGTCGCCGCTCGCGTTCACGAGCTCGACCCACTCGCTCCCTCCGTCACCCGGCGAGTGGAAGATCTCGTTCACGATCACGTGGCCGCCCGGGCCGCCGACTGCCCGGGGTCGGGCGCCGCCCAGGAGAGATCGACCTCGAGTGAGTCGCGCGGCTCGAGCACGCGGTCGAGCGCGACGACGGTGGTGGGATCCTCCTCGCCGTCGACGTGAAGGCGCAGCCTCGGCTCGTATCCCGCGGTCGACGTCGCCCCGACATTTCGGACGAGCGCCGCGAGGAGAGGTCGAACGCGAGCGCGTTCCGCGCACCGGGCGTCGGAACGGGATTCGCGGAGAAGTCGTCCGCGTTCACGTCGTGGTCCCAGCAGTCGGGCGATCGCGCGAGCGACGATCCCGACGGCGCGTCAGGAGCCGGCGATCCCTCGTAGTACTCGTGGAAGAGGGGATCGCCCCACCCGACGACGTCGACGACGCCCGCGCCGTCAGTGAGCCGAATCCCGTCCGGCCCGTTCTGAAGATCGAGCGACGTGACGTGGTCGGGCGCCGGCCGAACGTCCTCCTCACCGATCAGGAGGATCCCGCCGGGCTCGAGATAGTCGAAATCGCCGCCGATCCACTCGACGGTCCAATCGTTCTGGCTCGCACCGTTTCCGGTCTCGAGCACCCATCCCGTGAGGAGGACGCCCGCGTGGCCGCAGTTCATGATCTCGACGAACTCGAGGCCCGCGTCGGGACCCTCGGGATCGTAGAGGACCTCGTTGATGGCCACCTGGCCGCGGGCCTGTCCGGCGAGAGCGAGGGCAACGAGGAGAGCCGTTGGAGCACAGCGTAGGGATCCACCCATCAGCATGCACCGCCCATCGAGGGGTAATCGAGGGGTCCAGTGAATGGGGGATACGAGCGTGGGGAACGGGAACGAAGGGAATCGTGGTGCGCGGGGGGCGTGGGTCCACCGGAATCAGTGGGAGGCGCGGCCCGGGGGCCGCACTACGCTACGGCAACCCCTTGCGCCTCCTCAGGGTCCACTCGATCGACAGGAGACCGACGAACCCGACGAGGAGCCATGGGGAGTTCCAGATCTCGAACTCGCGGGAAGAGACGCGGCGCACCCACTCGAGCGGAACCGACTCGGGGACGTCCTCGGTCGTCTCGGGACAGAAGTAGCCTCCGCCGCTGTCCTCCGCGAGACGCGTGAGGAGCGCCGGCCGCCTCCTGACCTCCGAGTCCTCGAGGCTGAACTCCTCGACGACGAACTCGCCGTCCGCCGTGCCGAGTTCCTCCCCGGCCCGCTCGGCCGCGGCCTCGAAGATGTAGCGCCCGGGGGCGAGGCGTCCGATCTCGCCCCGGTAGAACTCGCCGTCCGGCTCGAGCACGACCGACGCGACCGGCGCCGCGCCCTCGCCGCGCGAGACCGAGACCGTCACGGTGGCGTCGCCCGCGAGCCTGAAGTCCTCCCGGTAGACCTGCCCCGAGAGAAGCACGGTCTCGCCCGCCGCGTAGACGTCCCGGTCCGTCGAGACGACGACACGCTCGAGTTCCCCTCGCGCCGTGAGCCACCGCGCGGCGTTCGCGAGGAAGCGCTCGTAGACGTCGACGTCGTCGGGCCCCGCCATCTTCCAACGCCAGAGGCCCCGGGCGAGCACGGCCATCGTGTTCCCCGCACCTGCCCGACCCACGACGACCGTGGGCACCTCGGCCCCGTCGGCGCCGCGACCGGTCACGAGCGTCCGGGCCTCAGGTCTGGCGTGCCACCAGGCCTCGTCCGCCGTCCAGATCGGCGGCAGCAGCCGCCACGCCTCGGCGTTCGCGAAGCGGTCCGAGACGACGCGCGTGACCACGTCCGCCTCGCCCGCCTCGGTCAGCGCCGATCGTGTCTCGCGCCCCGCCGCGCCCTGCCCCCGCACGATGACGGGGATGACGGCCGCGAGGTCGTCCGCCGGCACCCCTCCGCCGGGAGGCCCGACGATGAGGAGACCGCCTCCGCGATCGCGCACGAACCCGGCGAGCCACTCCGCCGGTACCTTCGGGGCGCTCATGCTCGTCTCGACGAGAACGACGAGATCGAACGCGAAGAGCTCCTCGCGCGACCGGGGCAGACCGACGTCAGGCGACGCCGGCGCGCCCGTCTTGACCGCGATCGCCGTCAGGTCCATGTTCCCGTCCGCTTCGAACTCCCGAGCGAGGAACGCGAAATCCCAGCTCGGTCGCGGCGCGACCAGGAGAACCCGGATCTTCCCCTTGAAAGCCGTCGTCACGGCGACGCGGACGTTGTTGGCCGTCGTGAGCTCGCCCGCCGCCGGCGGCACGGAGATCGTGTATCGGTGCACGCCCGGTGTCGAGGGTACGACCCTGAACGTCAACTCCGTCTCCTCGCCGGTCCCCGACAGCCGGATCCGCTCGGAATCGAGCACGACGCCGTCCTCGGCAAGCTCGACGACGGTCTCCGAGCCGCCGAAGCCGGCACTCGACACCCGCACTACGATCGGAACCGACTCGCCCGCGTAGGAGATCCTGTTCGTCACCGCTTCCCGGACGGCGATGTCCGCCATCGGTTCCGTGCTCCCCACGCCGAGGACGTAGACGGGAGCGCCGAGCGCGATGGCCGCGTCGTATGGGCTCGCGCCGCGGTTGCTGGCGCCGTCCGTGGCGAGGACGACCGCGCCCAGGTTCTCGCCTTTGAGCTCGTCCGCGATGTGTGAGAGAGCGCCCCCGATGTCGGTCGCTTCGCCATCGAGCGGCGGGACCGCCTCGATCGCTTTGCCATCGGTCCCCAGCTCCTCGACGTCCCCCGAGAACGAGAAGGCCCGGACGTCGGCCTCTCTCGCCACGCGCGGCAGGACGATCTCGTTCAGAAGCGATACGGCCTCGTCGCCCCGGCGGGCGCCGTTCGTTCCGTCGGGAATCGCCATGCTCCTCGAGGAGTCGAGCAGCACCGCCACGATCGGACGCTGGGTCGCCGACCTCGTGAGTGCGAGAACAGGTTCGATCAGAGCAAGGAAGAGGAGCGAGAGCGCGACGGCGCGGAGCGCGGCGAGCGCGACGCGGAGGCCCCGCCCAACGGTCGGCGGGACGCGTCGGTAGAAGAGCGCGACCGACAGAACACCGAGCGCGAGAAGCACCAGGAAGATCCAGCCGTGCGGTTGGTTGATCGAAAGGCTCATCGTACCTCACTCACGGGGAACGACCACCGCGGTCCGGCGCGCCGACGCGAGGTCGGGCCGCGCCACGGGGACCGCCCCGGCGCCGATCGACTCGTCCGCGTCCGGGATCGCGGTCGGGCCGTGCGGCTCGCCGCCCTAGAAGTCGCAGGCGCCGTCTGTCGGAACGACCTCGGCCGTCCAGGCGCCGTCGCGCTCCTCGACCAGGAACTCGAGGCCCCTGCCCGGCTCGAGCGTGCCCTCGGCCTCGACCGTCTCGGCCTGCACGTACGCGCCCGGCGGGACGCGCGCGGCGAAGCGCACGCGGAGCTCAGGAAGAGCGCGGTCGGCCGACATGCAGTAGCGGGAGCGGCCGCCGTCCTCCGTGTCGCAGAGCACGACCACCGAGCCCGCGCCCAGCCGAACGGGGACCGTCACCCACGAGAGGCCGCCCGGCAGCGCCGGGCGGAAGTCGAGCGTTCCCTCGATGAGGTCGGGAACGATGCCGAGGTAGTCCTGGTAGAAGTTCCTCAGGAACTCGGCCAGGCTCCACGCCTGCGAGACGGCTCCGGCGACGTTCTCGCCGCGGTCGGGCGGGACGCCGTTCCGGAGCTCCGGAAGGGTCCCGGCGGCGCCCTCGTAGAAGAAGAGGTTCTTCAGGACCGACGTCTGGTCCCACGCCGTCCCGACCTGTCCGTGCCGAACGAGCGCGCTCACGACGGGACCGGTCAGCCAGACCCAGACGTCGCCGTTGTGATAGGCCTCGTCGAAGGGGTAGCGGTCGAGATCGAGATGCCGCGGGTGGAAATCCGGATCCTCGGGGTCGAGCGAGGTCACGCCGTGCGGGAGCACGCATCTGTCTCGAACCAGCTCGAGCACTCGCTCCCGGCGCTCGGGCGGCAGGATGTCCGTCCACGGAACGGTGAGCGCGAAGATCTGGTTCGGCCTGATCCGCCGGTCGGGCGAATCGTCAGGATCGAGGTGATCGTAGAGCCCCCCCCGTTCCTCGTCCCAGTACGCTCGCACGAACGACTCCCGGACCCCTTGGGCGGTCTCCCTCCAGCGGTCGGCGAGCGCCTTCTGATCAGCGACCTCCGCGATGGCCGCACCCGATTCGAGCGCGGTGATCCAGAGCGCCTGGATCTCGACGGCGCGGTTGCCGCGCGGCGAGAAAGGCTGCTCCTCGCCGCCCGCGTCCATCCACGTCTCTGCCTCGCCGTGGACGATGAACCCGTTCTCGTCGGTCCGACGTGAGATCGCTCCCTCGATCGCTCGCTCGATGACCGGAAGGAGCTCCCGCGCGAACCCGCGATCCCCGGAGTAGCGCATGTACTCGTACGCCTCCCGCACGAACCACCACGTCCCGTCGGCACTGTTGTAGAACCTCTCGCCCGGCATCGCGAGGTTGGGTATCCGCCCGTGGAACAGGCTCCCCTCGTGGGTCTCCTGCAGCCGAGCGAAGTCGGTGAGGATCTCCCGCGCGACCTCGAACTCGCCGCGAACCAGGCACGCACCGGGGAGGCTGATGAAGCTGTCGCGTCCCCAGTAGTTGGGGAACCAGTGGAGCCCGGCGAAGATGCCACGCCCGAGCAGATTCATGATGAGACCGTCGACCGAGGACGCCGCCCAGAGGAGCGCGTAGCGATAGTCGTTGTCGCGCATGGCGGCGCCGACCCCGTCCAGGACCCCGGACATCCGGCGCATCTTCCCATCGTAGAGCGAGAACTCGTCCTCGACGCCGTGCGCGGCCAGCGCGATCGTCTCCTCGAGCGTGTCCCCGACCGCGATCCCGAGCGTCACGCTCGCCGCGAACGCCTCGTCGCCCGTGAAGCTGAACTCGATCCGCCCGGGCCAGTACGGCATCGCCGACGCCATCGCCCGCCTCGCGGCGTCCTTCGTGTACGTGGCGGGATGGTGGTCCTTCTCGGTGACGTAGAAGGCCGGGCGATCGCAGGCGATCGCGATCCAGACCGGGAAGTCCCTCTCCTCGGTCCTCGCGGGATGGTCGACCCTCCGGAGGGCCAGCACGCGCCGCTCGGAATCCCAGTGGCTCTCGTACTCGAACCGCCCCTCCTCCCAGATACCCCTGATGTCGATCCTGGGAACGAAGGCGGCCCGCCCCCGGCTGCTCGTGCTGTAGGTCAGAATGAGGAGGTTCTCGCGGTCGGCGAGGAAGACGGTCTCGGTCGTCTGCCCGATGACGTACTCCCTGGTCATGCTCTGCGGGAGCACGCACGCGTTCTTGAGGCCCCACGACGAGAGCGGCACATCACCGAGCATGAGATCCCAGCCCTCGAGGAACTTGTGCAGCTCGACGATGAGCCCCTCGTAGAAGTACGCCTTCTCCTTGTTCGTGAGAATGTACTCGCGCGACTCGCGGCGCCCCACGACGATCTGGAGTCCCTCGCGCCCCCCGACGACGGGGAGCTTCTTCGACGACCTGCGGGGTGTCTCGTTCTTCGTGTTCATCGGCTCCTTCTGCAACTCCCCTGCCAGCCTCGCTGAGGCCGCCACTCGCCCGCGTCCCGCGGGGGTCTGCCCGCCCCGCGCCGTGCCCGCGCCTCCTGCGCCGTGTCCCACGTTGACGAAGAGGGCGGCGCGTGAGGGCGCGATTCGTCACGCCCGTTGACACTCGGCAGTCCGAGTGAGTGAACCGTCACGCCCGCGGGCGACAGAGCGCAGTGGCCGCTACGGAACCTCGATCACCGAGTTCTGGCCGCCGTACGGATCCCCGATGCTCTGGGGGTTCTCCGGAT
>JALGVU010000036.1 GCA_025774545.1 bacterium | reverse complement strand
GGGAGCACGTCGTTCGTCGGTGACGTCCTGCGGTATCTGTGTCGCATCGGCACGAACGACCATCGGGGCATCGCGACGTCCGAAGGCGCCGCCTGTCGTCCGGCAGCACGCGCCCGAGGCGGACGGCCGCTGCGCGCCTCGCCCCGAACCGTTCCCTGCGCCCGGTGCCGGACGGCTCCCCGCGGCCTGTCCCGGACGGTCCCCTCGCGCCCCGCCACCGACGGCGTGTCGATGCCGTCCGGCGCCGGCTGAGGACGTCCACCAGGGAGGGCTCGCGTGGCCAAGACGCCGCCGTTCCGCTTTGCTGCACTATTCGCTTGACACGTTCTGGGTGAGATGATATGTTGGGCTTGAATGGTTGACATGTGGTGAGAACTGTGGGATAGGACAACGTGGAACTTCCTTGCTGATGCGGCTTTGTCAGTTGTCCGAACTGTGGACTGGAGGTCCTATGGTTACGGAGCTGAAGAAGCTGGAGACCGCCGGGACGAAGATCGAGCTCGATCGCGGTACGGTGATCCAGATCTACGAGGACGTCTTCGCGCGCCGCCGACGGAGGTTTCCCAACAACTTCTTTCGGGGTGCGACCGGACGCGAGCGAGCGGCGGTCATCACTCGGTACCTGCTCGAGGACAAGCTTGGGATTCGGACGGAGGACATCCCGAGAGCCATTCACAAGAAGCTCTTCTATGAGAACGGGCTGACCTGGATGCTCGGGAGCTGTTTCGACTGGTCGCCGTACAAGGCCATCGACAACGCGTACCCCGATCGATTCCACAAGTGGCAGTTCAACGTCAAGGGCATGTGGCAGGGCCCCGACCGCTTCAAGCTCGCCGCGGAGGCAACGCGGTGGATGATTGAGGAGGTCGAGGGCGTCCCGGTCGACGAGATTCCCCAGCGGATCTCGGCGACCACGTTCGGCAAGTACAACCTGAGAGGCATGTTGTCAGTGTGCTTCCGTGGATCGTTCTTCCGGGCCATCGAGAACGCCTACCCTGGTCGGTTCCACCCGTGGGAGTTTCGGAACGTACCGAAGAACTTCTGGCAGGGCGAGACAGGTCTCGTCAACGCGCGGCGGGCTACGCGTTGGCTCTGCGAGGAGGTGCTCAGGGTTCCGAAGGAGCGGGTCTTCCAGGACGTGACGTATCACCTCTTCCGCGAGCACGGTCTTGGCGGTATGCTCACCGGCTGTTTCTCAGGATCCTCGATCCAGGCTCTGCACAATGCGTATCCCGATCTCATCGTTCCGAAGCATCCCAAGCGGAAGCCGAGGAAGCGGAGGACGATCGAGACGGTGAAGCTGACCGAAGCCTGACGCGCCGCTCGAGGAGCGAGGGGTTCCATCACGGGAGGCCGGTTCGCCATGCGGACCGGCCTCCGCGCGTCTACCCCCGGTGGAATCGATCGCGAGGCTCAGCCGACGCGCCACAGGCTCAGCCGACGGGCCTCGCTGGGCGCGCCCCGCTTGACTTCGCAGGTGGCTTGCCATAGCATTCACGGGTCCTAGAGGATCCCGGGTGTCCTCGCGGGCGGCTCCGCCCGCGGCGGGCGTCGTCGGGAACGGGGGTGCGAACGTGACGACCATGAACCGTGAGAGGCTTCTCGAGATCGTCGGAGGATTCCCGTCCGTCAGGGCGGCGATCCTCGGCGATCTCATGCTCGATCGTTACGTCTGGGGTGACGTGAACCGGATATCGCCCGAGGCGCCCGTTCCCGTCGTCGAGGTGACGAGGGAGACGGTGCGGTTCGGCGGCGCCGCCAACGTGGCGGAGAACGTGGCGTCGCTCGGAGCGAGGGCATCGGTCGTCGGCGTGATCGGTGAGGACGCTGCCGGGAGGGAGCTTCTGTCGCTCCTCGCGGGACGGGGCGTCGACGTCGAGGGCGCCGTCGCGGTCGCCGGGCGGCCGACGACGACCAAGACGAGGATCATCGCGCAGCATCAGCAGGTCGTGCGGGCCGATCGCGAGGCCACGGTCGAGCTCGAGCGAGACGACCTGGCTGCGCTGATCGCGCGGCTGCGTTCCGCCGTCGAGGGCTCGGACGTGCTCCTCGTCTCCGACTACGGGAAGGGCGTCGTGACCGAGGCGAGCCTCTCGGTCACGATCTCGCAGGCGCGGTCGGCCGGGAAGGTCGTCTGTGTCGATCCGAAGGAGTCGCACTTCCCGAGCTACGTCGGCGTGACCGCGATCACGCCGAACCAGAAGGAGGCGGGAAACGCGGCCGGGATCCCGATCAGGGACGAGGCGTCCCTCACGAAGGTCGGCTGGGAACTCTCCCGGCGACTCGACGCTGAGTGCGTCGTCATCACCCGCGGGGAACAGGGGATGAGCCTCTTTATCAAAGGAGGCGAGCACGTTCACCTTCCGACCGTCGCCCGCGAGGTCTTCGACGTCACCGGCGCGGGAGACACGGTGATGAGCGTTCTCGGAGTGGCGCTCGCGGCCGGGGCCTCCATGGTCGAGGCGGCGATGATCGCCAACCACGCGGCAGGCTTAGTGATCCGGGAGATCGGGACGGCGTCCGTGACCCCGGAAGCGCTCGCGCGGTCGTTCAGCGATGAGCCGGAGGGCCGAGATCGTGGGTAGGGTGGTCGACCGGGACGAGCTCAAGCGCGAGCGGGAGCGGGCCAGGGCAGAAGGCCGGACGGTCGTCTTCACGAACGGTTGCTTCGACATCCTGCACCGCGGCCACACGCACTACCTCGCGCGGGCCGGGGATCTCGGGGATCTCCTGGTCGTGGGAGTGAACACCGATCGCTCGGTCAGGGACCTCAAGGGTCCGGGGCGTCCGATCGTGCCGGAGGGGGACCGCGCGGCGGTCCTGGCGGCGCTCGCGTCGGTCGATCTGGTCTGCCTCTTCGATGAACCGACCCCCTACGAGCTCATCGCTTTTCTTCAGCCGGACGTCCTCGTCAAGGGGGCGGGCTACACCCGTGAGACGATCGTCGGCGCCGACGTCGTCGAGGAGCACGGGGGGCGCGTCGTCGCCGTCGAGGCCCTCGAGGGGCGCTCGACCCGGTCGATCATCGCCACCATTCTCGAGCTGGAACGCGGGGGCGCTTAGGCCCTGGGCCTTCCCACGCGAGCGTCCCCGGGGGGGCCGCGGCGCCGGGGGCGCCCGAGCGCGACCGGACCGCCCGCTCGCGAGCCGGGCTCCCGGCGGTCCGAGCCACCGCCGGATCGCCGGCTTTCCGTCGCTCCGGGTCTGGACTCATTCCGGCAAATGAGCTATCATTGCTCTCTTGGCTGACTCGGGGCGGTGCCGCGCCGCCCCCGTTCTTCGACTCCACCGGCCCCCGATCGGCGACGCCCCTGACGGGCGTGGTCGCGGGGGGTTTGTCTTGACACGACCGCGCGGGTCGCGCACCCGCGCACGGCAGCTCGAGAAGACTCAAGGAAGACTCACGAAGGAGGACGGATGCAGAGGCGACGCGTCGTGATCATGGGCGCCGCGGGGCGTGACTTCCACAACTTCAACCTCGTCTACCGCGACCGGGAGGCGTTCGAGGTGGTCGCCTTCACGGCCACGCAGATCCCGGACATCGCCGGGCGTGTCTATCCGACCGAACTCGCCGGGTCGCTCTATCCTCACGGCATCCCGATCCACCAGGAGAACGATCTCCCGAAGCTCATGGCGGAGAACAACATCGACGACGTCGTCTTCGCGTACAGCGACGTGCCGCACGAGTACGTGATGCACAAGGCCTCGCTCGTCAACGCGCTGGGCGCGAACTTCCTGCTCCTGGGCGCCGAGGAGACGATGGTCAAGTCGAAGCGGCCCGTCGTCTCGATCTGCGCCGTCAGGACCGGATGCGGCAAGAGCCAGACCACGCGATCCGTCGCGGAGATTCTCACCGCGCGCGGCAAGCGCGTCGTGGTGATCAGGCACCCGATGCCGTACGGCGACCTCGCGGAGCAGATCTGGCAGCGGTTCGGCGAGTACGACGACATGATCAAAGAGAAGTGCACCATCGAGGAGATGGAGGAGTACGAGCCGCACATCGCGCGCGGGAACATCGTCTACGCGGGCGTCGACTACGAGCGCATCCTCGAGGAGGCGGAGAAGGAGGCCGACGTCGTTCTCTGGGACGGGGGCAACAATGACACGTCGTTCTACGTGCCGGACGTTCTGATGGTCGTCGCCGACCCGCATCGCGTCGGCCACGAGCTGTCCTACTACCCCGGCGAGCAGAACCTCCGGTCGGCCGACGCCGTGATCATCAACAAGGAGGACACGGCCACGCGGGAGGACATCGAGAGCCTCGTCAGGAACATCGAATCGGTGAATCCTTCCGCTGCGATCGTCCACGCGGAATCGCCGGTCACGTTCGACGAGGATGTCGACCTCAGAGGGAAGCGCGTGCTCGTGATCGAGGACGGGCCGACCCTCACGCACGGCGGGATGAAGATCGGCGCGGGAACCGTCGCCGCCGAGCAGGCGGGGGCGATCCTCGTCGACGCGCGCGAGCACGCGCGCGGCAAGATAGCCGAGATGTTCCGGACCTATCCCGGCGTCGGGACGCTCCTGCCGGCGGCGGGGTACAGCCCCGAGCAGGTCGCCGATCTCGAGGCGACCGTCAACGCCGTCGACTGCGACCACGTCATCATCGGCACGCCCATCGATCTGAGGAAGATCATCGACATCGAGAGACCGAGTGTGCGAGTCCGCTACGACCTCAAGGTCGTCGGTGGGCCGAGCCTCGAGGAGATTCTGGAGGACGTGCTCTGAGCGCCTCGGGCCTGAGCGGCACGGCCCGGGCCGACGCTCCGAGCGAGCACCGAGGGAGGCGTCATTGAAGATCCACGAGTATCAGGCGAAGGAGATCCTCGCGACCTACGGCGTTCCGATCCCGAGGTTCGAGATTGCGACGACGCCCGGGGAAGCCAGGAAGGCGGCCGACGACATCGGGCGCATGGTCGTGGTCAAGGCCCAGGTCCACGTGGGCGGCCGCGGCAAGGCGGGCGGCGTCAAGCTCGCGAAGACCCCTGACGAGGCCGAGGGGCACGCCCGCGCCATCCTCGGGATGGACATCAAGGGCCTCACGGTCGAGAAGGTGATGATCTCCGACGCCGTCGACATCGACCGCGAGTACTACATCGGCATCGTCGTCGACCGCGCGACGAAGAAGCCCGTCTACATGGTGAGTGAGGCCGGCGGGATCGACATCGAGGAGGTCGCGAGGGAGACGCCGGAGAAGATCGTGAAGCACGCGGTCGATCCAGAGAGTGGGCTCTCCCCCGAGGAGGCCAGAGAGCTCGCCGGGAAGATCGAGTCGAGGCCGGCGGTCGCCGATCGCGTCGCCGACTTCATCACGAAGCTCTACGCCGCGTTCGTCGGAAGCGACGCGTCGCTCGCCGAGATCAACCCTCTCGTCATCACGCCGGACGAGGTCGTCTGGGCCGTCGACGCGAAGATGAACATCGACGACAACGCGCTCTACCGTCACGAGGAGATCGCTGCGATGCGCGATCCCGCGACGGAGACCGACGAGCTCCGGAAGGCGAGGGACATGGGGCTCTCGTTCGTGAAGCTCGACGGGAGCGTCGGCTGCCTCGTCAACGGCGCGGGCCTCGCCATGACGACCATGGACCTGATCTCACACTACGGCGGCGAGCCGGCCAACTTCCTCGACATCGGCGGCAGCTCGAGCCCCGAGAAGGTCGTGACGGCGCTCGAGATCATCACGAGCGATCCGAACGTCCGTTCGATCCTCATCAACATCTTCGGCGGAATCACGCGGTGCGACGACGTGGCGAACGGGCTTCTTCTGGCGCTGTCGCGCACGTCCGTCAGCCTCCCGATCGTGGCGAGGCTCACCGGGACCAACGAGGAGCAGGCGAAGGAGATCCTGGCAGCGTCCGACCTCGTATCGGCCGACTCGATGAACGAGGCGGTCGAGAAGGCGGTCGAGTTGGCCAAGCAGCCGGCCTAGGCGTTAGGAGGAAGGCTTGAGCATCTTCGTCCACGAGGACACGCGCGTCTGCGTGCAGGGCATCACCGGCCGCGACGGCGCGTTCCACACGAAGGGAATGGTCGAGTACGGTACGAACATCGTCTGCGGGGTCACGCCGGGGAAGGGCGGTCAGGACGTCGATGGGATCCCAGTCTTCGACAACATGAAGGAGGCCGTCGACGCGACGAAGGCCAACGCTTCGATCCTCTTCGTTCCCGCGAGGTTCGCGGCACCCGCGGTCATCGAGGCCGCGGAGGCCGGCGTCGATCTCGTCGTCTGCGTGAGCGAGGGCATCCCGACGCTCGACGTCGCGAAGGTCTACCAGCGGATCGGCGAGCTCGGAACCAGGATGATCGGCCCGAACTGCCCCGGCGTCATCAGCCCGGGGAAGTGCAAGCTCGGGATCATGCCCGGGAGAATCCACACACGCGGAGGGGTCGGCGTCGTGTCGCGGAGCGGCACGCTCACCTACGAGGTCGTCGATCAGCTCGGCCGTCACGGCTTCGGGCAGTCGACGGTCTTGGGAATAGGCGGGGATCCGATCATCGGCACGAGCTTCATCGACGCGCTCGACGCGTACGAGAGGGACTCCGAGACCGAGGCCGTCGTGCTGATCGGAGAGATCGGCGGTACCGACGAGGAGCAGGCATCGGAGTTCATCAAGTCGAACATGAAGACCCCCGTCGTCAGCTTCATCGCCGGACGCACGGCGCCTCCGGGCAAGCGCATGGGGCACGCGGGCGCGATCATCGCGGGCGGCAAGGGAACGGCGCAGGAGAAGATCGACGCGTTCCGAGCCGCAGGGGTTCCTGTGGCCGATCGTCCGAGCGAGATCCCCGACCTCGTCAGGTCGGCGCTCGGGAGGTAACGATGCCGAAGAAGGAGGCGCCCGCCACCGAGCGGAAGTGGCGGTACCCCTCGAGGGACGAGCATCCGGACGTCGAGATCTTCGTCTACGACGAGTGGTGCAAGTGCTGTGGGATATGCTACGAGCTCTGCCCCGCGGGAGTGCTCGAGGCGGACAAGTCCGGCCGCCCGGTGGTCGCGCACCCCGAGAAGTGCCTCGCGTGCCACATGTGCGAGATGCTCTGTCCGGACATGGCGATCACGGTCTACAGGGAGCGCGGGAAGAAGGGCGGCGCTGCGAAGGACGGTGAGAAGAGACCCTGATTCATGGGTCGTGCACGCATGGCTGAGAACAAGAAGAGCTCGCAGGTCCTTCAGGGAAACGAGGCCTGCGCCATGGGAGCTCTCGCGGGAGGGATCACCTTCTTCGCGGGCTACCCGATCACGCCCTCGTCCGAGATAGCGGAGCTCATGTCGCAGTGTCTCCCGCTCGCGGGGGGGCGCTTCATCCAGATGGAGGACGAGATCGCCTCGATGGCGGCCATCATCGGGGCGTCGCTCGCGGGGGCGAAGGTGATGACCGCGACGAGCGGGCCCGGGTTCTCGCTCATGCAGGAGAACCTCGGGTTCGCGATGCTCGCGGAGGTCCCCTGCATCCTCATCAACGTCCAGCGGGCCGGGCCATCGACGGGCCTTCCGACCCAGCCCGCGCAGGGCGACGTCCAGCAGACGCGCTGGGGGACGCACGGCGACCATTCGATCATCGCGCTCGCGCCGTCGACCGTTCTCGAGTGTTTCGAGATGACGATCGAGTGCGCGAACCTGGCCGAGCGGTACCGTACGCCGGTCGTTCTGCTCCTTGACGAGGTGATCGGGCACATGCGCGAGACCGTCGTGCTGCCTGAGCCGAGCAGCTACGAGATCGTCTCGCGCGAAGAGCCGGCCTCCGGACTCGCCGAGTACTGCCCGTTCGAGTGCGACGCCGAGCGGCTGGCGCCGATGGCGGCATTCGGCGGCGAGTACCGGTTCCACGTGACCGGTCTCACGCACGACCGCCACGGCTTTCCGACGATGGTGCCCTCGGAGGTCGACAGCAAGATCCGGGGCATCGTGGACAAGATCGAGGATCGCGCCGACGAGCTTTCTGACCTCGAGGAATTCGCGACCGAGGACGCGGACGTGCTGCTGTTTGCCTACGGGTCGACGGCGCGCGTTGCGAAATCCTCGGTCCGGGCGCTCCGGGAGAACGGCGTCAAGGCAGGGTTGATCCGCGCGAAGACGATCTGGCCGTTCTCGACGCGGCGTCTCAAGGAACTGGCGGAGCGGCTCTCGCTCGTCGTTGTGCCCGAGATGAACCTCGGGCAGCTCGTGATCGAGGTGGAACGCGCGGTCTGCGGCAAGGTCGCGGTCAGGCCCCTCGGCCGCGTCGACGGTCACCTGTTCGAGCCCGACGAGATCAGCGAGTTCGTGATGAAGGAGATCGGGAGATGAGCGAAGCCATCGAGACAGCGCGCACGTACCTCCGGCCGAGCAAGAAGCTCCCGACCGTCTGGTGTGGGGGCTGCGGGCTCGGGATCATCTTGAGCGCCATGATCCGGGCGATCGCGCGGGTCGGCGTCGAGAAGAACGACGTCGCCGTCGTGTCGGGCATCGGCTGCACGGGGCGCATGCCGACCTACGTCGACTTCAACACGCTCCACACGACGCACGGCCGGGCGCTGGCGTTCGCGACGGGCATCAAGCTCGCGCGGCCCTCGCTCACGGTCATCGCGGCGATGGGGGACGGCGACGCCCTGGCGATCGGCGGCAATCACTTCATCCACGCCTGCCGGCGGAACATCGACATGACCGCCATCGTCGCGAACAACTCGATCTACGGGATGACCGGCGGGCAGTACTCGCCGACGACACCGCACGGCAAGCGCGGCACGACCGCGCCCTATGGGAACGTGGAGCACGCGTTCGACGTGGCGTCCCTCGCGGCCGGCGCCGGCGCGACCTTCGTCGCGCGGTCGTCGGTCTATCACGCGAGGGAGCTCGACCGGCTGTTCGAGAAGGCCATCCGGCACAAGGGCTTCTCGGTCGTGGAGGCCGTCACGAACTGCTACACGAGCTACGGGAGACTGAACAATCACGCCTCTCCCGTCGAGATGCTCCGGTGGATGAAGGAGAATTCGGTTCCCTTCGCGGCCGCGGCAAAGATGGACCCTGAAGAGCTCGAGGGGAAGTTCACGCGCGGCGTCATCGTCGATCGTGAGCTTCCCGAGTTCATCGAGTCGTACGACGAGCAGGCGAGCGCGCTCGCAGAGAACCCCGTCGCGGTCGAGCAGGTTGGGAACATCCTCCGGAGGTTCGACGCGGCGGCCGAACGGCTGAACCCCAAGTCGGGCTAGCCGAATGAGAGCGGCGGGCCGCCGGCTCGCCGCGGGCAGGCAGGCGACGCGGCCCAGCGGCGTCCGTCACGGGCGTGCGGGCGCGTCGCGTCTACGCGGAGCGAACGACCTTGACGAACGATGAATCGAAGAGGTTCGAGATCCGGCTCTCCGGGGCCGGCGGGCAGGGGCTCATGCTGGCGGGGAAGCTCCTGGCAGAGGCCGCGTCGGTCTACGACGGATTGAACGCGGTCCAGACGCAGAGCTACGGCCCCGAGGCTCGTGGCGGCAAGAGCAAGACCGACGTCGTGATCTCGTCCGGTGAGATCGACTACCCGAAGGCGACGCGAGTGAACGTGCTGCTGGCCATGAGCCAGCCGGCGCTCGACGAGTACGAGCCGTCGTTGCGGGAGGACGGGATGCTCGTGGTCGACTCCCAGCTCGTCGACCGGGTCGAGCGAGACGGCGCGATCGGGATCCCGTTCACGATGCTGGCCATCGAGGAGTGCGGGCGGAAGCTGTTCGCGAACGTCGTGGCCCTGGGCGCGATCGGGGAACTCACGAAGGCCGTGACGTGGGCGAGCCTCCGGTCGGCCGTGCTCGCCCGGGTCCCGAAGGGAACCGAGCAAGTGAACGAGAAGGCGCTGAACGTCGGCCGCGACGCCGCGAAGCGCGTGCTCGAGGGGAGGGGGGATGGATAGGACCTTCCTCCTGATCAAGCCCCGGGCCGTCGGGGAGAGGCTCGTCGGTGGGATCGTCACCGCGATCGAGGAGGCCGGCTTCGAGATCGTCGCGCTCGCCTCGAGGCGTCTCACGCGCGACGAGGCCGCGATCCTCTACGAGGCTCACGTGGGGAAGCCGTTCTACGAGCCGCTCGTCGACTACATGACCGCGGGGCCCGTGATCGGGCTCATGCTCGAGGCCCCCGACGCCATCTCGGCCGCGAGGGCGCTCGTGGGCGCGACCGATCCAGAGAAGGCCGAGCCCGGGACGATCCGCGCTCTCTACGGCGAGAGCGTGCAGAAGAACGCGGTCCACGCGTGCGACTCGCCCGAGAGGTTCGAGCGCGAGTCGGGGATCTTCTTCGACGACTGCCCGAGGGCCGTGACGGCCTGATCGCTCGGGGCAAGCAAGAGACGTCACGACACGGAGGAACGATGGAGAGGGTGGCTGTTCGGGATGAGGGCACGGACGACCACGTCGAGGTCGTAGACGAGGTCGCCCGCGAGTACGCCGGGCGCAGGGGCGCGTTGATCCCGCTCTTGCAGAAGGTCCAGTCCCGGATCGGGTACCTGTCGATCGACGCGATGGAGAGGATCGCCGAGCGTGCCGGCGTCCCGGCGGCTCAGGTGTTCGGCGTCGCGACCTTCTACTCGCAGTTCAGGCTCGCGCCCGTCGGTCGGCACATCGTCAAGGTCTGCCACGGGACGGCGTGCCACGTGCAGGGCGCGCTCGCCATCACCGAGGCGATCACGAACGAGCTCGGCGTGGAGGGCGAAGGCACGACGGCCGACGGGGAGTTCACCATCGAGTCGGTGGCGTGTCTCGGCTGCTGCAGTCTGGCTCCCGTCATCATGGTCGATGAGGACACGTTCGGCCGGCTGACGCCGGACGAGGCGCGGAAGATCGTGAAGAACTACGGCGACTAGCGCCTTCCCGCCCCGGCGTCGGACGCCGGGGCGGGAAGGCGCGCCGCGTCCACACTTGGAGAGGGAGAAGATGGGGAATCCCGGAACACGGGTTCAGGTCACCGTCGGGCTCTCGAGCTGCGGGATCGCGGCGGGCGCCGCCGCCGTCATGCGCGCGTTCGAACGCGAGTTCGCGGAGCGCGGCGTCGACGCGCGGCTCAAGCGAACGGGCTGCATCGGCATGTGCTATCGCGAGCCGATCGTCGACGTCGAGGTGCCCGGGCTCCCGAGGCAGACGTACGGAGGCGTGACGGCCGACCAGGTCGGGCGGATCGTGGAGGAGCACATCGAGGGGGGGAAGCCGGTCGACGAGTGGGTGGTGCGTGCGGAGGGGCGGGAGCTTCCCGACGAGGCGTACTACTCGTCTCAGGTTCGGCTCGTCCTTCGGAACGCAGGCGTCATCGATCCGGAGTCGATCGACGAGTACATCGAGACCGGCGGGTACAAGGCGCTCGAGAGGGCGACGACCGAGATGACGCCCGAGGCCGTCATCCAGGAGATCAAGGACGCAGGCCTCAGGGGGCGCGGCGGCGCAGGATTCCCGTCGGGGGTGAAGTGGGAGCTGGCGCGCAGGCAGCCGGGGAATGAGAAGTACGTCATCGTGAACGCAGACGAGGGAGACCCCGGTGCGTTCATGGACAGGAGCATCCTGGAGGGCGATCCGCACGCGGTGCTCGAGGGGCTCGCGATCGCCGCGTACGCGATCGGCGCGACCGAGGGGTACTTCTACGTCCGCGCCGAGTATCCGCTCGCGGTCAAACGCCTCGAACTCGCCATCGCCGACGCCCACGAGCGCGGCTTCCTCGGCGACGATCTCTTCGGCACCGGAACGAGCCTCCACGTTCAAGTGAAGGAAGGCGCCGGCGCCTTCGTCTGCGGCGAGGAGACGGCGCTCATCGCGTCGATCGAGGGGGAGCGCGGGATGCCGCGCTTGAGGCCGCCCTATCCCGCGGCGAAGGGACTCTGGGGCAAGCCCACAAACATCAATAATGTTGAGACGTACGCGAACGTGCCGTGGATCATCATGAACGGCGCGGCGGCCTACGCCGCGTACGGGACCGATACGAGCAAGGGCACGAAGGTCTACGCACTCGCGGGGAAGATCACCCGCGGCGGCCTCGTCGAGGTGCCGATGGGGATGACGATCCGCGAGGTCGTGAACGACGTCGGGGGAGGGGTGCCCGGCGAACACGAGTTCAAGGCCGTGCAGCTCGGCGGCCCGTCCGGCGGCTGTCTGCCCGCCGAGTTGATCGACACGCCGGTCGACTACGAGTCGCTGACGAAGACCGGAGCCATCATGGGCTCGGGCGGCATGGTCGTGATGGACGACACGACGTGCATGGTCGACATCGCGCGGTTCTTCCTCAAGTTCACGCAGGACGAGAGCTGCGGCAAGTGCACGTTCTGCCGCATCGGGACGAAGCGGATGCTGGAGATCCTCGAGCGCATCTGCGCGGGCGAGGGGCGCGAGGGGGACGTCGAGAGGCTTGAGGAGCTGGGGAAGAGCATCGTCACGTCCTCCCTGTGCGGGCTCGGTCAGAGCGCGCCGAATCCGGTGCTCACGACGATTCTGTACTTCCGCGACGAGTACGACGCGCACATCAAGGAGAAGCGGTGTCCGGCCCACGCCTGCAGGCCGCTTCTGACGTACGGTATCGATCCCGAGAACTGCACGGGCTGCGCGCTCTGCGTGAAGGTGTGTCCCGTGGGCGCGATTTCGGGCGACAGGAAAGAGGTCCACGTGATCGACCAGGACGTGTGCACGAAGTGCGACGCGTGCCGGCAGGTGTGCAGGTTCGACGCCGTGACCGTGCGATAGCCGGCCCGCCTTCGGGAGGACTCGAGGCGCTCATTCGGACGGAGAGGACACGAAGTGGCACTCATCAAGATGTCACTGAACGGTCGAGAGGTTGAGGTCGAGGAGGGGCTGACGATCCTCGAGGCCGCGCGCGAGCACGGCATCGAGATCGCGACGCTCTGTCACGACGATCAGCTCGAGCCGTTCACTTCCTGTTGGGTGTGCGCGGTCAAGCTGGAGGGGATGCGGCGCTACATCCCGTCGTGCGGCACGAGGGTCGCCCCCGGGATGAAGATCCTGACCGACACCGAGGACGTGCGGGCGGTGCGGAGGATGGCCCTCGAGCTTCTGCTCTCGAACCACAGAGGCGACTGCATAGCGCCCTGCAAGGCCGCCTGCCCGGCGAGCGTCGACGTGCAGGGCTACATCGCGCTGATCGCGGAGGGGAAGTACCGCGCGGCCACGAAGCTCGTCAAGTCGGTCAACCCGTTCCCGCTCTCCATCGGGCGCGTCTGCACGCGCCCGTGCGAGTCGGAGTGCCGCAGGAACGCGGTCGACGGTGCGGTGGGCATCGACTACCTGAAGCGCTTCGCCGCCGACTGGGACGCGGGGCACGGCCAGGCGTACACGCCCGACGTGGCGCCCTCCACCGGACACCGCGTCGCGATGGTCGGCGCCGGTCCCGCGAGCCTGACGGCCGCCTACTACCTCGCGCAGAAGGGGCACGCCGTCACGATCTTCGAGGCGCTGCCCGCGGGCGGCGGGATGCTCCGCTACGGGATCCCCGAGTACCGTCTTCCCAAGGGGACACTCGACACGGAGATCGGTCTCATCACCGCGCTCGGCGTCGAGGTGGAGTATGGGGCCGCGCTCGGGCGGGACTTCACGCTCGCCGATCTGTTCGATCGCGGATACGAGGCCGTCTTCCTCGGGCTCGGCGCCATGGGAAGCCGCAAGATGAAGGTGCCCGGCGAGGAGCTCGACGGCGTCTGGGCCGGCACCGAGTTTCTCAAGAAGATGGGGCTCGGTGAGGACGTCAGGATCGGGAGGCACGTGGCGGTGATCGGCGGCGGGAACACGGCCATCGACGCGGCGAGGACGAGCCTGAGGCTCGGCGCCGAGAAGGTGACGGTCGTCTACCGGAGGTCGCGTGTCGAGATGCCGGCGTGGGACGTCGAGGTCGAGGCGGCCCTCCACGAGGGTGTCGAGATGCACTTCCTGTCGGCGCCGACCAGGATCGAGGGCGCGGGTGCCTGCGAGCGGATGGAGTTCATCAGGATGGAGCTCGGCGAGCCCGACGACAGCGGCCGCCGCCGGCCGGTTCCGATCGAGGGCTCCGAGGCGATCATCGAGGTCGACAACGTGATCGCGGCCATCGGGCAGGTCCCGGATCTCTCCGCGATCCACGACACGGTCGAGAACGACGCCGATTCGCTCGAGGCCAAGCTCGAACTGACGCGATGGGGCACGATCGTCGCGGACGAGGTGACGGGCGCGACCGCAGTCGACGGCGTCTATTCGGGTGGCGACGTCGTCAACGGCGCCGCGACAGCCATCGAGGCGATCGCGGCCGGCGGATCGGCCGCCGCCGCCATCGACGCGTACCTCTCGGGGGAATCCACGTTCGTGCCGCAGAAGCGCTTCAACATCCAGAAGGAGCGGTGGGACGCGTTCCCGGAGAGCGAGCTCTCGGCCGTCGAGCGGAAGGAGAGGGCCGAGATGCCCGAGCTTTCGGTCGACGAGCGGATCCGGACCTTCGACGAGGTCGAGCTCGGTTTCACCGAGAAGCAGGCCCGCGAGGAGGCGGCCCGCTGTCTCGAGTGCGGCTGCGTCTCGGCGTTCACGTGCCGGCTCCGGGAGTACGCCGCGGAGTACGACGCCTCGTTCGACTGCTTCGGGGGCGAGGTGGTCAGCGACGAGCCGGACGAGCGGCACCCGTTCATCCGGCTCGAGCCCGAGAAGTGCATTCTCTGCGCCCGCTGTGTCAGGATCTGCGACGAGGTCGAGGGCGCGACGGCCCTGGGGCTTTTCCGGCGCGGCTTCGAGACCCAGATGAAGCCGAGCCTCGACCGTCCGCTCGCGGAGACGTCGTGCGAGTCGTGCGGGCAGTGCGTGTCGAGCTGCCCGACGGCCGCGCTCTCCGTCAAGGTCGATCTCCCGAAGCCCGGTCCCTGGGCGCTCGAGGGGGCGCGGTCGACGTGCGGGTTCTGCGGCACGGGCTGCGCGGTCGAGCTCCAGACGGCAGGGGGACTGCTCGTCAAGACCGACCCCGCCATCGGCGTGGGCGTCAACGAGGGGAACCTCTGCGTCCGCGGGCGGTTCGGCCTCTCCGCCGTCGGTGAACGATTCGCGGGACCGCTGACGCGCGGGAGCGGCGGGCTCGCGGCCGCGCCGTGGGAGGACGCGACGGCGCACGTCGCGGGCAGGCTCGCCGCGGTCGTGCGCGAGCACGGCCCCGGCGCCATCGCCGTTTTCGGCTCGCCGCGACTGACGAACGAGGAGGCCTACTGGCTCCAGCGGCTCGCCCGCGAGGCCTTGACGACCCCGAACGTCGGGTCGTTCGGCCTCATGTCCGAGGACCCGGTCTTCGCCGCGCTCAGGCGCGCGACCGGCTACGCGGCCTCGACGGCGTCGTACGACGACGTCCGGTCGGCCGACGTGATCCTCCTCGTCGACTCCGACATCGCCGAGGAGCAGACGGTTGCCGGGATCGCCGTCAGGAAGGCGGTCAAGCGGGGAGCCAGACTCTTCGCGATCTCGCCCAAGGAGACGCGCATGACGCGGATCGCTGAGGCGTGGATCGAGGCCGAGCGGGGAGACGTCGGGGGAGTCCTCGCGTCGATGATCGAACGCGCGACCGCGAAGGGGCTCGCGGGTGCCGATCACGTGCCTCAGGGCGTCGAGAACCTCGAGGCGCTGACGGCCGTGGTGCGCGAGGTGGCCGGATCGGCCGTGCCCGCGACGAACCCGTCGGACGCCATTGGCGAGGCCGCGGAGGCCTTCGCATCGGCCGCGCGCGCAGTCGTCGTCGCGAGCGCGCGATCGTTCGATCCCGCGACCGCCGGCCGCGACGCGACGTTCGCCGTTGCGCTCGCCGCCCTGACGGGCAAGGTCGCAGCGGACGGCTCGGGCGTGCTCTTCCTTCGCGCGCGCGCGAACGGGCAGGGGCTCGACGACGCAGGTGTGGCGCCGGGCACGCTCCCCGGCCAGGTCGCCGACTCGGACGCGGGCGCCGCGACGAGATTCGGCGAGCGCACGGGAGGCTCGCTTCCCGCGTGGGGAGGCGACGACGCCTCGGGGCTCTACGACCTCATCGAGGACGGCGCCGTTCGCGCCGCCCTGATCGTAGGAGAGGATCCCATCGCGGGGGCGGACGATCCCGCGCGTGTGCGCCGGGCGCTCTCGAAGCTCGACTTCCTGGCGGTCGCCGACGTCGGGCCGAGCGAGACGACCGAGATCGCGCACGCCGTGATCCCGCTCGCGCTCCACACGGAGACGTGGGGCACGTTCACGAACAGCGAGAGGCGGATCCAGCGGGTCGCCGGACCCGTCGAGCCGCCCGCCGGTTGGTCGAACCTGGCCGTCCTGGCCGCGCTCGCGCGTGGTCTCGGGATCGACCTGGGCGACCCCGATCCCGCGGCCGTCCTCGCGTTCCCGAAGGAGATCTGCGTCGCTCGTGGCCATCGGTGGGGGGGGGACGCGCCCTTTGCTGCCCGCTTCGCGACCGCGAGCGGCCGGGCCGATCTCTCGGTGCCGGAGGCAGGGCGCCCGAGGGTCGGATTCGATCCTCGCTGGACCGACGTCACGGAGGTCCGGCTGTCGAGACACGCGGAGATGGTCGGGCTCGCGCCGCACGTGATCGCGCGGCGCCGAGTTTCGGCTTGACTTGGGGCGTTTCCGTCCCTAACATGAATCGCGTCCCGACGTCCGGCAGGGATCCCGTCAGGGGTCCCTGTTGGTCCAACGGCATGGCGTACAAGGAGTTGGAGGAATCATGGCGGTACCCAAGCAGAGAAGTTCGAGGACACGGAGAAGTTCGAGGACACGGGGGAAGAAGCGGAGAACGCACAAGAAGGTGACGCGCCCTTCCTTCTCCGCCTGTCCTTCGTGCGGGGAGCCCAAGCTCCCGCATCGCGTGTGCCCGCATTGCGGAACGTACAACGGCCGTGAGGTCGTCGGCGAGGAGAAGGAGAAGGAATAGGGTGCCAGGTTTGCCGGGAAGCGGCACGACTGAGGGAAGGGGCGCCCGCTCGGGCCCGGTGCGGATCGCGGTGGACGCGATGGGAGGGGACAACGCACCGGGTGCCGTGGTCGAGGGGGCCCTGGCGGTCGCGAGGGAGGCCGGCACCGACATCGAGGTCGTCCTCGTCGGGCGTCGCGAGATCATCGAGGCGGAACTCGACCGGCACGATCGGACGGGCGCCGCGATCTCCCTGGTGCACGCCGACGAGATCATCGAGATGGGGGAGGCCCCCGCGAGCGCCATGCGGCGGAAACGGAGCTCCTCCATCGTCATCGCGACGGAGCTCCACAAGCGCGGTGAGGTCGACGGTCTCGTGAGCGCCGGGAACACCGGCGCCGTCGTGGCCGCGACGCTCCTCGGGCTCGGGATGCTCCCGAGCGTCCGGAGGCCGGCGATCGCGGGCCTCTTCCCAACCGTCAGGGAACCGGCGGTCCTCGTTGATGTCGGCGCGAGCGTCGACTGCCGTCCGAGCGACCTTCTCGAGTTCGCGATGATGGGCGAGGCCTTCGCGCAGCACGTGCTCGATCGCGAGAGGCCCAGCGTCGCGCTCCTGAACATTGGCGAGGAGAAGTCGAAGGGGACCGAGCTGGTCCAGCGGGCCCACCTGCTCCTCGCCGACAGCCCTCTGAACTTCACCGGAAACGTCGAGAGCAGGAGCTTCCTGCACGGCCGGGCGGACGTCGTGGTCTGCGACGGCTTCGTGGGGAACGTGATGCTCAAGCTCATCGAGGGAGTCATCGACATCATCTCGAGGGCGCTCGGCACCGACGGCGATCGCGGCGGCCTCGCGTCCCTGCAGAGGGACTTCGACTACGCGGAGTACGGTGGCGCGCCGCTTCTCGGAATCAACGGGGTCGCCATCATCGGGCACGGCCGATCGTCCCCGAGGGCGATCACGAACGCGGTCAAGATGGCGGCCCGGTTCGTCGAGACGGATCTGGACGCCAAGATCGAGGAGAGGCTCAAGGAGGCATCGGCAGGCAATGCCCGATAGAGAGAGGACCGCTTACATCGCCGGCATCGGAGCGTACGTTCCTCCGAAGGTGGTGACGAACGACGACTTCTCGGCGATCGTGGATACGTCGGACGAGTGGATCACGCAGATGACCGGGATCAAGGAGCGCCACTTCGCGGAGGACGACGAGGCGACCTCCGACATGGCCGCGAAGGCGGCCGAGGCGGCGATGAAGATGGCCGGGGTCGACCCGACGGAGATCGACCTCATCATCATCGCGACGGCGACGCCCGACATGTTCTTCCCCTCGACCGCGTGCCTCGTCCAACACAAGATCGGCGCCAAGAACTCGTTCGCATACGACATATCGGCCGCCTGCTCCGGTTTCATCTTCGCCATCGTGCAGGCGAAGCAGTACATCGTGACCGGGGCCGCCGGCACGGCCCTCGTCATCGGCGCCGAGAGCCTCACGAAGTTCACGGACATGACCGACCGGAACACGTGCGTCCTCTTCGGGGACGGCGCGGGCGCGGCCGTCCTCAAAGGGAGCGACGGGGAGCGGGGCATCGTCGACCACTACCTCCGGTGCGACGGGGCGCTCTCCGAGTACATCAAGCTCCTTGCCGGCGGGGCGAGAAAGCCGGCGACGCACGAGACGGTCGACGCGGGGGAACACTACATCAGGATGCAGGGCCGGAAGGTTTACGTGAACGCGGTCAAGGAAATGAGCGAGGCCGTCGTGACGGTCCTCGAGCAGCAAGGCCTCACGGGAGACGACATCGATCTCCTCTTCCCCCACCAGGCCAACATCAGGATCATCCAGGGCGTGGCGGAACGCGCCGGCATGCCGATGGAGAAGGTCTACGTCAACATACACAGATACGGCAACACATCAGCGGCCTCGATCCCGATCGCGCTCGCCGAGGCGGTCGAGGAGGGCGTGCTCAAGGAGGGCATGCTGATCGGCATGGTCGCCTTCGGGTCCGGATTCACGTGGGGCTCCGCGATCGTCAGGTGGTAGCGGTCGGGGTCGCCGTCGAAAGGGCACGACGATGGAACGGATGGCCCTCATCTTCCCGGGGCAGGGCGCGCAGGCCGTCGGCATGGCGAAGGACCTGTACGACGATTCGCCGCGCGTTCGCGAGATCTACGAGCGGGCCTCAGAGGCGATCGACGTCGACCTCGCGTCGGTGACGTTCGACGGGCCCGAGGATGAGCTCAGGAAGACGATCAACACCCAGCCGGCGCTCCTGACTGCGAGCCTGGCAGCGTTCGAACTTGTGATCGCGAAGGGGCTCACGCCCTGGGCGGTCGCCGGCCACAGCCTCGGCGAGTACAGCGCGCTCGTCGCCGCGGGGACGCTCACACTCGAGGACGGCGTGCGCGCCGTCCGGGAGCGCGGCAGACTCATGTACGAGGCGGGGCTCGAGCGGCCCGGGACCATGGCGGCGATCATCGGGCTCTCGGAAGACGAGGTCGAGCGGATCGTCGAGGAGGCGCGCGAGGACGGCGTGGTCCAGATCGCGAACCTGAACGCCCCGGGGCAGATCGTCATCTCCGGCGAGGTCGAGGCGGTGAAACGCGCGATGGACATCGCCGCGACGCGGAACGCGAGGAGGGTGATCGGGCTCAACGTGAGCGGCGCGTTCCACTCCGAGCTTCTCGAGGGCGCCCGGATGGGCCTGAGCGAGGTGCTCGACGGCACGAGCTTCGAGGAGCCGCGCGCGATCTTCGTGTCGAACGTCACGGGGACCGCGATCGAGGATCCCGGGGAGATCCGGCGGAACCTCGCACTTCAGATCGTGAAACCCGTCCGCTGGGCCGAGTGCATGAAGACGCTACTGAACCGCAAGGCGTCGCTCTTCGTCGAGGTCGGTCCGGGGAACGTGCTCCGCGGACTCCTCCGGAAGATCGAGCCGACCGCGCGCTCGGCGAGCGCCGGCAGGCTCGTCGACATCGAGAAGCTCTCTGCGACGATCACGGCCGGCTAGGGGGCTCAGGCGGTCCCGAGCGGCCAGGAGGAGAGGAGGGCGGCCCATGACACTCGAAGGCAAACGAGCCGTCGTCACGGGTGGCGGACAGGGCATCGGGAGAGCGATCGCGCTCAAGCTCGCGTCGCTCGGCGCCCACGTCGCCGTCGCCGACATCAACGAGAAGAGCGCCAGGGACGTGGCCGACGAGATCACGGCGGCCGGCGGAGCCGCGACGGCCTACCGCGTCGACGTCAGCGACCACGAGGAGACGGCGGGACTCATGAAGGACGTCGTCGAGGCGCTCGGGGGTGTCGACATCCTCGTGAACAACGCGGGCATCACGCGCGACAATCTCATCCTGAGGATGCCGCCGGAGGACTGGGACCTCGTGCTCCGCGTCAACCTCACGGGTACCTTCAACTGCATCCGCGCCGCGGCCAGGCCGATGATGTCGCAGCGTTCTGGGAGGATCATCAACATCTCGTCCATCATCGGACAGGTTGGGAACATCGGCCAGGCGAACTACGCCGCGTCGAAGGCGGGCATCGTGGCGCTCACGAAGACGGCGGCCAGGGAACTCGGCGCGCGCGGTATCACCGTGAACGCGGTCGCGCCCGGCTTCATAGAGACGCCAATGACCGAGTCGCTGTCGGAGAAGGTGCGCGAGGACTTCACCACGAAGATTCTGCTTAGACGACTCGGGGCTCCGGAGGACGTTGCGAATCTGGTTGCATTCCTCGCGTCCGATG
This sequence comes from bacterium, assembly GCA_025774545.1. GTDB lineage: Bacteria > Joyebacterota > Joyebacteria > Joyebacterales > Joyebacteraceae > JALGVU01. The sequence goes on along the minus strand of JALGVU010000036.1, from coordinate 5,963 downwards.
AGGGAGACTATATCACCGGTCAGACGATAAACATCGATGGAGGAATGGTCTGGTAGCGTACCGGGACCGTTCCGAGCCGTCCACAGACCAGGGGGTGAATGGACGATGGCAGACGTCACTGAGAAGGTGAGACAGGTGATCGCCGAGAAGCTCCAGATCGACGCCGGGCAGGTCACGATGGAGGCGGCGATCGTTGAGGATCTCGGGGCCGATTCGCTCGAGCAGGCAGACATCCTGTTTTCGCTCGAGGACGAGTTCGGGATCACCGCCGACGACACGGACGAGGCGGAAGGACTCAAGACCGTCGCCGACATTGTGGCCTACCTCGAGAAGAAGGTGGGAGCCAAGTCGTAGATCACTGCGAGCGGCCGGCCGGGGCTCCGCGCTTCGACGGAGCCGCGGCCGCTCCTCTTGCGGCGCTCGCTCCTCCGTCCCTCGACGCTCGAGCGCGGAAGGAGCGCGGACAGATTGGTGAGGGAAGGACGTATGCAGAGAAGAGTGGTGGTAACAGGCATGGGGGTCTTGTCGCCGCTGGGGCTTTCCCTGGAGAGCACCTGGCCGTCGATCGTCGCGGGGAAGAGCGCCTGCGCGACGATCAAGGCGTTCGACGCGACCGATTTCCCTGTCCGCATCGCGTGTGAGCTTCCCGGCTTCGCGGCCGAGTCGTTCATGGACAAACGGGAAGCGCGCAAGATGGACCCGTGCACGCAGTACGCGGTCGCCGCCGCTCAGATGGCCTGGGAGGACTCCGGTCTCGATCGAGGGGGATTCGATCCGGACCGGACGGGTGTCGTGATCGGATCAGGCGTTGGTGGGATCCAGACCCTCGAGACGCAGCACACCGTTCTCATGGAGAAGGGGCCGCGTCGGATCAGCCCGTTCTTCATCCCGATGCTCATCGCCGACATGCCGTCGGGTATGGTGTCCATTCTGCTCGGTCTCAAGGGTCCGAACTACGCCACCGTCTCCGCGTGCGCCTCTGGAGCCAACGCCATCGGCGAGTCGATGCGCGCCATCCAGCGCGGCGACGCGGACGTCGTGGTCTCGGGCGGAACCGAGGCCGCGGTGTGTCCTCTCGCCCTGTCGGGCTTCGCCAACATGAAGGCGATCTCGGCCCGGAACGACGACCCCGGGAGAGCGTCGAGACCGTTCGACGCCAATCGGAACGGTTTCGTGCTGGGCGAGGGCGCCGGCATCGTCGTGCTGGAGGAACTCGAGCACGCGAGGGCGCGGGGAGCCACGATCCACGCCGAGGTGGTCGGCTACGCCACGACGGCGGACGCCCACCACATGACGGCGCCGGCTCACGGCGGCGAGGGTGGAGCCAAGGCGATGCGTCTCGCGATCGAGGACGCAGGGCTGGCCCCGAGCGACGTGGATTACATCAACGCGCACGGGACGTCGACGCCCCTGAACGACAAGTTCGAGACCGCCGCGATCAGGACGGTCTTCGGCGACCACGCTGAGAAGCTGGCCGTCTCATCGACGAAGTCGATGATCGGTCATCTCCTCGGCGCGGCTGGCGGCGTGGAGTTCATCTTCACGGTGCTCGCGCTCGAGACCTCCGTGCTCCCACCCACGATCAACTACGAGACGCCGGATCCCGATTGCGATCTCGACTACGTTCCCAACCAGGCCAGGGAAGCGAACATCAACTACGCGCTCACTAACTCGTTCGGCTTCGGGGGGCACAACGCGGTCGTCGCCCTTCGGCGCTGCGAGGAGTAGCGGCGACGCAACCATGGTCAAACCCGGGAATCTGATCGACCGAGTCCGAGCGCTCGTGAGGCCGACGAGCGATCTGGACCCCTCGAGGGAGCGGGAGCTGAAGGCGCTCTGCCGGCACCTCGGCGTCCGACTCAAGGACCTCCGTCTCCTGAACCAAGCGCTCATGCACAGGTCGTACGTGCACGACGCGGATCTCACCAGGGGCGAGTCGAACGAGCGGATGGAGTTCCTGGGCGATGCGGTCCTGGGGCTGCTCGTGAACGAGCACCTCTACGCGCGTTTCGAGAGCCGCCAGGAGGGGCGGCTCACGAAGATCAAGTCGCTCGTCGTGAGCGAGGCCGTGCTGTCGAAGAAGGCGGAGGACATCTCGCTCGGCACGTACATCCTGCTCTCGGAGAACGAGCGAGCGTCCGGCGGGGCCGAGCGGTCCTCGATCATCTCCGACGCGTTCGAGGCGGTCATCGCCGCCATCTATCTGGACTCGGGCCTCCCCGCGGCGCGCCGCTTCGTTGAAGACCACCTTCTGTCCGGCATCGACGGGTTCCTCGCGACCGACGAGTACAAGAACTACAAGAGCATGGTGCAGGAGCACGCCCAGAAGGCGCTCGGCTCGAGGCCGAGGTATCGCGTCGTGTCGGCGAAGGGCCCGGAGCACCAGCGCACGTTCTTCGTCGAGCTCAGGCTCGGAGGGCGGGCGCTCGGGAGGGGAGAGGGAAGGAACAAGAAGGAGGCCGAGCAGATGGCCGCGCGGAACGCTCTCGCGCAGCTGGGTCTTGTCGGTAACAAGAAGGGCCGCCGCAGCTCGAGGAGGCGGTCGCGTGGGCGCGGGCGTCCGCGCCGCCGGAAGAAGGAGAGTTCCGGATGAGCTACTTCCTCACTGAAGAGCAGGAGATGCTCAAGGACCTCTGCGCCCAGATAGCGCGCGAGAAGATCCTGCCCGTGAGAGCCGAGCTCGACGAGAGCGGCGAGTTCCCGTGGGAGGTCGTGAAGGTCATGGCGGCCTCGGACATCTACGGGGTCTACATTCCGGAGGAGTACGGCGGGTTCGGAGGCGGTGTTCTCGAGATGTGCATCGCCACCGAGGAGCTCTCGAAGGTGTGCGGCGGCATCGCGCTCGCGTTCGCCGCGTCGGCCTTGGGCGCCTATCCCATCCTGCTCTTCGCCTCGGACGAGCAGAAGAAGAAGTACCTGCCGCCCATCGCATCGGGCGAGACGCTCGCGGCCTTCGCGCTCACAGAGGCCAACGCGGGCAGCGACGCGGGCGCGATCGAGACCCGCGCCGAGCTCGACGGCGACGCGTACGTCCTGAACGGGACGAAGCAGTGGATCACGAACGGAGGAGAGGCCGGGATCTACACGGTCGTCGCGCGCACGAGCAAGGGCACCGGGATCCGAGGCATCTCGATCCTCATCGTCGAGGACGGCACGCCCGGGTTCACCTACGGGAAGAAGGAAGACAAGATGGGCATCCGCGCCTCGGCGACCCGCGAGCTGATCTTCCAGGACTGCCGCGTCCCGAAGGAGAACCTGCTTGGCCGGGAGGGGATGGGCTTCCTGATCGCCATGCGGACCTTCGACAAGTCGCGCCCCGGCGTCGCGGCCCAGGCGGTCGGCATCGCGCAGGGCGCCTTCGACGAGGCCGTGAAGTTCGCGAGGGCCAGGGAGCAGTTCGGTCAGCCGGTCGCGTCGTTCCAGGGGCTTCAGTTCATGCTCGCCGACATGGCGATCGACATCGAGGCGGCTCGCTCGCTCGTCTACTCCGTCGCGAGGCTCATCGACAGCGGGGCGAAGGACATCGGGAAGGTCTCGGCCATGGCGAAGGTCTTCGCGTCGGACGTCGCGATGCGCGTCACGACCGACGCCGTCCAGGTGATGGGCGGCTCCGGGTACATGAAGGAGTACCCGGTCGAGAAGATGATGCGCGACGCCAAGATCACGCAGATCTACGAGGGAACGAATCAGATCCAGCGCTCGATCATCGCTTCCGCCGTGATCAAGGAGAGCGCGGCGAAGGAGAAGAAGGAGAAGTAGCGGCGACAGCCGCGGGCTTCGCCGGCTCCGCTGGCGTTCGCCGGCTGAGCCGGGTGCTCTCCGGCCGCCGCCTCGAACCGATGAACATCGTCGTCCTCATCAAGCAGGTCCCGGACACGACCGAGGTCAGGATCGACCCCGCGACGAACACCCTCGTCCGCGAGGGCGTGCCCTCAATTGTGAACCCGTTCGACACGTACGCGATCGAGGAGGCTCTTCGGATCCGCGAGGCCGCGGGCGAGGGGGTCGTGACGGTCATGTCGATGGGGCCGCCCCAGGTCGAGTCGTCGCTCCGGGAGGCGATCGCGCTCGGCGTCGACGAGGCGGTGCTCCTGTCCGACCGCGCGTTCGCGGGATCCGACACGTGGTCGACCTCGTACACGCTGGCCGCGGGAATCCGGAAGCTCGGGGTCCCCGACGTCGTACTGACCGGCAAGCAGGCGATCGACGGCGACACGGCCCAGGTCGGGCCGGGCGTCGCGCAGTTCCTCGACGTGCCCCAGGTCACCTACGTCAAGAAGCTCGAGATCGCCGACGGGAAGGCGCGCGCGGAGCGGATGATGGAGGACGGACACGACGTCCTCTCGGTGCTTCTCCCGGCGGTCTTCACGGTCGTGAAGGACATCAACGAGCCCAGGCTTCCGTCCCTCAGGGGGAAGATGAAGGCGAAGAAGGCCGCGATCACCGTGTGGGGGAGGGACGACCTCGAGGTCGACGACGCCGAGCTGGGGCTCGACGGCTCCCCGACGCGCGTGCTCCGCGTCTTCGTCCCGGAGCCCCGCGCGGGCGGCACCATCATCGAGGGCGACGTCGACGAGATCGTCGACGCGCTCGCTCCCGAGCTCGTCTCGATCCTCAAGGGCGAGGCGTCGTCGGTCGAGGCGTGAGGGCGAGCGAGGCACGACCGCGGTCGAGGCGTGACGGCGACGGGACCTGTCTTCCGGAGGCGTGAGCCCGGCGGGACCCGGTCCACGGGCGGCGCGCGAGGCGCCGGGACTTCCCCCGGCCCGCCGGTCGAGGGCCGTTCGAAGAGGAGCGACGCGTTGAGCAGCATCGAGGTGATCCGCGACCGCTGCGTGGGCTGCGAGCTCTGCATCTCGGCGTGTCTCTACGACGCGATCGAGATGCGAGACGGGATCGCCGTCATCAAGGACAATTGCACGCTCTGCGGTGCGTGCGTCGAGCCGTGCAAGTTCGACGCGATCATCCTGAGGCTTGACGCGCAGCACGAGCGGGCTCGGCTCGAGGACTACCGCGGGGTCTGGGTGGTGGCCGAGCAGCGCGGCGGCGAGATGCACGGCGTCTCGTACGAGCTTCTCGGGAAAGGGCGCGAGCTCGCCGATACCCTCGAGACGAGCTTGAGCGCGGTCCTGATCGGCGCGGGCGTCGAGGGCCTAGCGCAGGACGTCATCGCGCACGGCGCCGACACGGTCTACGTTGTCGACGATCCTTCGCTTGCACACTACCTCGACGAGCCGTACGCGGCGGCCGTCGCGTCGCTCATCGAGGAGCACAAGCCTGAGATCGTGCTCACGGGCGCGACGTCCATCGGCCGCTCGCTGATACCCCGCGTCGCCATCCGGGCGCGCACCGGCTTGACTGCCGACTGCACGGGGCTCGCGATCGACGACGAGGAGTCGCTGCTTCTCCAGACGCGGCCCGCCTTCGGCGGGAACATCATGGCGACGATCGTCTGCCCGAACCACCGCCCGCAGATGGCGACCGTCCGACACAAGGTGATGAAGGCGCTCGACCCCGACGCCTCGCGGAAGGGCGAGATCGTGAAGGCGAAGATCGGAGCCGATCTCCTCGCGTCGCGATCCGAGTTCGTCGAGTTCGTGAAGGACCTGACGCAGACCGTCAACATCGCCGAGGCCGACATCATCGTCTCCGGCGGCCGGGGATCGGTGGCCCCGAGAACTTCAAGCTCATCGAGGATCTCGCGCAGGTCATGGGCGGCGCCGTCGGCGCGTCGCGCGCCGCCGTCGACGCGGGGTGGATCCCGTACTCCCACCAGGTCGGACAGACCGGCAAGACCGTCCAGCCCAAGCTCTACGTCGCGTGCGGTATCTCGGGCGCCGTCCAGCACCTGGCCGGCATGCAATCGTCCAAGGTGATCGTCGCGATCAACAAGGACCCCGACGCTCCCATCCTCAAGACCGCGACCTTCGGTGTCGTCGGCGACCTCTTCGAAGTGCTTCCTG
>JALGVU010000035.1 GCA_025774545.1 bacterium | reverse complement strand
CGCCGATATCTGCGGGACGACGCCCGACGCGAGCACGTTCCTGAGGAAGAACTCGGCGTAGCCCGCCAGGCTCCACACGCCCTCCTGGATCCTCGCGCCGCCGGAGTCGTTCAAACCCACGACCGGAGCGCCGTTCTTCATGGCCAGGTCCATCACCTTGCAGATCTTCTCGCCGTGCGCCTTCGAGAGCGAGCCGCCGAAGACCGTGAAGTCCTGGGCGAACACGTAGACCAGCCGCCCGTCGACCATGCCGTACCCGGTCACCACGCCGTCGCCGGGGACGAGCTTCTCCTGCATGTCGAAGTCGGTGCACCGGTGCGTCACGAAGGGATCGATCTCCCGGAACGTCCCTTCGTCGAGCAAGAGATCGAGCCGCTCGCGCGCGGTGAGTTTCCCCGCCTCGTGCTGACGCTCGACGCGGGCCTCGCCGCCGCCGAGCAGCGCCTCGGCCGTTCGCTCCTCGAGCTCCCTGAACCTGTCTTCCTTGGACATCCGCGTCGTTTCCTCCTGGGCCTGACACTCAAGCCAGCGAACCTAGACGTCCTCGTCCCGAAACGCGTAGCGCCCTCGGTCGTCCTTCACGATCCGTCCGACGTTCCCCGAGGGATCGTGGTCGAGGATCGTGAGCCAGCGCTCCCGGTGAGCCTCTTCGAGGAGCCTCTTCTTCTCCCCGATCACGTCGAGCGGGAACGTGTCGACACCCGCGATGTATGGCACGCGCACGTGGTGGCGGCTCGGGATGAGATCGGCCGGATAGACCGCCGTGCCCGAGTCCGTCGCAACGAGCACCATCATGTGTCCGGCCGTGTGCCCGCCCGTTCGGACCATCGAGACGCCGTCGCCGACGTCGTGGGTGTCCCCCACGAACTCGAGCCGCCCCGCCTCCTCGAGCGGGACGAAGTCGTCGGCCCGGTAGGCGGCGGCGCTCCTCGCGTCGGGTGCGAGCGCGTCGTTCCATTCCCGCTCGTTCACCAGATAGCGCGCGTTCGGGAACGCCGGCTCGATCGTGCCGCCACGCTCGCGCGTGGCCCCGCCGGCGTGATCCACGTGCAGGTGCGTGAGGACGACCGTGTCGACGTCCTCGGGTGCGAGCCCGAGCGTGCCCAACGCCTGCTCGACGTTCCGCGCGGGGTCGAACCCGAAGATCTTGAGTTCCCTCTTCGTGTGCCTCTCGCCGAAGCCGACGTCGACGAGGATCCGCCGCGAGCCGACCCGAATGAGAAGCGGCGAGAGGGTCAGTTGGATTCGGTTCTGCTCGTCGACGGGGACGAGTGATTCCCAGATGACCTTGGGCACGGCGCCGAACATCGCCCCGCCGTCGTAGAGAAACTCCCCGGCGTCGAGGCTCGTGAGCTCGTGCGCGCCCATGGTGACCGTGACCTGCCTCATCGACTCGTTTCCTGTCCCCTGAGCTCGTTCCCGGCGATGACGAGCTTCTGGATCTCCGACGTGCCCTCGATGATCTCCGTGACGCGCGCGTCCCGGAAGTAGCGTTCGACCGGATGGGGCTCGGCCAAGATGCCCGAGCCGCCGTGCACCTGGAGCGATCTCGAGGCGACGAACGACGCCGTCTCCGACGCGAAGAGCTTCGCCTGGGCCGCGATCTCCGAGAACGGCTCGCCGGCGTCGACGACCTGCGCCGCGCGATAGGTGAGCGCGCGAGCGGCCTCGAGCCTGGTCGCCGCCTCGGCGATCATGAACTGGATCGCCTGGTGCTTCGCGATCGGGCGTCCCCCGGTGACCCGCGAGAGCGCACGAGACTTCGCCGCTTCGAGCGCCGCCTGCCCGATCCCGACCGCCATGGCCGCCGCGGCGACCCTCCCCGCGTCCAGAACCTTCATCGCGATCTTGAAGCCCGCGCCGCGCGTTCCCACGACGTGCGCGGCCGGGACGCGGACGTCCCGGAACTCGAGCCTCCCAACGGGCGCCGCCCTCATGCCCAGTCTGCCCGTCACGTTCGCGCGCGTGAGGCCGGCGGCGTGATCGGCCTCCACCAGGATCGCGCTCGTCTCGGGACGCTTCACGACCTTGCCGCCCCTCTCGCTCTCTACCTCGCCCGTCACCGTGAACACCACGATCAGGTCCGCGACGGGTCCGTTCGTGATGTACATCTTCGTGCCGTTCACGACGAAGACATCGCCGTCTCCGTCTGCCGTGGTCGGGCACTCGGGGTCGAGCTCGGTGAGCGCGAACGCGCCGACCGCCTCGTCCGCGAGGGCCCGGAGCGTGTGGTCCTTGATGACGTCCGACGCGAACTCGGTGAGAAGGGCGACCACGAGCGAGCTGTGGATGGACATGACGAGCGCCGTGCTCGCGTCCGCGCGGGCGAGCTCCTCGACCGCCGTCACGTATTCGAGCATGCCGGCGCCCCGGCCGCCGTGCCCCTCCGGCACGAGCATCCCCATGAGCCCTGCCGAGAACATCGCGTCGACCAGCGCGCGGTCGTACCGCTCGCTCCGATCCATCTCGGCCGCCCTCGGGGCGACCTCCTCGTCGGCGAACGCCCGCGCCCACGCTCGGGTCGCGGCCTGTCTCTCGCTTACATCGAACACGGTTCCTCCGTGGCCGGCGCCGGCCGTCCCCGTCGGACGGGGCCCGCGCCGGTGCCGTCGCGGCCGACTACGCCCCGCGCTTCCTCTCGACGGCCTCGCGGATGTAGGTGACGATGTCTCGGGTGTCGGTACCGGGACCGAAGAGCCGGTCGACGCCCATGCCGGCGAGCTCCTTCATGTCCTCGTCGGGGATGATCCCGCCGCCGGTCACGATGACGTCGTCGACGCCCTTCTCCCGGAGCAGCTCGAGCACCCTCGGGAACATCGTCATGTGCGCGCCCGAGAGGATGCTCATCGCCACCACGTCCACGTCTTCCTGGATCGCCGCGTTCACGATCATCTCGGGCGTCTGGTGAAGGCCGGTGTAGATTACCTCCATCCCGCCGTCCCGGAGCGCGCTCGCGACGACCTTCGCTCCTCGGTCGTGCCCGTCGAGACCGGGCTTCGCGACCAGTACGCGGATTCTCGCTGGCATCTCTCGTGAGCTCCCTTCGCGAACAGCCGTTCAGTTGCCGCGGGGCCCGCCCGCTCCCTCACCAGTAGATCGGTGGCTCGCGGTACTCCCCGAAGACCTCTCGCAGGACGCCGATCATCTCGCCCTCGGTCGCATACGCGCGGCTGCACCCGACGAAGTGCGGCATGAGGTTGTCGGTCCCCGCGGCTGCCCGCCTGAGACCGTCGAGCGCCGACGCTGCCGCTTCGTCGTCCCGCTCACTCCTGACCTTCCCGAGAACCTCCACCTGCCGCCTCGCGGTCTCCCGCCCGATCCTCAGAAGCTCGATCTTGATCTCTTCGCCCTCGTCGACGTAATCGTTGACGCCGACGATGACCTGCCGCTTCTCCTCGATCGCGCGCTGGTACCGGAACGCGGCTCCCGCGATGTCGCGCTGGAAGAACCCCTTCTCGATCGCCGGGATGACGCCGCCGAGCTTCTCGATCTTCTCGAAGTACTCCCGGCACCCCTCCTCCATCCTGTTCGTCAGGGCCTCCACGAAGTACGAGCCGCCGAGTGGGTCGGCCGTGTTGGGCACGCCCGACTCGTGCGCGATCACCTGCTGGGTCCTGAGAGCGACGTGCACGGCCTCCTCGGACGGAAGCGCGAGCGACTCGTCCATGGAGTTCGTGTGGAGGCTCTGCGTGCCGCCCATGACCGCCGCGAGCGCCTCGAGTGTCGTCCGCACGACGTTGTTGAACGGCTGCTGCGCCGTGAGGCTGCAGCCGGAGGTCTGCGTGTGGAAGCGCATGAGCCAGGAGCGCGGGTCCTTCGCCCCGTACTTCTCGCGCATGTCGGTCGCCCAGATGCGCCGCGCGGCGCGGAACTTCGCGACCTCCTCGAAGAAGTCCATGTGGGAGTTGAAGAAGAAGGAGAGTCTAGGTGCGAACGCGTCGACGTCCATCCCGGCCTTGATTCCGGCCTCGACGTACGCGAAGCCGTCGGCGAGCGTGAAGGCAAGCTCCTGGAGCGCCGTCGAACCTGCCTCGCGGATGTGGTAGCCGCTGATCGAGATGGTGTTCCACTGCGGAACTTCGTCGGCGCAGTACTCCATGATGTCGGTGATGATTCGCATCGATGGCTCAGGCGGGAAGATCCAGCTCTTCTGCGCGATGTACTCCTTCAGGAGATCGTTCTGGATCGTGCCTCGGAGCCGCGACGATGCGACCCCCTGCTTCTCTCCGACGACGATGTACATCGCGAGGAGGACCGCCGCCGGTGCGTTGATGGTCATCGAGGTCGAGACTTTGTCGAGCGGGATTCCGTCGAAGAGGGTCTCCATGTCCCTGAGCGAGTCGATCGCCACGCCGCACACGCCCACCTCGCCCTCCGCCCTCGCGTGATCGGAGTCGTATCCCATGATCGTGGGAAGATCGAACGCGACCGACAGGCCGGTCTGGCCGTGGTCGAGGAGGAACTTGTTGCGCCTGTTCGAGTCCTCCGGCGTGCCGAATCCCGAGAACTGGCGCATCGTCCAGAGGCGCCCGCGGTACATGTTGAGCCTGACGCCCCTCGTGTATGGGAACTCGCCGGGGAAGCCGAGGTCGCGGAGGTAGTCGAGTTCGGCCACGTCATCGGGCGTGTAGAGGAGATCGGACTCCTCGCCCGAGACGGACGTGAACTCGACGTCGCGCTGGCGCGATGACGAGGTCACCTTCTCGTCCCACGTCCTGCGCGCGTCCCTCACGCCGCCGGAACCGGCCTTCTTGGTCGTCTCAACGTCAGCCATTGCCGCCTCCGATCAGAGCGACGATCTGAGCCAAGAGCTGTTCCGAGGTGAAGTGCCCCATCGAGATCGTGCCGGACGGGCAGGCCGCCGCGCACGTCCCGCAACCCTTGCAGAGGGCCTCGTTGCAGGTCGAGATCTTCTTCTCCTCGTCGTACGAGAGCGCGCCGTACGGACACACGGACACGCAGATCTTGCATCCGGCACAGAGATCCTCGTCGACCACGCACGTCAGCGCCTCGACCGTGACCTTCCCTTTCGACATCGGGACGATCGCCGCGGCCGCGGCGCCCTTCGCCTGCGCGACGGCGTCGGGAATGTCCTTCGGCCCCTGGCACGTGCCCGCGAGGTAGACGCCGTCCGACGCCGTGTCGACCGGACGGAGCTTCGGATGCGCCTCCATGAGGAACCCGTCTGACGACCGCGAGAGCTTCAAGAGCCCCGCAATGTGGTCGGTCCCGGGGCGCGCGACGAGCCCGGTCGCGAGAACCACGAGGTCGGCCTCGACCTCCATCGGCTCGCCCTCGAGCGTGTCCTCGCCCCTGACGACGAGGCGGTCCTTCCTCCTGTAGATCTCCGACACGCTTCCGCGCCTGTAGACGACCCCCTCCTTGCGAACGCGGTCGTAGAATTCCTCGAAGCCCTTCCCGAAGGCCCGGATGTCCATGTAGAAGATCGTCACGGCAGCGTTGGGTATCTTCTCCTTGACGAGGTGGGCCTGCTTCGCGGTGTACATGCAGCAGACGCGAGAGCAGTACTCGTTGCCGACCGTCTGATCGCGGGAGCCGACGCACTGGATGAAGACCACGTCCTTGGGACTCTTCCCACCGATGACGATTTCGCCCATCGTCGGCCCGGACGCCGAGCAGAGTCGCTCCATCTCGAGTCCGGTGATCACGTTCTCGTACATGCCGTAGCCGAGCTCGGGCTTCTCGTTCGGGTCGAACTCGTCGTATCCGGTCGCGACGACGATCGTCCCCACCTGGATCGCGTCCTCCACGTCCTCCGCGTCGTAGTCGATCGCGTCAGGGCCGCAGACCTGCTCGCACACGCCGCACGTCCCGAGGAGCGTCCTCAGGCAGTGCTCGTCGTCGAGGACGGGCACCGCCGGGACGGCCTGCGGAAACGGCAGGTAGATCGCCGGTCTCGTCACGAGCCCGGTGTCGAACTCGGAGACGAGCGGCTTGGGCGTGAGATCGGTGATGAGCGAGAGGTCGATCGCGTCGGTCGGGCAGACGAACTCGCACGCCCCGCACGCGATGCAGACCTCCGACTTCTCGCCGTACGGATTCGCGATCTTGCGGTTCTCGCCCCGCCCTCTGAACGCCAGCGCCCCGGCGCCGACGAGGTCGCGGCACGTCCGGACGCAGAGCCCGCACATGATGCACTTGTTGCCCCTCGCGTCGTCGGGTGTCCTGAACGGCGTGCCCTCGATCCCGAGCTTCTCGGCGATCTCGCGGATCTCGACGGCGTCGGGAGCCTCCGCGAGCATGAGTTCGACGATGAACCGCCGCGCCTTCCGCACCATCTCCGAATCGGTCCTGACCTCGCCCTCCCACGCCGGGTACGTGCACGCCGGGTGCAGACGCGACTTGCCCTTCCAGATCGTCTCCACGACACAGATCCTGCACGCGCCGTACGGAGTGAGCCCCTTGTAGTGGCAGAGCGTCGGGATCTCGATCCCAAGCTCAACGGCGACCTCGAGCAGGGTGCGGCTCTGGTCGGCCTCTGCCTCGTGTCCGTCGATGATCAGGAGACCCATTCTCGTTGATCCTCTCGTGGTTGACTGCTAGGGAGCCGCTCGCCTTCGGCTTCTGCGAGGCCGCCCCCGGTCGGTCTCTCCGGTACCGCTCGTGGCCGGTCTCTCCGGCGCCTCACCCGATCGCCCGCGTCAGTCGATCGCGATCGCGTCGAACTTGCACACCTCGTAGCAGATCCCGCACTTGATGCACTTGTCCTGGACGATACCGTGCACCTTCTTGGGCTCACCCTCGATGGCGTCCGAGGGGCACTTCTTCGCGCACACGGTGCAGCCGGTGCACGCGTCGGCGACGACGCTGTAGGTCACGAGCGCCTTGCAGACGCCCGCCGGACAGCGCTTCTCTTCGATGTGCGCGCGGTACTCGTCGCGGAAGTACCGGAGCGTCGTCAGGACGGGATTCTGGGCGGTCGAGCCGAGCTGGCAGAGCGCCGTCTGCTCGAGGCCCCACGAGATGTACTCGAGCTCATCGAGGTGACGCTCCTCGCCCCGCCCCTCGGTGATGTCCGTGAGGATCGCGTGCATCTGCCGGAGCCCCTCCCGGCAGGGCGTGCACTTCCCGCACGACTCGTCCTTCAGGAATCCGACGAAGTACTTCGCGATGTCGACCATGCAGTTTCGGTCGTCCATCACGATCATGCCGCCCGATCCCATCATCGACCCGGCCTCGGCCAGGCGGTCGAAGTCGACCGGAAGGTCGAGGAGGTCCTCGGAGATGCAGCCGCCGGACGGCCCGCCCGTCTGGACGGCCTTGAAGCTGTGGCCGCCGCGAATCCCGCCTCCGATGTCGTCGATGATCTCGCGAAGCGTGATTCCCATGGGGACCTCGACGAGGCCGGTGTTGTTCACCTTCCCGACGAGCGAGAATATCTTCGTGCCCTTGCTTCCCTCGGTGCCGATCGCGGCGAACCACTCGGCGCCCTTGTCGACGATGAGCGGCACGTTGGCCCACGTCTCGACGTTGTTCAGAACGGTCGGACGCTGTCTCAGGCCACGCTCGACGGTGTGGATGTGCTTTGGACGCGGCTCGCCCGGGAGTCCTTCGATCGAGGCCATGAGCGCGGTCGACTCGCCGCAGACGAACGCGCCGCCGCCGCGCGCGACCGCGACGTCGAACGAGAACCCCGTGCCGAGGATGTTGACGCCCAAGAGACCGGCGGCGCGGGCGTCGTCGAGGGCGCGGGTGAAGTTCGCGACCGCGAGAGGATACTCCTCGCGGACGTAGATGTAGCCGTCGGTGACTCCGAGGGCGAATGCGCCGATCACCATGCCCTCGAGCACGCTGTGCGGGTTTCCCTCGAGGATGCTCCGGTCCATGTACGCGCCCGGGTCGCCCTCGTCGGCGTTGCAGATGAGGTAGCGTACGTCGCCGGGGGCCTTCAGACACGATTCCCACTTGCGCCCGGTCGAGAAGCCGCCCCCGCCCCTCCCGCGGAGGCCGGACGCCTTCACCGTCGCAACGATCTCGTCGGGGGTCATCGCGTCGAGCGCCTTCGCGAGCGATCCGTACCCGCCGATCGCGACGTAGTCCTCGACGCTCGTCGGGTCGAGAGCGCCGTTCCTGCCGAGAATGAGGCGCGTCTGGTGCTTGTAGAAGGGGACGTCCTCCTCGCGCACGATCTTCTCGCCCGAGGCCGAGTCGACGTAGAGGAGCCGCTCGACGAGATCGTCGCCCTCGACGGACGTCTCGACGATCTCCGCAACGTCGTCAGGCTTCACCTGCTGGTAGAGGATGCCCGCTGGCTGCACCACCACGAGCGGTCCGCGCTCGCAGAAGCCGTGGCACCCGGTCGTGAGGACCCTGACCTTCGACGCGAGGGCCCGGGAGTCCACCTCCGAGCGGAACGCGTCTGCGACCGTCAGGCCTCCGCAGGCGATGCAGCCGGTCCCGCAGCAGATGGCGACGACCCGCGCATCTGGATCGCGCCCTTTCATGATCTCCCGGCGCGCTCTCTCGAGATCGGCGATGTCCTTGACGTGCCTCATCTGGTTCCTTCCCTCTTGTCGGTCGTGCCTCGCGGCCGCACCCGGGCGGCCTCCCGGATCACGCGGTCTCGTAGCGCGCGAGCATCGCGTCCGCGTCGCCCGGGACAACGGAGTGGTAGTCGTTGTCGACGACGACGACCGGACCGAGCGCGCAGCAGCCCAGGCAGTTCACGGTGAGAAGCGTGTAGGCCATGTCCTCGGTCGTCTCGCCCGGGCCGATTCCGAGCCGGCGCTCGAGCTCCTCGAGCACGCGGACGGCGCCGCGCGCGTGACAGGCCGTGCCCGTGCAGACCTTGACGATCTTCCGCCCGCGCGGTTCGAGGCTGAACGCGGTGTAGAACGAGGCGACGTGATAGACGGTGGCGGGCCGGACGCCGAGCCTGAACGCGACGTACTTGAGCGCGTCGACCGGCAGGTAGTTGTACTCGATGTTCACGTCCTGGAGGATCTGGATGAGCAGCTCCGCGTCGATCCCATGGTCCGCGATGATGGCGTCGAGCCTCGTCCGATCCTTCTCCGAGAGATCGCGCGGTATGCCGACCGGTTCCCTGAGCTGCGGCACGTTCCGAACCGGGCAGCTCGCGTAGCAGAGCCCGCAGTTCGTGCACTTCTCGAGATCGACGTAGCGTGCCTTCCTCGTCAGGGTCGCGTTGAAGTTCCCGATGTACCCCTCGACCTCCTTGACCTCGGAGTACGTGGCGAGCTCGATGTTCGGGTGCCGGCTGGCGTCGACCATCCTTGGCGTCAGGATGCACGCGGAGCAGTCCAGGGTCGGGAAGGTCTTGTCGAGCTGAGCCATGCGGCCGCCGATCGTGGGCTCCTTCTCGACGAGATGCACGCGGTACCCCGCCTCGGCGATGTCGAGCGCCGCCTGGATGCCGGCGATCCCGCCGCCCACGACGAGCGACTCAGGTGTCACCGGGACCTCGCGCTCCACGAGGGGCGAGAGGTGCGACGCCCGCGCCACGGCCGCCCGCACCAGGTCGATGGCCTTCTCGGTGGCCGCCTCGGGCTCCTCGTGGATCCAGGAGCACTGCTCGCGGATGTTGGCCATGTCGAGGAGGTACGGGTTGACCCCGGCGTCCGACACGGCGGCGCGGAAGGTCGGCTCGTGCATCCTCGGGGAGCACGCGGCGACCACGACGCCCGTGAGGTCGCTCTTCTCGATGTCGTCCCTGATGAGCGACTGGCCGGGGTCGGAGCACATGTACGGGTAGGTCCTCGCGACCACGACGTTCGGGAACGTCCCCGCGACCTCGGCGACCTTCCTCACGTCGACCATGTACGCGATGTTGATGCCGCAGTGGCAGACGTAAACGCCTATCCGCGGCTCCCTGACCTCTCCCTGCTCGCTCGCGTTCGCCCCGCCCTCCGTCTCGGGCGCGCGTTCTTCCTTGGCCATCCGTGTCTCCTTCGAAGCGCGGGAGCGCCCGTTCACGACCGCTCGACCCGGCGGCCGCGCGCCCGCCGCGCGTCGACTCCGCGCCCTAGGCGCGGAGCTCCGTGATCTTCTCCGTCAGGGCCGGAACGACCTTCATGAGGTCGCCGACGATGCCGAAGTGCGCCGCCTGGAAGATGGGCGCCTTCGGGTCCTTGTTGATGGCGACGATGGTCTCGGCGGACTTCATCCCGGCCACGTGCTGGAATTGCCCCGAGACGCCGATGGCGACGTAGAGCTTCGGCTTCACGGTCTTCCCGGACGATCCGACCTGCCGGTCCTTCGGTAGCCACCCCGCGTCGACCACGGGACGCGAGCACGCGACGACCCCGCCGAGGAGCTCGGCGAACTCGTTGATCATGGCGAGGTTCTCCTCCTCCTTGATCCCGCGTCCGATCGCGATCACGACGTCCGACTTCGTGATGTCGACGTCGCCCGCGGCGGCCTCGACGTACTCGACGAACCTCCGGAACGCAGGCTCCTGGGGAACGTCCGTGTCGAGCGCGATGACGCTCCCGCCGCGCGAACCCGCCTGCGGCGCGAAGGCGGCCGGCCGCACGGTCACGAGCCTGACCGCCGCGTCCCCGAACCCCACCCGCTCGTTGACCTTGCCGCCGTGCGTCTGCCGCGTCGCCACGAGATCCGTTCCCTCGACCGCGAGGTCGATGAGATCGGTCGCGAGCGGCGCGTCGAGCGCCACGGAGAGAGAGGGAGCGAGGTCGACGCCGAAGGCCGTGTGTCCGATCATGACGACCGAGGGCTCGCGCCCGCGGATGACGTCGGCGAGGACCGGCTGGTAGACGGCCGAGTTGTAGTTCGCGAACCCATCGTGGTCGCGGACGAGGACCTCGTCGGCCTCGGCCGTGAGCTTCTCGGCGAGGTCGCCGACGCCGGACCCGAAGAGGACCGCGGCGACCTTCGCGCCGCCCGCGTCGGCCAGAACCCTCGCGTGCGTAAGCATCTCGAAGGTCACGTCCTTGAGTTCGCCGTTCAGGTGTTCAGCGAGAACAAGCACGTCGTTCATCTACGCAAACCCCTTCTCTTTGAGAACGTTGGCCAGCTTCGCGGACGCCTCGGAGGGCGTCCCATCGAGGATCTCCGCGCCCTCGCCGGCCGGCGGATAGTCGAGCTTGAGCAGCTTCGTCCTCGAGCCCGCCTCACCGGCCTCACCGGCGTCGAGGCAAAGGTCTGCGGCGCTCTTCGTGTGGATCTCCCGCTTCGCCGCCTTGGCGATCCCCATGATCGAGGCGTAGCGGGGTTCGTTGATGCCGGTCTGAATCGTGACGACGGCCGGAAGCGACATCTCGACCCTCTCGACGAGCCCTCCCTCGAGCTCGCGCCCGACGGTCACGCTGCCGTCGCCGATCTCCATCTCGGTGACGTACGTGGCGTGCGGCACGCCGAGCATCTCGGCGAGCGTGACGCCGACCTGCGTCATCCCGTCGTCCGACGCCATGCAGCCCGTGAGGACGAGATCGTACTCCATCCCGCCGATCGCCTTCGCGAGCGCCAACGCTACCGCCCACGCGTCTCCGCCCTCGAGCGCGGGATCGGCGAGGCGGACGGCCTCGTCGGCGCCCTTCGCCATGCTCATGCGGAGGACCTCATCTGCGGACTCGGGGCCGAGCGTGATCACGGTGACCTCGCCGTCCCTGTCCTCCTTGATGAGGAGCGACTCCTCGAGCGCGTAGTTGTCGGACTCGTTGATCTGGAGGGGAAGCCCCTCCATCTCGATGCCCCTCCCGTCGGACCCGAGCTTGACGTCGGCCTCGGCGGTGTCGGGGACCTGTTTCACACAGACGACGATCTTCATGCCTTCGCGTTCCTCCAGTCGTTCGGGGTCGCCTTCCAGAAGGACCCCGGAGTGCCTAGAGCGCCAGCGCAGCGAGCTCGGCGATGTCGAGGATCTCGATCTTCCCCTCGCAGCCGCTCGTCTTCACGGCGTCCTCGAGCGTCAGGAGACAGAACGGGCACGCGGTCACCAAGACGTCTGCGCCGAGGTCGACCGCGTCCTTGACTCGCGTGTCGGCCAGGCGCTCGCCCCGCTCCTCCTCGGCCTCGACCCACATCCTCCCGCCGCCGCCCTCGCAGCAGAGCGCGCGCTCGCGTGACCGATCGAGTTCCTCGAACTCGACTCCCGGGATGCGCTCGAGCACGCTCCTCGGTTCGTCGAAGATGCTGTTGTGCTTTCCGAGGAAGCAAGGATCGTGGTACGTGACCTTCTTCTCCACGCTCCCCTTGAACTCGAGCCTGCCTTCGTCGAGGAGCCTCGCGAGGAGCTGTGAGTAATGAACGACCTCGCCGACGGGCTCCCCGTACTCCTTCAGGAACGTGTTCATGCAGTGAGGCGAGCCCGTCACGATCGAGCCGACGTCGTGCCCGGCGAAGAGCTCGCGGTTCCCCTCGACGAGAAGCTCGAAGAGCCCCTCCTCCCCCATGCGCTTCACCTCGTTCCCGCAGCACGACTCCGC
The DNA here is from genome assembly GCA_025774545.1 of bacterium. Taxonomy (GTDB): domain Bacteria; phylum Joyebacterota; class Joyebacteria; order Joyebacterales; family Joyebacteraceae; genus JALGVU01. The sequence continues at coordinate 4,063 of JALGVU010000035.1, read as the reverse complement.
GGTGCCGAACGTGGAGTACGTCACGCCCGCCGCCTCCAAGAGGCGGACGAGCGCCCGCGCAACGTCCTGAACCCGCGGGTCGTAGGCCGGCGTGCAGCCGACGTAGTAGAGGAGCGGGATCGCTTCACCCTCGCCCGCGATCGGGACGTCGAGCTCGTCGGCCCACTCGGCCCTCTTGTCCCTGCTCCGGCCCCAGGGGTTCCCGTGCTTGAAAGTGCTCTCGAGCGCGTCCCGGACCGCGGGCAACGCCTTCCCGCGCTCGATCGACTTGCCGCGGAGGCCGATCAAGAGCTCCATCGGCTTGACGCCCTTCGGACACCGCTCCGTGCAGGTCGAGCAGGTCGTGCAGCTCCACGCCTGCGGGCGCTCGTGGGCACCCGCAGGCCCAGGACCGATCTGGCCCTCGTACACGAGCTTCCTTACGTTCAGGGGCGTGCGGAGCGACACGGGACAGCCCGCGGTGCAGCGCCCGCACTGGATGCAGGCCAGGAGCTCGTACTTCTCTGCAAGAGTAGGCATGTGTCCACCGGTTCTGGTGTTGAAGGCCTGCGGCCCGCGCGCGGCAACGCGCGGCATGGGGCGATCTACCTGAGCTCGTTCCGCGCGATCACGATCTTCTGGATCTGGCTCGTCCCCTCATAGATCTCGATGATCTTCGCGTCGCGGTACATGCGCTCGACGGCGTACTCCTTCGAGTACCCGTACCCGCCGTGGATCTGGACGGCCTTCCTCGTCACGTCGACGACGACCTCCGCCGCGTAGTACTTCGCCATGGCCGCCTCGCGCGTGAACCGCTTGGCGCCGGCGTCCTTCATCGAGGCCGAGCGGTAGACGAGGAGCCTCGCCGCGTCGATCTGCGTCGCCATCTCCGCGATCATGTCCTGGATCATCTCGAACTCGCAGATCGGTTTCCCGAACTGCTCCCGTTCCTTCGAGTACTTGACGGCGGCGTCGAGCGCTCCCTGCGCGATCCCGACGCCCTGCGCGCCGATGTCGATCCTGGACACGTCGAGCGTGTGCATGATGACCTTGAACCCGCCGCCCTCCTCACCGAGCAGGTTCTCTTTCGGCACCTTGCAGTCGTCCATGATGAGCTCGGTGTTCCCCGTGGCGCGGATGCCCATGAGGTTCTCGTGCTTCCCGATCGAGAACCCGGGGAAGTCCTTCTCGACGATGAACGCGCTCATCCCCTTGTGACGCGCCGCAGCGTCGGTGTAGGCGAAGATGACAAAGACACCCGCCCCCTCGGCGTTCGTGATCCAGCACTTCGTGCCGTTCAGGACGTAGTGGTCACCATCGAGGACCGCGGTCGTTTCCATCGAGGCCGGGTCGGACCCGGCGTTCGGCTCGGTGATGCCGATCGCCCCGAGCGACTTCCCGGACGTGATGAGCGGGAGGTACTTCTTCCTCTGCTCCTCAGTCCCGAAGTGGTAGATCGGGTAGGCCGCCAGGGAGTTGTTGACCGCCGTGATGACGCCGGTCGACGCGCAGACGCGCGAGATCTCCTCGACGATGATCGCGAGCGTCGTAAAGTCCATCCCCGCGCCGCCGTACTCCTCCGGGATCACCACGCCGAGGAGCCCCAGCTTTGCCATCTTCTTCATGCTCGCGTGGGGAAACTCCCGGCTCTCGTCGATCTCGGCCGCGATCGGCTCGAGTTCGTTCATCGCGAACTCGCGCACCATGTCACGAACCATCTTCTGATCCTGAGTGAGGTTGAAGTCCATTCCCTCGGGCTCCTTTCGTTGCGTCCCTGACGAGCCTAATCGCCCTCGTCTTGTCTGCTCTTTCCTATCCTGGCGAGAACGTCGTTCGCAATCTGGTACGGGGAACGGTGGCCCTCGGTAACGTCGCCGACCGCGCTGTCGAGCCCCGCGTCGCCACCCAGCTTCTCGAGGAGATCGCGCTCGAGCGCGCCGACGACGATCGACCGCACCTGCGACTTGAGATGCTCGCGCCGGCGCTCCTCGAGGAGGCCCGCCTCCGCGAGGAAGCGACGGTGGGCATCGATCGCCTCCGCGAGCTCGTCGATCCCCTCTCCCGTCGTGGCCCTCGTGAGAAGAACGGGCGGCGCCCAGCCGTCTGCGTCCCTCTTCAGAGCGAGCATCGACCTGATCTCCTCGACCGTCGTCTCGGCGCCCTCGCGGTCGGCCTTGTTGACGACGAAGATCTCGCCGATCTCCATGAGTCCGGCCTTCATGGCCTGGATGCTGTCGCCCGACTCGGGGACGAGGACGATGACCGTCGTGTCGGCCGCCTCGGCGATGTCGAGCTCCGACTGGCCGACGCCCACGGTCTCGAGGATCACGTAGTCGAGCCCGAAGGCGTCCATCGCGGCGGCGACGCTGGGGGCCGCGCGAGAGAGCCCGCCCAGGCCTCCCCTGGTCGCCATGCTCCGGATGAAGACGCCGTCCCGGAGCCCCAACCGCTGCATCCTCACGCGGTCGCCGAGGAGCGCTCCGCCCGTGAAGGGGCTCGTCGGATCGACGGCGACGATACCGATCGTGCTGCCCGAGTCGAGGTACCGCTCCGTGAGGGCGTCGACGAGGGTGCTCTTGCCCGCGCCGGGAGGCCCGGAGATCCCGATCCGATAGGCGCTGCCGACGCGCGGGTAGAGCGCGTCGAGAAGCGCGAAGCCGCGCCGATCCTCGTCCTCGATCCAGGAGATCGCCCTCGCCAGCGCGACCGTGTCACCGTCGAGCACGCGAGCCACGAGCTCATCGACGCCAACGTTCCTCACGTCGTTCCCTTCGGCCTGTCCCCCGATCGAGTGCGGCGCCGGTCGACCTCCCGCGCGCGGCGCCCGATGACCTTCCACGCACGGTGCGGGACCGGCGCTCGCCGCTGCCTGTTCGCGCGCGTCAGTACTCTATGCCTTCCCTCGCCTCGATCCCGGCGTCGTAGTGGTGCTTGATCTTCAGAACCTCGCTCACGAGGTCGGCCATCTTCACAATCTCCGGGTGCGCCGAGCGCCCGGTCAGCACGAGCTCGACGTGGGGCGGACGCGCCTCGATCAGCTCCTTCACGTCGGCGAGGTCGACGAGGCCGAAGTCGAGCGCTACGTTGATCTCGTCGAGGATGACGAAGTCGTACTCGGCGCCAGCGACGGCGTCGCGCGCCTTCGAGAGCGCGGCCTTCGCGAGATCGATATCGATCTGGGCGGGATTCTCCCGGTCGACGAACTCGTCGCGACCGGACTGCTCGATGGTGAGCCCGGGGATCGTCGAGGCCGAGGAGAGCTCGCCGTAGTTCGGGCTCCCCTTCATGAACTGGATCATGTAGACGGTGAGACCGTGGCCGACGGCGCGGAGCGCGAGGCCGAGGGCAGCGGTCGTCTTGCCCTTCCCGTCGCCCGTGTAGACCTGCACGGTACCCTGCCTCTTGGGCACAGGTGCCTCCAGGATCAGGGACGATGACCGTCCAGCTGATGGGTGCTGGTTCTCGTTATCCGAAGCACGCGGGCGTCGGCGGGCGCCCGCGCGGAATGGGACTGACTAAGCCCAGACATACTAGCACGGGCCGAACCGACCGTCAAGAAGCAGTCGGGCGACGCCTCACGGGGCCGGCCTGGTCGGAGACCCGAAGACCTGACGAACAGAGCGAAAGGGGAACATCGATAGTGGGCATCGAAGCACGGGAGCGGTCGGAGCGAGGGAGACTCTCTCCGGACCAAAGAAAAGAGCCCCGGCCGAAGCGGCCGGGGCCCTTTCTGTGAAGATGGTGGAGGCGGCGGGAGTCGAACCCGCGTCCGAAAGCGTTTCCACGCAGACCTCTACATGCATAGCCCGATGTTTCGATCTCGCCTCTCGGGTCTCCTTCGGGCGGGATACCCGAGTGGCCAGCCACCGTGTGAATTCGCCCCGTCGCCCAGCGGCGAAGCTTCGGGACTAGCCCGTGTGAGCGACGCCCCATCCCGATCCCACAGGCAAGACCGGGTGGGACGCGTCTGCCTTAGCTAGCAGACGTATGCCGGAGTATAGTCGGCAGTTGAAATGTCCCCGTTTGTTTAACGAGACCAACGGGACCTCGGCATGCCATCCGCGTTTCTTTCACCCCCGTCGAA
>JALGVU010000186.1 GCA_025774545.1 bacterium | reverse complement strand
TGGAGCGTACCGCCAGATCACAGCTTTCCTGGCTCGCGACGGCTCCATCTGGTTTGAATACCTGCTCTCCAGCGGGCCGCCGGGCGACGTCGCGACCGTGGGGATAGAGAACGCGGATGGCACCGATGGGCTGGAGATCGTCTACAACGCTCCGTACATAGAGGACTATCTGCAGCTGCGCATCGAACCACCGGCACTCGTCGAGTGGATAAGCCAGGATCTCCTTGGAAGCGTGCTTCCCGGCGGCTCTTCGGTTGACGTGACCGTCACGGTGGGTCCTTCCGGTCTCGAACCCGGTGTTCACGAGTGCGATCTCGTGGTGCACACGAGCGACCCGGATCAGCCGGAGATCCTCCTGCCCGTGACCCTCACGGCACTGGAACCTGACATCGATGTGGTTCCAGCCTCTTTGAACCTCGAATTGGTGCGCCGGTCACATTGCGATGCGTTCGTGGAAATCGACAACAGCGGCACGGGGGATCTGCACTGGTCGGTTGTTGCTGTGCCTGATCTCACATCGCCGAACGGCTTGGACTACCTCTGGACTGACAGCCTGGGACCTGGAGAGCTCGTCTTCGACTGGCAGGACATCTCAGACTCCGGTGTGCCCGTCTCACTCGGTGATGACGACTTCATCGAGGTTCCCCTGCCCTTCGCCTTCCCGTTCTATGGCCAAGTGAAGACCTCGATCAAGATCAGCTCGAACGGGTACTTGACCTTCGGGGACGACGCAACCGATCCTGGGAGAGTCTGGATACCGGACGATTCCCCTCCGAACGACATGATCGCGGCGCTGTGGACGAACCTGAATCCTGCGCTCGGGGGCTCGATCCACTACCACCACGATCTAGCTCGGGACACGTTCATCGTCCAGTACACAAACATCGAATCGGGGGATGGGGATCAGACCTTCCAGGCCATCCTGAGCCCCGATGGAGTGATTCTGTTCCAATACTTGGACGTGGATGATCCGATCCAGTACGTGATCGGCATCGAGAACGCGACGGGCACCGATGGAGTCATGGTCGCTCTCGACGGCGACTACGTTCGCGACAACCTCGCCGTACTGATTCAGCCGGTATGCACGTGGGTGTGGGTCTTCGATCCGATCCTTGGAACGGGCACCACTCCCCCCGGAGGATCAACTGAGCGGGTGTGGTTCGAGGTTGGCGTGGGCAATCCCGAGCCTGGTTACTACGAGTGCGATCTCGTCGTGCGCAGCAATGACCCCGATGAACCTGAGGTCCACGTGCCCGTGGCTCTGACGATATCTCAGCAGTCCTACGACTACGATGTGTATCCGACGTCTCTCGATTTCACGGTCCATCCAGACGGCACGGACAGCGCCACCCTTGAGATCGAGAACGACGGAGACGTGGACCTGGACTGGTGGATCGGAGAAGGCGACGGTCTCGTTCTGAGAGACGGGACGCGTCTCCCTGTCTCCTTCGACACCGCGGGGGAGGGGCGCGGGGATCAAGAGCGCAGGCGACGCTCAGACCTTCGGGTGTCCCAGAAGGGTGAATCGAATCCCACCCGTCGCGACCCGGCGATCCGTGGGAGTGGCGGCCCCGATGGCTATGGCCACACGTGGATCGACAGCGACGAACCGGGTGGCCCGTCCTTCGCATGGGACGATATCACTGGCCTCGGGACGTTTGTGTGGCTCGGTGACGACGAGTCCATCGAGGTGGCCCTGCCGTTCGAGTTCCCGTTCTACGGAGCCCCAAGGACTGCCGTGCGGGTCAGCGCGAACGGATACCTGACATTCGGCACGGTGGGTTCTGTGTGGCAGCCCGCGCCCATTCCGTCACCGTCGGGACCGAACGATATCATCGCGCCGTTTTGGGCTGATCTGGATCCCACCGAGGGTACCGGTGCGACAATCCAGTACTGGCACGATCCCATCCGGAACACGTTCCTCGTCCGCTACTCTGACATCTGGCTGCGCGAGGCGACTGGGGGGCCCTACACGTTCCAGGTGATTCTGGGCGCCGATGGCTACGTGCGATTCGACTACCTGGACCTGGGTGCGCCGACAGACATAGCGACTGTCGGCATCGAGAATGGCGACGGGACCGACGGCCTCGAGATCGTCCACAGCGCGTCTTACATCCATGATGACCTCTCCGTAGTGATCCAGGGTTGCGGGTGGCTGAGTGCGGCTCCCGTCGGGGGGACCATCCCTGTCGGCGGTTCAGCCGTGGAGGTCACCATCGACGTGGATGCGGTGGGGCTCGAGGCCGGCGACTACGAATGCGCACTCGTTGTGCACACCAGCGACGCCATCGAACCCACGGTTCACGTGCCGGTGACGCTCGCCGTCGGAATCGCTGATATCGACGTAGGGTCGCCTCCGTACTTCGACTTCGTTGTGAGTCAGGGCGGCACTGAGTCCGCGATCGTGACCATCGGCAACAGCGGGACCCGCGATCTGGTCTGGTGGATCGGGGAGGACGTGATCGCCGATGCCGGGGATCGGAATCGTGTGTCATTTGCCGCTGAGGAGATCGTCGCCGAGTCGGGAGCGCTGCGACACGAGGCGCGCGCTTCGGCCGTACCGTCTCCGCCGAGACGAGAATGGGATCCCACGCGCGGGGATTCGGTGATTCGATTGAGCGGGGGCCCCGACGGCTACGGCTACACGTGGATCGACAGCGACGAGCCTGGAGGCCCGATCTTCGATTGGCATGATATCCGCGCGGTTGGAACGCCAGTGGCCCTTGGAAACGACTATCACGAGTCGGTGTATGCGGGCTGCAGGCCGTTCTATGACGGGGGGTACTGTGGGATCAAGATCAGCTCAAACGGATACCTGACGCTCCTCGATGACGGGAGTGATCCCTCGAACGACCCCATACCATCCGTAAGCACTCCTAACTGGCTGATTGCGCCCTTCTGGACCGACTTGGACCCGCCCGAGGGCGGGTCCATACACCACTATCTCGATTGGCAGACCGGACGTTCATTATCGCGCTATTGGCAGACCGGCACGTTCATCGTCCAATACACGGACATCTACTTCAGTGACATGGAGGGGGGGCCATACACATTCCAGGTGCTTCTCTATCCTGATGGCTCGATTCTATTCCAGTACCTGGACATGGAGACGCCTACGGACATCGCGACCATCGGCATCGAGAACGATCACGGGACCGACGGTCTGCAGATCGCCTACAACGAGCCCTATGTGCACGACGGCCTCGCCGTGCTGATTCAGAGGTGTGGGTGGCTGAGTCAGGATCCTCCCGCCGGCATCGTTCCTGTCGGTGCCCCCCCCGCCGAGGTGATGATCACCGCAGATGCCACGGGGCTTCCACCTGGGGACTACGAGTGCCATCTCGTCGTGCACAGCAACGACCCGACCGATCCGACAACCACCGTTCAGGTGCTGTTCTCGGTCGGCATACCCGACATCTCGGTGACCCCCACGTCTCTTGGTTTCGCCACGAGTCCGGGTGGCTCCGACTCCGACATCCTGACGGTGACTGCCGGTGGCGACGGCAACCTGAACTGGTGGATCGGAGAAGAGGTGGGTCTGGTTCTCAAGGACGGGACGAACGTGCCGATAGTTGCTACGCCCTCGAGTGCGGACCTCGGGGCAAACCCAGAACCGGCGCAGCCTCGAAGGAGCCGCCCCCGACGGGCCGAAGAGCAAGAGTCCGGCCCGGCATCTCCAATGGACCGCGGGAGCGGGGGGCCCGACGGCTTCGGCTACGCGTGGATCGATAGCGACGAGCCTGGAGGCCCGATCGTCGATTGGCGTGACATCCGCTTCATGGGGACGCCCGTGTCGCTCGGCGAGGAGCAGTCGGTTGAGGTCGAACTGCCGTTTGTGTTTCCGTTCTACGGCGACGGCAAGACATCGATCACGATCAGCCAGTTCGGATACCTGACCTTCGGCCCGGACGGCGACGTCACATATAATGTCGACATACCGTCGACCGCTCCGCCGAACGATCTGATCGCGCCCCTCTGGATTCACCTGTACCCTCACTGGGACGAGTCGTCCGTGCACTGGTACCACGACGAGGCCGACGAGACGTTCACCGTCCAGTACACCTGGATGCAGGTTTTCATGCGGGAAGGGTACCCGAGCACCTTTCAGGTCATCCTGAGTCGTGATGGCTCGATCCGATTCCAGTACCTGGATGCGGGTGCTGCCGACTACGGTGGTGTCACCGTGGGCATCGAGAATGGCGACGGGACCGACGGCCTGCTGATCTCTGACGGTATCATCCCCCGCAACTACGCCGTGCTGATCCAAGGGTGCGGCTGGCTGGCCGAGGATCCCGTTGCTGGCGCGATTCCTGTCGGCGGGCCGGCGACCCAGCTGAGCGTTGGTGTGGACGCGACGGGACTTGGACTCGGTACCTACGACTGCGAACTGACGGTACACAGCAACGATCCGGATGAACCCCTGGTGGTCGTGCCGGTCACCCTGAACGTGGGCACGCTACCACCCGCTGCACCGACCGGCCTAGCCGCCGTCTCGGGCCCGGACGTGGGCGAGATCTCGCTCATCTGGGACGAGAACACGGAACCCGATATCGACCACTACCGTCTCGAACGCGACGTCGCACCGGACTTCAGCGTGGATCCCCAATCCGCGATGACCACCGAAACCTCGCACGTCGATGTCGGGCTCACGCCGGGGGAGACGTACTACTATCGGGTCTTCGCCGTCGACACGGATCTCATTGAGAGCGATCCGAGCACCGTGGTGGAGGCCGAGGCATATGAGCCGCCAGGGGACAATCCGAACATCACCATCTTCATCGAGTTCGACAACGGCGAGAACGTGATCTACCCGGCTCCCTTTGAGCAGTTCTCCGCCTACGTGTGCTTCGAGAACTTCGGGCCCGGGGGCGGGGTGATGGGCGCCGAGTTCGGGTTCGACCGGACGTTCGACGCGGTCAAGATTGGCCAAGAGAATCTGCTCGGCGGGTTCGACGTTGGGGATCCCGAAGTGCCGCCCGGTTGGGCGATCCTGGCCCTCGACTGCGTCTACCCAGATCCCGATGGCGTCGTGGTGGCGGCGCGGGTCGACTACATGTACCTCGGATCAGCTGGCGTCGTGGAGCTCGCGCCCTACGGAGGAACAGGCGCACTGGTCTTGGATTGCAGCCGGGGAGATGACGACTGGTGCGTGCGGCTCGATCCCGCGGGCCACGGCGGCGTGGGAATGGAGCCGCCGCCGGGGGACTGTGTGCTTGAGCCCGACGTCGCGGTCGCCCCGCTCTCCGTCGACTTCACGCTCGATCCATGGGGCAGCGACACGGCGACGTTGACGATCGGGAACTACGGGACCGGGCATCTGGACTGGTGGATCCAGGAGGAGCTCGGGTTGGTCGGTCGC
>JALGVU010000494.1 GCA_025774545.1 bacterium | reverse complement strand
GTCCCGGCACGTAGTGGAACGCGTGATCCCACTCGATCACGTCGCCCGCGGAGTAGAGGCTGATTGCCGCCCCGTTGTTCGTGAACGACGTCTCGATCGTGACGTGGCGATCGTCGGGGTGAAGGATGTAGCGCGTCTCAACGGCGAGATCCGAGTTCCCGGAGTCGACGCCCTCCGCGAGGATCACCGCCTCGCCGCCCGCGCCGTCGTTCTCGACCACGACATCGTCGTAGATCGCCTGGCGGTCGTACTCGACGAAGAGCGTGAAGACGTGTCCGATCTCGTCCAGCCAATCGGGTGCCGCGGCCGCGTCGATGATGTTCCCGCCCGAGAAGTGCCGCGGCCGCGTCGATGATGTTCCCGCCCGAGAAGCTGTAGCCGTGTGCGTGTCCCGCGTCCGTGATGATGATCGCGACGTTGCCGTTCGCGAGGAGGAAGTCGCCGAGCTCAGCGTCGGCTGCGGCGCCGTCGAGGAGGTCGGCCGCGTCGGTGATGCGACGGGCGAAGGCGTCGTCGGCGTGGGCGGGGATCGCGGCGGCCGTGATGAGCGCGAGGATGGCCGCGAGGGCGAGGATGAGGGCTGCGGCCGGTGGCCTGGCGTGGTGCTGCCCCGGCGGCAGGGCCTGACGTGCGGTGCGGAGTCTGGACATGGGCTTGGGTTCTCCGTTGGGGCGGTGTTGGCTGCCTGGAGCCGCGGGTCTGCGGGCGCGGCCCTTCTGATCCCTCATTATAGCTCAGGATGGGGGGCGCGGCCAGCGGTACGGTGAGTGACGGTTCGGGAAGGGCTTCTTTGGTTCGGGAAGGGCTTCTTTGGGGCGCGGGAGGTCTTGGTGGCGCCCGGGGTTCTTTCATGGATGATGATTGCTTGACTGGACGGTCTGCCAAGGTCTAGGATAGTGTGTGCCGTCGCGGAACTGGAGGGCCCTTGGGCGTTTCCCGGGGGTTCGACTGTCCGCGGCGCCTCTCTCCGATTCGTCGACCGGCGTGCCCCTCGCTTCTTCTATCGAGAGGAGGCTCACGGTGCGTAGCGTTTTCCCTTCTCGCGTTTTCCTCGCGTGCTCTCTCTGTGTTGGTGTCGCGCTCGTGATCGGGTGCGGGACGTCCGGCGTCCTGGGTCCGGTGGGCGTGGCGTCGGGGCGGGTCGCGATCACCGGTCCCGAGGACGGCGAGCTTCTGAACTCTCAAGTGATCAACGTCCGGGGAAACGCGATCGTCGGGACGATCGTGAACGTCTACGTCGACGGTACGTTTGCCGGGAGCGACGTCGCGGGCGTCACACCGCCACCGGACACGCTCGGCAGGTTCACGGTCGAGGATGTCGACCTGGGTGCTGCCGAAGAGCCGAAGGTCATTGCCGCGCGCGCGAGCGACGGCGAGGGGAACGTCTCCGATCACGGCGACACGGTGATCGTCGTGTTGGACACGACGGCGCCTCCCGCCGACGTTCTGCGCCTGCAACCGGCCGAGTGGGTGCCGGGCGAGGAACACTGGCTCGTCACCGACCGATCGGTGATCTTCTTCGGGCGGACCGACACGACGGCGATCATCGTGCGGGTGCGGGCAGGCGTCGTCGACTACCTGCCGGCCCAGTCCGACACCTTCGCCGCGGGACCGGGTGAGCCCGACTCCGTGCGCGTGCAGATGCAGCTCATCGGCCCGCCGCTCGCGGCCGCGCGGCCGGACTCGATCATGACGTACACGTTCCAGACGATCGATCGGGCGGATAACTACACGGAGGGGGAGTTTGTGGTGAGGTGGGTGGAAGAAGTGGGAAGGTGATGGGTTGAGCACGCGAGCTGCAGGTTGAAGGACGGTCTCGGCGGCTATTGCTGCAGGTTCGGACGGCCAATTGTAGTTAGGTGGAACACGCTGACGATGGAGGAAGGAAAGAGTGAGCGATCGCTGTTTCGGGATCTACCGAGGTGTGGTCGAGAACAACGTGGACCCGGACAACCAGAAGCGCGTTCGGGTTCGCGTAGCGGGGTTGCCAGGTTGCTCCCCGTGTGTCTGGGCGCTGCCCTGTGTGTCACCGTGCAGTCGTGCGCTACCTGAAGTGGGGCAGGTGATCTGGGTGGCTTTCGAGCAAGGTGACATCGAGATGCCGGTGTGGATGGGTACGTTCGGTCGCTTCCCAGACGACGACTAGCGAGGGTGCAGTCAACGCGTGTCCACCTAACTGGCGTTTGCACCCGACGACCTTGTCTGTCACGCCGGCTGCATTCGCACCCGTCGTGCCAGCCGGCGGTCGCGGGTGAAACACGATTCGTTAGGCTGCCTGGAGAGGCACGAGAGGAGTAGCGGAGAATGTCGCAGACCAGTCCGTTTCTCCGTGAAGCTATCATGGCAGTGGTCGACAACCAGCTGCGGCTGGACGATCCCCCGGAGAC
>JALGVU010000493.1 GCA_025774545.1 bacterium | reverse complement strand
CGACCGACCTCTTGGTCTCGAACGCCATCGTCGATCTCGCCACGCTCATGGTCGAGGACGTCTTCGGCTGCTCCAGCCTCTCGAGCTGGGGATCGAGCACCGCAGCGGATCCGTTCCTTCAGGGACATCTCGTGATCACGCGGCACCTCGACTGGACCAAGCACGCCACGCTCACGGGCAACCCGCTTCTCGTCGTGCACCTCCCCGCGGAGCCGGACGAGCAGCCGTGGCTCTCGATAGGATATGCGGGGCTCTTCGGGGTGCTCTCAGCCGTGAGCGAATCCGGAGTCTCCGCGTTCCTCAACATGGGGAACAACGACAGCGGCACGAGCGGCAGGCCGTACCACCCGATCATGTTGACCCTGAGGAACGGGATCGAGACGGCCGACTACGATGGCGGCGGTGGGCACACGCCCGCCGACGTCGTCGCGGCGATCGAGGACCGGAGCCGAGCCGTCGGGACGATCATCCACGTCACCGACGACGATGCGGCCTCCAGGCCGATCGTGATCGAGTCGAACAACGCCGCCGGCGTCGCGGTGCGCGATGCGTCGGACAACTCGTCGGTCCCGGGCGACCAGCTCGCCGCGACCAACCACTTCCGCGTCCTCTACGCGCCGGTCTACTGCCACCGCTACGACGCGATCGTGGACTCGCTCACCGCGAGCACCGACATCACGTGTGAGCGGAGCTGGGACCTCATGGCGGGCGCCGCGGGGTCGTACGGATCGAACGTCCAGTGCATCCAGTACGTGGAGTCGGAGGGGCTCCTTCGATGGTCGATGGACACGTCGACCGAGCCCGCCTACCAACAGGTGCCGACCGAGCTCGACGTGCGGGACCTCCTCGCGTGCCAGATGGGGGTGGCGGCAGCGCCTGCGTTCCCGCTCCTCGAGCAGAACTACCCGAACCCCTTCAATCCGGTGACGAGCGTCCGCTTCCGCCTCCAGGAGCCGGGGTGCGTGACGCTCGCCGTCTTCGACGCCGCCGGGCGCCGGGTGACGACGCTTCTCGACGAGTGGAGAGGCGCGGGGGAGCACGCGGTAACGTGGGACGGGACCGACGGCGGCGGACGAACGGTGGCGTCGGGAGTCTACTTCTGCCGGCTCGAGCACGGCGGCGCGGCGGTGACGCGCACCATGGTGCTCCTCAAGTAGAAGGCCGCGGCACGCACTCGGCGGCCTCGGGTTCACGACCTCACCCGCACTTTCGCGTCGATCTCCTCGACGATCCTTGCGAGGACGGCGAGTCCCTTCTCCTCCGCCTCGCGCGCTCTTCCGAGATTCGCGACGGCCTCGCGGCTCTTGTCGTCGACAGCGATCGGGTCCATCGTATGCTCGGTCGAGAACGGGTACGCCACGCGGACCTTCTCCAGCGACTCCGAGACCTCGTTGTAGAAGCCAAGCGCCTCGTCGCAGAGCGAGGCGGCCTCCCCGCCGCATTCGGCCCACACCTCCGCGTTGTAGCAGAACCCGAAGCGCGCGGACGCGCCCTGCTCGAGCGCCCGAATCCAGACGTCGTAGGCCGCGAGGCCGGCCACGTAGTCCGGGAGAACCCACTTGGGCGATCCTCCGGCCATTTCGAGCGCCGAAGTGAGCGCGGCTCGCACGGTCGTCGCATCGTCTGCGGGATCACTCGGAGTCACGGCGCACACCTCGAGCAATCCGATCCCGGTGTCGCCGAGCTCACGCCAGGGCTTCGTTCCGCTCCCGCCGCTGCAGGCGGGGCCGGTGTACCGGTAGCCGGTCTCGTCGTAGCCGAAGATGACATAGTACTCGGGCACGTCGAGCTCCCAGCCGTAGCACGGTGTCCCGTCGTCGATCGATCGCCTCACGAACTCCCACGCGCGCTCCTGTGCCGCCTCGAGTTCGCCCTCGTGCTTCGAACCGGCGACGACCGTCGTTCTGTAGCCAAGGAGCGTCCCGAGCGTCGTGAGCATCGTGTGATTCCAGGCGGTCGGGCCGCTCGGGCAGCTTCCGTCGTCCGACATGTTCAGGACGAACGCGTGCCCCGTCCCGCCGTAGAGCCAGCCGTCGCTGACGTCGATGCCGAGGTAGTTCAGGCAGCCCTTCACACAGCCGAGGTGGCTCACCCAGCGCTGCACCCACCGGAGGTTCTCGAGGCTCTTCACACGAACCTGCCTTTCTCCCGGGACCGGGGGAAGTCGATTCCGCAGCCCCGCCGTACCGGCAACGAGCCGAAGCTACGGAAACCGGATCTCGCCACCCGGCGTGATCTTGATGCTCCCCCCGCTGAGCCGAACACCTTCCGTCAGATCGCCTCTGCTGAAGAGGATGGTCTGGTCGATGATCGCGCTGTCGAAGCGCACGGAGCCGCCGAGACATCCCACGGTGATCCCCGGGAGGAACTGGAGCCTCTGCCCCGCCTCGAACGTCGCCCCCGACCCGACGGTGTCCACGTCGAAGTACCTGAACGGGAAGTTCGGATCCGCCGGATGCGTGCCGTAGAACCAGTTCCCGAGGGACGTGACGGGGTAGATCATCTCGACGACGTATTCGTCGTCCGTGTCGCTCGTGGGAAGCCCGTCGAGCGTGTACCAAGTGCTCCACGCGAAGTCCCCGTCGCCGTAGTTCATGTGGTACTGCCTGGTGGGACCGCCGC